>JADGHX010000217.1 GCA_019683695.1 Steroidobacteraceae bacterium
GTGCCTCGCATTGCGCGGGGCACTGGCCGACCGGCCACTCATCAGGAGGATTGCCCATGATTACGATTCCCGGCCAACTGGCCATCAAGACCATCCACGGCCGCAATGGCCCATTCAATGTGGGACGCCTCGCCACAGCCATCGGCGAGTTCGTCATCAAGAACGCGGAGCTCGACCAGTACGACGAGGGAAAGTACGACGGTGAGTTCGTCATCACCGAGATCCGCCCCTCGATGTACACCGCGAGCGGGCGCATGGTGATCGAGCTGCGAGCCCACTTGGGCGGCATGACCCTCTCCGACATCGATCGGCTCAGCAAGGACGATGCACATCGGCTCACGCCGCAGGAGATCGATCCGATCGACGAGGAGCGTCAGGCACCGCCCCCTGCGATGCCGGCTCCGACCTCAGCGCCGGCGGCAGCGCCTGCATGCAGCGATCCACTGGTCGATACGACACCGTTCGGCGCGTCCACACCGCCAAAGGCGGCGCCACGACAGAGCGACGCTGGCACGGAAGACGACGCGGCGCTCTTCGGGGTGCTCTGGCCGCTCGGCTCCGTCGTCAAGCTTGATGCGACCGTGCCTCGTCGCACGCTCCGCCAGCAGCGCGATCGGCTGACGGCCTTGGGCTACACGTTCGCACCGCTCACTCAGGATTGGCATCTGAAGATGGCCTAGCGGAGAGTGCGATGAACGATGCAAGCACGGACCCGCTACTGTCATCGTTGGCGGAAGACATACTCGCATTCGTTGAAGATCAGCTCTCGAACAACGACGTGGCCTCGGACGACGAATTGAAAGCTCATTTCGTCGCCCGCGGGCTAACGGACGTCCAAGCCACGCGCGCGATTCGCTATCGAAGCCTCTACCTGCAGAACATCTTCCTGCAGGGATATACGCCCATCCGCAAGAACAAACACGCGATTCGCTTTGATCCGCAGCTGGGACAGTTCCAGCGAATCAGTCGCTGACTTCTGACCGCCCAACCGGGGCAACCTCCCGCCCCGGCAGGCGTGGGTTGCCCTCTTCTTTTTCCACTTCAATCCAAGAGGACACCACCATGCCAAAACGATTGTCTCCATCGCCGCTCTGTCGAATCGCTCAACTGCCCGACCTGATGCTGGACGGCTGCGTCTGCGACGAGCGCAATACGCTCATCTTCGCTTCGCTCTGGGGGCGCGACACCGCCATCCAGGAGTTTGTGGCACGCCTGACGCTTCGCTCTGATGAGAAGGGCATCGATCACTTTCATGTGATCACCGAGGAGGACACCGAGCTGTCAGTTTTCGTCGGCAACGTCGATACGCTCGAGAAGCGCACGACGCGGACCTTCACACATACGCTCTTCGGATCGATGGTCCACTTGTGGATTTTCGACAAGCGCTGCGTCAAACCGGACAAGAGCAACGCCACCGCGCTCGCCATTCTCGCCAAGAACGTGTCCCTTCGCGATCGACGACTGTGGAAGCTGGTGCAGCAGACCTGCCCGTTGCCACTGCTCGATCACTGGGGTGACACGGTCATGGAGTTGTTGCGCTCGGAAGGCATGTTGTCATCGCTCCCGTTCGCGCTCGGACCCATTGAGGGCTATCGGCTCGCCATCAGCGTTCCGTCGCTCGCGGCGGCGCTTGGCGATCTCATCCGCCAGGGCGCGCTCGATGTGATTCCACGCGAGCCGCCTAACAGAGAACCGCTGCGACTCAGGCACGTCGCCTGAACGCCGCGCAGGGCATGTGCACCGTGCACATGCCCTGACGTCTTCCTCAGTTCGTATCAAGGAGATTTCCCATGGCATTGATGTTTCCGCGTGTCGCACGCAATTTCATCAAGAACGGCTACTTCCCGACCGACGAGGGGACGTTGGAGCGGGCGCTGACGGCGCTTGCGCCGTCCGCCGGCTCCATGTGCATCCTCGATCCGTGTGCCGGCGAAGGAGTCGCGATCGCCGAAGTCGCTCACGCGTTAGGTCGAGAGCACGTCCGCGCCTATGCCGTCGAGTACGACGCCGAACGGGCTGCTCACGCTCGCGGTCTCGTGGATCGCTGCCTGCACGCCGATCTGATGGAGACGATCATCTCCCGGCAGACGTTCGGGCTCTTGTGGCTCAATCCACCCTACGGCGATCTGGTTCGCGATCAGACGAACGGCTACGAGTTTCGTGGCCGCGCCCGGCTAGAGAAGCTCTTCTACCAGAAGAGCATTCCGCTCTTGCAGTACGACGGCGTGCTCGTCTACATCATTCCCGCGTACGTGCTCGATGCGGAATTGGTCGGGTGGCTCACGCGCCACTTCACCGATCTGCGCGCTTACCGTGCGGTGGACACGCAGTTCAAACAGGTTGTGATCTTCGGGCGGCGCATTCGTCAACGCGATCAGGCATCGAGCGACGCTCGGGCCGCTCGCGCATTTCTCCTGCAAGTCGGCCGGGGAGAAGTCGATCTTGAAGAACTGCCCGCGCAATGGCCGTTCCCGCCGTACTGCGTTCCACCGTGCCCGGCGGAGCCGGCACAGTTCTATCGAATCACGCTCGAGCCCGAGCAGTTCGCCGCCGAGATCCATCGCTTGCAAGGCTTGTGGCCGTCGTTCGACATTCATCTCGGTCCCGCGCAGCAGTTGCCGAGACCGCCGGCACGCGTGCTATCGCGATGGCATCTGGCCTTGGCGCTGGCCGCCGGCGCCATTTCGGGCGTCGTGAGATCCAAGTCCGGCCGGATCATGGTCGTCAAGGGCGACACTCACAAAGAGAAGTCGCTCAAGACCGAGTGCACCGAGAATGAAGACGGCTCCATCCGCGAGACTCGCATCCTCACGGACCGCTTCGTCCCCGTCATCCGCGCCTGGGACATGACACCCGGTTCTCCAACGCGGGGCCAGGTGCTGACCATCCGCTGATCGCATACCGCCGGTCAGCGAGCTTCCGACTCTTCTTCCTTCCACCCCGCGGGGTTGTGCCAGCCCCGGGGCTGGTGCGTGCCCCGCATTTCCCTCAAGGAGCATCACCATGTCCAATGAAAACGAAGAGCTTCCAACGACCCTCGAAAGCGACGACCTGCTCGGCACTGATTCTTCGTTGTCGATGAGTCTCTCGGACTTCGTGGCCGAGTTTGGCGATGAGCTGCTCGACTCGCTGAATCGCTCGAATCCGCCGGTCTACACCGGACGCCCGCGGGCGCATCGCACGCGGATTCTCGAAAGACTCAAGCGAAAGCTGTTTCCCGCTCAGGCGGACGTCGTGCATGCCGTGACCGAGCTGCTCATCAACCGTGGCGAGCGTGCGGCCTTCATCAACGGCGAGATGGGCACCGGCAAGACCGTCATGGCCATCGCCACTGCCGCGGTCCTTCACGCGGAAGGCTATCGGCGCACGCTCGTCATCTCGCCACCCCATCTGGTCTACAAATGGCGCCGAGAGATCCTGGAGACGATCGAGGGTGCACGGGTCTGGGTACTGAATGGCCCCGACACCCTCGTGAAGCTCGTCAAGCTGCGTGAAGCGCTCGGTGTGCCCGCGCAGGGGCAAGAGTTCTATGTGCTGGGTCGGGTGCGGATGCGCATGGGGTTTCACTGGAGACCTGCATTCGCCCGCCGCCGCACGCCGAACGGCGATGTGGGATGCTGCCCTCAGTGCGGAGAACCGATCGTCGACATCGACGGTGCGCCGATCAATCCGGCCGCCCTCGAAGCCGAGGAGTCGCGGCGGCGCTGCCAGCAATGCAGCTCACCGCTCTGGACGCTGATGCGTCCGCGCACACTGTCAGCAAGCGATCAGTCTCAGGCCGTGCTCAAGGCACTCAAGCGTATCCCAACCATCGGCGAGGTGACGGCGCAACGTCTCATGGCGAAGTTTGGCGAGTCGTTCCTGGCCTCGATGCTGGGCGACAACCTGTTCGAGTTCATCAACTTGATGGACGACCAGGGCGAGCTCGTCTTCTCGGACCGACAGGCGCAGCGCATGGAACGCGCCATGGCGAACATGGAGTTCGGATTCGGCGAAGGGGGTTATCAGCCCTCGGAATACATCAAGCGCTATCTTCCGCAGGGCACATTCGATCTGATCCTCTGCGACGAGGCACATGAGTACAAGAACGCAGGCTCCGCACAGGGACAGGCGATGGGCGTTCTCGCGGCCAAGGCACGAAAGGTCGTGTGCCTCACGGGGACACTCATGGGCGGCTACGCCGATGATCTCTTCTACCTGCTCTTCAGGGCGCTGCCTCAACGCATGATCGAAGATGGCTATCGGCCGAACGCCCAAGGCAGTCTCACGGGGGCCGCGATGGCCTTCATGCGCGATCACGGCGTGCTGCGAGACATCTATACCGAGCAAGACGCGCCCGCTCACAAAACCGCCCGAGGCAAGAAGGTCACCGTGCACACGGTGAAGGCGCCCGGGTTTGGTCCTCAGGGTGTTCTGCGGGCGATTCTGCCTTTCACGGTCTTTCTGAAGCTGCGGGACATCGGCGGCAACGTGCTGCCTCCCTATGAAGAGGAGTTCCGTGAAGTGGCCATGGACGCCGAGCAGGCCGAGGCCTATGCGCGGCTCGCGGGTAGTCTGACGGCGCAGCTGAGACAGGCGCTCGCACGGCGCGACACAACCTTGCTCGGAGTGGTCTTGAACGTGCTGCTCGCGTGGCCGGACACGTGCTTCCGATCGGAAACCGTCCGGCACCCGCGTACGCGTGACGTGCTGGCATTCGTTCCTGCGATCTTCTCGGACCTCGAGCGGATGCCGAAGGAACGATCCCTCATCGACATCTGCCGGCAGGAGAAGGCCTGCGGCCGAAAGGTGCTGGTGTACAGCATCTATAGTGGAACACGCGACACGACATCGAGGCTCAAGATCCTGTTGGAGCAGGAGGGCCTCAAGACGGCGGTCCTTCGAGCCAGTGTTGAAACGTCTCGACGTGAGGACTGGATTGCCGAGCAGCTGGATCGCGGTATCGATGTGCTCGTCACCAATCCGGACCTCGTGAAAACAGGTCTCGACTTGCTCGAGTTCCCCACCATCGTCTTCATGCAGTCGGGCTACAACGTCTACACGCTCCAACAGGCTGCGCGCCGCTCCTGGCGCATTGGCCAGAAGCGGGCTGTCAAGGTGATCTACCTGGGCTACGCGGCCACTTCGCAGATGAGCTGTCTGGAGCTGATGGCGAAGAAGATCGCGGTCTCTCAAAGCACTTCGGGAGATGTGCCGGACTCCGGACTCGACGTTCTCAACCAGGAAGGAGATTCGGTCGAGATCGCACTCGCTCGAAGGCTGGTGGCATAACTCGTCTTGCGCTCGCGCGGCCCCTTCACGGGGCCGCGCATTCTCTCGGCTCCGACAATACGCCCTGCGGCGACGCCCATTCTTCGCTGCGGCCTCTCGCGTTTGCTGCCACCTTGATGTGGGCAACAACCAACGACATCACGGAGCGCCGCACATGCCATCTGCCTTCATCTCGCTCATACGCCGCCATGCGGTGGCCCCTTTGATCTGGGCCGCGCTGAGCCTCTCGACTGGATGCGCCACGGCGCCTGAACCGATCACACCTATCCCCAATGGCGTCGGACGTGCAGACGTTCCTACTCTCGATCAGGTACCCGTGGTGCGCAGCGGGCGGTACACGTTGGTCGAGATCGTCCCCGAGCGCGGCCAGCGCGATCCGATGGAGCAGATCGTGGACGTTGCGATCCCCGCCACGATGACTCCCACGGTGGGTGAAGCGCTGCGGTACGTCTTGCTGCGATCGGGGTACCGACTGTGTGAGGGCGATGAGGCCACGCGCGAGCTGGACGCGCTGCCTCTGCCCGCCGTGCACTTGCATCTGGGACCGCTCACGCTGCGCCAGGCGCTTGAGATTCTCATCGGCTCTGCGCGAGAGCTAACGGTGGACGAGGCGTCGCGCCAAGTCTGCGTGCGGCATCGGAGTTCGATGGGAACCGCACCCGGGGAGATCGTCTCGCGAAGCCAGTTGCCTCCGCGCTCGATGTAACGAACGGGTGTCATCACATGAATGCCCCCACCGCTGAGTCCCGCTCCCGTTCCATTCGCGTCGTGATCGCGACGTGGCTCGTTCTCGTGAGCGCGATCGCACTCATCGATCACGTTGTGCTCTCTCAGCTGAGCGCCGACGTCCGACCCCGGGGAGGTGAGGTTGCGATCCTGCACGAGCGCGTGGCTGCGCTGGAAGGACAGCTCGACGGAATCGCTCGCAAACCACCCTCCGTGAGCGAGTCCCGTTTCAAGATGGCGCAACAAGCGTGGGATGCACGGCTTGCGCAGCTCGAAGAGGTGTTGAGTGGCGCCGTACGGCACGATGAGCTGACCACCCTGCACGATCGCCTGAACGCGGTCGAGACGCGGCTGGCCAGCATTCGACAGACACGGATTCCCGCAACACCGCGTCCGCGCCCGGCGCAGGCTGAGCCAGCCAAGGCACCCGAAGTCCTCGTCGCGCCATTCACGATGCTCGGTATCGACGTGCGCGGCGGGGAATCGTTCCTGGCGCTCGCGCCGCTGGGCACAGACTCGCTGAGGGAGGTGCACGTGCTCCGCGTCGGCGAGATGTACGGCGACTGGCGACTTGAGAAGCTGGATGCCGCTGCGGCGGAGTTTCGCGTCGGCGAACGCTCGATCCGGCTCGAGTTTTCGGAGGGCATCAGGAGATGAGATGCCTCTCGCGTGCGATATTGGTTGGCGCCGCCGGAGTCGCGATGCTGTCCGGCGCCGTACCCCTGCGAGGCGAAGCGGCGGAGCGGGGTAGCCATGCAGCCAGCTCGCAGATGCAGCAGACCGAAGTCCAGTCTTCCGCGGAAGTGGCGTACGACGAGCAGCGCCTCGCACGTGACTGGGGTCTCAACGCCGAAGAGTGGGCGCGCTACCGGCAGCTCATGCGCGGCCCGCTTGGGGTCTACTCGCCCAATCTCGACCCGCTCACGGCACTGGGCATCGAGGCCCGGTCTGACGAGGAACGACGCCGCTACGCAGAGCTGCAGGTACAAGCCGAGGCGCGTCGCGTGGAGAAGATGCTGGCCTATCAGCGCGCCTACGACGAGGCATGGAAGCGCCTGTACCCGACGCTCCAACCGGTGAGCAGTCCCGCACCTCGCCGGCCCGATCTGATCGCGCGGTTGCGGATGTCCGGCGAGCGTGATCGCGTTGCCGTATTCGTCAAGGACCGGTGTCCGCCGTGCGATGAGCGCGTCCGGCAACTGCAGGCGGAGGGTCAGTCTTTCGATGTCTACGTGGTCGGGACTCAAGGCGATGACGCGCAAGTTCGCCAGTGGGCGGCTCGAGCAGGCGTCGATCCCGAGAAGGTCCGCGCCCGCGCGATCACGCTGAACCATGACGCCGGGCGGTGGCAGGCCATCGGGGGGTCGGGCGATCTGCCCGCAGTCATGCGCGAGGTGGCGGGACGATGGGTGCGCGAGTAACGCGGCGTCTCGCCACGGTGCTCCACGTGGCGTGTGCGATCTTCGTGTGC
>JADGHX010000218.1 GCA_019683695.1 Steroidobacteraceae bacterium
GGGTGGGGAGACGAAGGCCTCGAACCTCGTGCTGCTCTGCCGACGCCATCACCGCTTCGTGCATGAGGGCGGTGTGAGAATTGAGGTGCTGGATGATGGTGCGTTCCGGTTTGTGAAGCCCGATGGTCAAGCGCTCGATAGCCTTCCGCCGCAGCGGCGCACGCCATCTGCCTGGACGCAACTGGCCTTACACCATGAGCAGGCGGGTCTCTCGGTGCACCCGGGCACGGCCGTGACGCGCTGGAGAGGAGAAGCGGTCGATTACGGGCTCGCGGTTGGCGTGCTGCTTGCAGCGGCCAAACGCGGCAGCGTTCCCGCAGCGACCGCACACGGCGATGAAGTTCCCGCTGAAATGCGGCGTTCGCCGCCGCTACCTCGCGCTTTGCCGGTCGCGCGTGCGCCGCTGAGCTGAGCACGATTGCGATAGAGACTGGCCGTTGGCGTGCTATGCAAAGGTGCCATGCGTGGCAACGCGCTGACGTGCGCCGCGCGGCGATGCAGTTTCCGCTGGAACGCGACATTCGTCTCTGCCACTTCGCGCATTGCCGGTCGCGCGTGCGCCGATCAGTTGAGCGCGCGATTGCGGTAGGCACGTCCGGTTATGTACTGCTGGCAGCGGCACACGCGGCAACGGCATTTCCTATGGGCACGCCGCTATCGACGAAGACGAATTCGGCTGCAGAGCGGTCCGAGCGCTCGAGCATCACGGACTCGAACAATGGCAGATTGGGTCCGCGAGATTCACGCCACGCGCTCGCTCGGCGGTGGGCTGGCGATCTGGTGTTTGTGTGCGGCGCCACCGCGCATGGCACCGAACAGGGCATCACCACAACTCGTCCGTGCGGATCACGTAGATGTCGCGTAGGCCGTTGCCGGGGGCGTGCAAGCGGCGCTCGAGCTCCTCGAACGGCAGCGGCTTGTCGAGCGCTGTGGAGCCGAAGCCGCGATTGCTTGTGAACAGCAGCAGCGCGCCGTCTGGCGACAGGCGGGGTGAGAATTCCCATGCGGGCGAATTGACTCGCGTGCCCAGATTTCGGGGCGCCTCCCACCGATCGCCCTGACGTCGTGACACATAGAGGTCGTACGCGCCCACCTCATCGCCGCGATTGCGCGCGGCAATGACGAGCAGGCGTTCGTCCGGCGTGACAAAGGCTTCGATCTCCTCGCCCGTCGAGTTGATCGGAGCGCCGAGGTTCTCGGGCGGCTGGAACACGCCGTCGACCAGCCGCGACCGCCAGATATCGCACCCGCCCAGACCGCCCGGGCGAGTCGACCCAAAATAGAGCGTGCCCTGCGCGGTGAGCGTCGGGAACCATTCATCGCCGGGGCTCGAGAGCTCCGCGACGTGACGCGGCTCGCCCCATCGGCCGTTCGGCGTGCGCTCGATCGTCCAGATTTCGGTGTCCGTGCGCGGCGTGCCGTTCACGGGGCGTTTCGAGACGAAGTACGCGCGCCGCCCGTCGGCCGTGAAGACGAGGTCCGCATCTGCGAACTGCCCGGAGAACGGCGCCGTTTTGGGCGATGACCAGGTGCCTTGCCTGAGCCCGGTGTAGACGATCGTCCACAGATCAAACGAGGGGGTGTTCTTCAGGTAGAACAGCGTGCGGCCATCGGGCGCGACGCTCGGGTGCGACTCGTCATCGCCGGTCGAAATGACTCCGGGTGCCAGCAGCGTCGGCACATTGCCGGCGCTGGCGAAGAGCTGGGACCAGACATCGGGGGAGGGCGCTTCGGCCGCCGCTTCCGCCGAGCAGATCAGCGCGGCCAGGACTGCGAGACAACGTGTTCGCATGCGAGCTTCTTCTCATCCAGGGAGCAGGAAGCATCGCCATGCCCGGCCGACGGCGCTTTCAATTTCTTTCGCTCAGCGCCGGCGCATGCGTGCCCGATAAGCCGAAGGCGTTTCACCGTACGTCGCTCGAAAGGCTGTCGAGAAATGCGCGTGACTCGAAAATCCCAGCTCCAGCGCCAGGGCAGTCAGATCCCGAGTGTGCGGCAGCTCCGCCAGCGCCTGGGCCAGCCGCAAGCGCCGCTGGTACTTCGCGATCGTGATGCCTTCATGCTCCCGGAATGCGTGGGTGAGATACCCCGGAGAAGTGCCCACCTGTGCGGCGATCTGTGCGAGCGAGAGCCGCTCGCGACCCGCGCCGATGATCTCTTTCGCTTCACGGACCAGCTTGCTCGCGGAGCGTCGCGACCGCGCGGGCTCCGCGGAGCCGAGTCGCAGGATCTCCAACCATAGCCGAGCGATCGTCTCTTCGAGCTCCGCCGGATCGGCGGCAGTACTGCCCTGAGAGACATGCCACAGCATCGAGGCGGCGCGTTGCAGCGCAGCGCCAGAACACGCGACGCGCCGAGTGCCTATGCCCCGCACGAGAGCTTCCGTGGCTTGGGAGTCCGGCTGCGCTGCGAGCGGATCGAGGCGCGGAGTGATCAGCAGATACTCCACCGGATGCGGATCGACGAACCGGTCACGACTCACGTCACCGCCGTGAATGAACAGGGCATGGTTCGCGGTGAGCAGGGACTCCGACGTCCCGAGCTGCCAGGCAAACACGCCTCGCACCGGAATGAGGATTTGCAGAGCCGGCGTCAGGACTTCCTCTGTCCGATAGTTCACCGGTGCGCGCGCCACCGCAGCTTCGACGCGCATCGCGGCGTCGTCGCAGAGCGAGCGTCGCGTCTCGACGAACTCCGACGATTTCACTCCGATCCTGGTACGTGTTCTGAGCTGAAGCATGCGTACGCTATGTCACGATCTGCGGCGATTCGCAACCCCGACAACAGGTGGAGCGGGGCGGCGGTGCCCGGGACGATGCTTCACTCGGTGATCTCGAAAGCGACCACGTCAGAGCGGGGCGCCTACTCCGCGCCACCGACTACTGCGTCAGGGCAACGTTCGCCCCGGCGACGGTGCGCGCGCGCTGGCCGAGATGGTCACGCACGCAGCCGCGGTGACCCGAACCGACGATCTCGTCGCTGAAAGGTTGCGGGTAGATGGCAGCAACCTCACCTCCGGCGGATGCTGCCATCGTCCCGGCTCGACCTCACTGCACAGTGATCTGCTTTGGCTTCGTCTTGCGCGTTTCGGTCTTCGGCAGGTGCACGGTGAGAACGCCATCCTTGTCTTCGCACCGGATCGCATCGACGTTCACGTCCTCGGGCAGCGTGAAGGTCCGGGAGAAGCTTCCGTAGAAGCTCTCGATCTGGTGGTACTTCTCGTCCTTTTCCGTCTTCTGTTGCTTGCGCTCACCCTCGATGGTGATCAGGTTGCCATCGACCGTGACCTTCACATCCTCTTTCCGCACGGCCGGCAGCTCCGCGCGGATGAGATACTCCTTGTCGGTCTCACTGATGTCTGCCGAGGGCGACCACTCGAACGTCGTGCCCTCGTCATCGAGCGCAAGCCGTGGCCAGCCCGAGAATGCCCTTCGCATCATGCGGCTGAACGTGCGGTCGATGCGATTGAACTCGGTGAACGGATCCCAGCGAACGAGGTTGGCCATATCTGCGTCTCCTCTGGATTGTGCGGAAAGCACGCGGAGAGTCACATCCCGCGAAATTCTATCCAACTCGTGTGACTACTTATCAACCACGTGGGATGCGACAGTGTGATGAGCCATCGGTTCGCGTCGAAAGGGCCCAAGCGAGTGCGCGACAGCGCGTGATCTGCGCCGTCGCAGAGCGTTGCAATGAACGCTCACTGTACGTTTTTCCATTAGCTAATGAAGTCTGTGCAGCGACGCTTGCTCCCATGGCGCGCAGAGCCATTCATGCAATCTTCGAAAAAGCGTTGCCTGCTTCTGAGCAGAGAGCGCAGCTTCACGCTGACAACTTCAGCCCGATGATGCCGGTGATGACGAGCGCGATGGAGCAAAGGCGCACGGCGGTGACGGGCTCATTGAAGAGCACGATGCCGAGGGCGACGGTGCCTACGGCCCCGATCCCCGTCCACACCGCGTAAGCGGTTCCGACGGGCAGCACGCGCAACGTCTGCCCCAGCAGATACACGAACAACCCGAGCAGCACGAGCGACAGTACGGACCAGCCGGGGCGCGTATAGCCTTGTGCTTGCTTCATGCTCAAGGCCCACGCCACGTCCAGCAAGCCGGAGATGACAAGCAACGTCCACGCAACGAGGGGGCTCATGACTGTACCTCGAAGTATTCCCGCGCGAGCTTCGCAGCCTGTGTAAGTGCCACGGCGCGCGCGCTTCCCACCTGCCCGTCGGGGGCGATCGTTGGCGCGACCGTGATGGCGTCGAAGCGGTTGATGCCGATGAATCGCAGCCACGCTTCGAAGAATGGCTTCTGATAATCCGGCCGCGGATTGCCGCTGCCTGGAGAATAGTCGCCGCCGCTCGAATAGATGACCACGGCGCGCTTGTTCACGACGAGACCCTCGTATCCGGTCTCGGGGGAGAAGCGGAACGTCAGGGTCGGCTGAGTCACCAGATCCACATAGTGCTTCAGGCGATACGGTACGCCGAAATTCCACATGGGCACGGAGAACAACAGCACGGGCGCGGAGGCGAAGCGCTCGATGATCCGCTGCACCGCCTCCCATGCGCGCGCCTGCTCCGGTGTGTGCGGTTGCTTCGACAGGACGGCGTACTTTGCCTCGATGGTCGCGCCATCGAAAGCAGGCAGCTCTTCCTTCCACAGATCGATGGTGTCGACGGTGAGCGCCGGGCGTGCATCGCGCGCCGCTCGCAGAAATTCACGGGCTAACGCGATCGAGTGCGAGCGCTCCTTGCGCGGTGAGGCCTCGATGTACAGCAGATCGGCCATGGGATCTCCAAAAATGCCTGACGAGAGTTGCCGGGGTGCGGCGTGCCCAGTATGGTCGCGGCTTCGCGCGAGAGAATGCGCATCCGCGCAAGCCTCATTTGCATGAATGAAAGACAGCTGGGTTGGGACGACCTGCGCGTCATCCTGGCGGTGAGTCAGGGCGGCACGCTCGCCGCGGCGGCCGAACGCCTGCGCGTGAGCCACGCCACGGTCTTCCGGCGCCTGAATCAGATCGAGAGACAGCTGGGCGTGCGGCTCTTCGAACGCCGGCGCACCGGCTACACGCCGACCGCCGGCGCGGAGGCCACGGCGTTGGCCGGGCGGCTCGAGAACGACATCGCCGCGCTCCAGCGGCGCATTGCCGACAGGGACCACCGCGCCGCCGGCGCGGTGCGGATCACCACAACGGATACGTTGTTGTATGGGCCGCTCTCTGCAGTGCTGCCTGCCTTCAGACGTGCCCATCCGCAAATCGTGCTGGAGGTGGCGGTATCGAACACGATGCTCGATCTCGACAAGGGAGAGGCGGATGTGGCGATTCGCCCGAGCCGCGAGCCGCCGCCGTCGATGGTCGGCCGGCGGATTTCGGCGGTGGCGATGGCGGTCTACGGCTCGCGCAGCGTTCCGGCGCCGGAGCCCGGTGCTCTGGGCCGGTACGATTGGGCGGTTCCGGACGAGAGCCTCGCGCACACGCCGGCGCGGCGTTGGCTCGAGGACAAGGGCCTGCTCTCACGCGCCGTGTATCGCGCGAACAGCCTGTTCGCGCTGCGCGAGGCTGCGCGGCAGGGCGTGGGGCTCGCCGTGCTGCCTTGCTATCTCGCGGACCCCGATCCGCAGCTCGTGCGCGTGGGGGCGCCGGTGCCGGAGCTGCAGAGTGAGCTCTGGCTGCTCACGCATCCCCAGCTTCGGCGCACCGCTCGCGTGAAGGCGTTCGTGGATACGCTGGCCCGCCTGCTGCGTCCGCTGGTGCCGCTGTTCGAAGGGCGCGCACCGCCGGAGCTGCACGGTTGCCAGCCGCCGTCACCGCGCTGATCATCTGCCCCTGAGCTTAGACGACCGGGGGTGAAGATGGCCAGGCATTCCATTTCCGCGATCAAGTTCTCCAAGGTCTATCCGATGTACGTTCAAAAGGCCGAGCGGAAGAACCGGACGCGAGACGAAGTGGACCAGATCATCTGCTGGCTGACGGGCTACACCAAGGCCGGCTTGCAGAAGCAGATCGAACAGGAAAGCGACTTCGAAACTTTCTTTGCACAGGCGCCGGCGTTCAATCCCGCCAGCTCGCTCATCAAGGGCGTGGTGTGTGGTGTTCGCGTCGAAGACATCAAGGACCCGCTCGAGCAGAAGGTGCGATATCTGGACAAGCTGATCGATGAGCTCGCGAAGGGGAAGGCGATGGAGAAGATCCTGCGGGGTTAGGTGATTAGGTGGGGCGATAATAGCTTGTGTCGCGTCATGCAGATCGCGATCGAAGGTGCGTGGCTGCAGCGCTGCGCCCGATCTACACGGCGGCCACCGCGGAAGCGGCCGAGGAAAGCGCTCAGCGAGTTCGCCGAGTCGGACTGGGGCAGGAAGCATCCGACGATCGTGCAGTCCTGGCGACGAGCCTGGCAGAACGTCGTTCCGTTCTTCGCATTCCCGCCGGAAGGGCGCAAGGTGATTTACACGACGAATGCCATAGAGAGCCTGCACATGCAGCTGCGGAAGATCATCAAGAGCCGCGGCCACTTCCCGAGCGACGAGGCAGCCACAAAGCTTTTGTGGCTCGCCCTTCGCAACATCATGGGCGGCAGAGTACGATCGACTCGTGAATGGAAAGGTGCGATGAACCAGTTCGCCCTGTTGTACGGGAAGCGGTTCACCAATCCGAAGAACTAATACCAACCCGCCTCGAACACAGAGATTCGGACACGCCCGAGTCTCAATCCTTCTTCAACTTCATCAGGGCATCTCGTCGAACCTTGCTCGACAGATTCCGCTGAGAGAGAGCCGCATCTCAATCCCTTTCATCAGGGCATCTCATCGAACCGAAGGCTTGCGTTCAGGTGAACTGCACGTCAGTGTCTCAATCCCTTCTTCATCAGGGCATCTCATCGAACCGGCGGTGACGCTCATCACGGGCTGCCCGCATTGGTCTCAATCCCTTCTTCATCAGGGCATCTCATCGAACGCCGCTGCCGGTGTATGCCGGCGGTTGCGAGCAGTCTCAATCCCTTCTTCATCAGGGCATCTCATCGAACCGCGGTCTTCGCGGATGTGTGGGGCCAATTCGAGGTCTCAATCCCTTCTTCATCAGGGCATCTCATCGAACACGCATCGAGCGCTTCGTGCTCACGTTGTCGCGCGTCTCAATCCCTTCTTCATCAGGGCATCTCATCGAACCCTTGCGAACGCAAAGCACATGCGCAAGCTGCTCGTCTCAATCCCTTCTTCATCAGGGCATCTCATCGAACGCGCAGCAGCAGTATCGCGCTTTCTGCGCCGTCTCAATCCCTTCTTCTGTCAACGCCGATTGAAAATTGACCCGCCTTGGCCGGTAGTCGCCGAAGTGAAACTGACCCACCTGGGCACCTGAACTACGCGTTCCTGGTTGCTCCTTTCACCGCTCCAGCCTTCTTCTTATCCTTCAGCCGGTAGCTCTCCCCGGTAA
>JADGHX010000219.1 GCA_019683695.1 Steroidobacteraceae bacterium
GTCCGCTGGGTTACCCGGGTCATCCTGCCCATCCTCGGGGGGCGGGCGGCAGGCCGCGAGCCCGGGTCGCAAGGGTTGAAGTCCGCATTTGGCGGCGGAGTGTAAGTGGGAAGCCCGGCGGATGGTTACTCGAATGCCGGAGGCGGCAGGTCGAGGGCGATGAGGAAGTACTCGAAGAGGTGGTTGATCACCCGCAGCTGGTTGTGCAGGCGGTGATCGCCTTCCAGCAGGTGGAGCGCCGCCCCGTACTCTTTCGCGAAGCGCACGCTGTGCTCGTAGGGCACCACCTCGTCGTGCCAGCCGTGAACCACGGTTGCCGGGCAGTCGAGCACGCCTGGACGCAGCTGCGGAAGCCCTTCCGTATAGAGCGCCGGCGCTATGAGGAACACACCCCGCGCGTGCAGCAGGGAGGCGGATGCCACCGAGACGAAGCCCCCCAGGCTCGAGCCCACGAGCACGAGATCGCCCTGCAATTCCTTGCAGAAGTCCACGAGCCGCGTGATGCGGCTGCGGGGATGATCGATGCCGCGATAATCGACCGACTCCGCCTCGTACCCTTCACTGCGCGCCACCTCGGCGAGCGCGGAAATCTTGCGGCCCCACGGACCGCCTTCCTGACCATGCGAAAAAACGACGTATCGGCTCACAGAGCCCCCGGAAGTCAGCGCGGCTTCCACAGCATTTCATCGAGATCGACTGCGCTCCTTCGCTGAACACGTCCGTTGATTACTTTAACGCCCTCCGCGCGCAATCGCCGGCTTTGTTCGGCGTGCTCGCGGGACTGCTTCGGAAAAACGATGCGCTCCCCGGAGCCCACGACCCGATGCCACGGCAGACGCAACGCCGCTGGGGCGACCCTTAGCGCGTACCCGACGAGGCGGGCCCTGCCCGGCAAACCTGCAAGGCGAGCCACGCCGCCGTACGTGACGACCTGGCCACGCGGAATCGACCGCACTGTTCGCCAGATTGCCTCGAGGGATTCCGTCTTCATCGAACGCAATGCTCCCACTCCGTCTGATCCGTTCGCCAGCGGCAACATCCGTTACTCGCCGACGCTCGCGCGTCCTGATGCGAAGGACGCCGCACCAGAAGCCTCATCGCTGCCAGGTGACGCCGCCAGACGACACTCGCTGCCCTGCCTGATGAGGTCCTTTCACATTACGATGCCGGTGCGCACGCCGGGAAGTCGCACCCTGAAGCGGGCGTGACGGCGTATCCCGGGAATCGCAGCAGGGGGGTCTTGCATGATCGATCCATCGACCACCTCGCCCACTGTCGGCGCTGTGCTCAGCGCCTGGCACCGCGCATCAGGCTCCAGCGTGGGACGTTGGCTCTTCGCGCGCGCGGTGTGCCGGCGCGCCCCGTACTTCGGCACGATCCGACCGCAATTTCTCGAGCTGGCATCTGGCGTGTGCCGCGTCAGCATGCGCAAGAGGCGCCGCGTGGAAAATCACATCGGCACCGTGCACGCACTGGCTATGGGGAACCTGTGTGAGCTTGCGGCAGGCATGGTCACGGAAGTCACGCTGCCGGCCTCGATGCGGTGGCTTCCGCGGGGCATGACGATCGAGTACCTGCGGAGGGCCGAATCCGACGTCAGCGCTACCGCAAGGCTGGACAAGAAGCAATGGAGCGGTCAGGCGGAGAACGTTGCGGTTCCCGTCAGTGTGGTGGATGCCACCGGAACCGAAGTGGTCCGCGCGGTCATCACGATGTACGTCTCGCCCCGGAAGTGAGCCGCGCGTTTCACTCGACGCGCACGCCCCGGAGGATCGCGGTTTCGATCTCCCACTCCAGACGTCGGCCCGACGTGGTGAGCCTGTTAGGCCAGGTGGGGCGACACGTGCTGCCGCTGGCGTGGTGGGTGATGAGCCAGGCGTGGAAGTCGCCCGGGCGGGTGATGGCGATGCCGAAGAGGAGCTTCACCTTGCCTTCGGCCACGGTCTCGGGCGGGTTCACGCGCTCATCGCAGATGACGAAGTAGCTCTCTTCGGGCATGGAGCCCGCGAAGGCGCCCTGCTGGTCCAGCTCATCGAGGAACGTTGTCACCTGCTCTCGTGCCCGCGCCCATGCGGGCTCCGCGTTCGGCTCGAAGAGGAGCCAACGCGTGCCGCGCTCGATGCTGGCGGTGACGAACAGCGCGAGGCGACGTGCGGAGAGATATTTCCAATCCGCCGAACCACTACTGCCCGCCGCAAGTGTGCGCGGGCTGGCCGTGGCACGTTGGCTCGAACGCACGGAGAGGAGCGTGTTCACCCCCGCCTGTGCAAGGCGCATGCGTTCCGGCTCGCTCACCATGCACGCTGGACGCAGTCCAGGTCGCAGAATGCCCTCCTCGCCTTCAGCCGCGGCCCATACGGGCCACGTTTCATCCGAGCGGGCGATGAGGCCCGCAGCAGCACCGCACGAGCCAAACGTCTCGTGTCGTCCGCGCAGCCGATCGAGTGCGACCACGCGTGGGAAATACATCAGCGCGTTCTCGCTGCGGAATGGCCAGCGCCGCAGTTGCTCTAGCGCCTCGCTCGCTGATTGCCATGCGCTCGGCGGGTCCACGACCAGCATGGCGTGCTGATTTCGGCAAAAGCGCGCCGCGATCATCAGCGTGCTGAGGCCCACGTCCTGTTCCCGCGTGAGCGGAGGGATGCACAGCAGGTTGAACGAGACCGATTGCAGCGCGAAGAGCCCCGTGCCTTCGGCGGCTGACCCGATGACGTCGTAGTCGGTGATCGGCCCACCATCGTCGCCATCGGCGTTCGAGCTCACGTAGCCGACGACGGGTGACTCGGGATGCCGCACCGAGCGGTCCGGCCGCTGCGGCGGGACCTCACCCACGACACGTACGAGATGCGAGTCGCACAGCACGTCGGCGACGAATCTTCCGGAATCCTCACGCACCGAGAGACGCCGGAAGATCTCCTGCTCTTCGATCAGCTCGGAGCCGGCGGCTCGCACGCGCTGCACGACGAGGTTGAAGCGATCCGCCTCGCTGTCCGCGATGCCGTCGTAGTCCACCGAGGCACGGAGGAACTCGCGCGAACCGGGATTCAGGCCGGACAGCGTGAGCCGGTGCGAACCTGCGGGAAGCGTGATGGTGGGCGGCCGCGCGCCATTCGCGACGCGAACGATGTAGGCCTCACGGCCCCCGTTCTCGAAGAACTGCTCGACGGCGTACGAGACCGTGGACGGCTGCCAGAGCCCGCCGAACACCTGGGTGTACTCGGCGAAGCTCGCCACCGACACCGGACGGTTGAGCGGCCCTTTCAGCGTGCGGCCGACGAACGCCGCGATTGCCGTGGGCGCGCGGGCGATGGCGCGGGTGGACCCGCGCGGGTCAGCGATCTCGATGCCGGAGACGCGGCGTTCGGCCACAGAGGGCTTCTCGTTGTTGCTCCCTTCGAGCCGCGCCGGACTGTAACACGTTCAGCGTCGCTTCGTGGCGACGCTCCGATCCTCCTCCTGTCGATTCGCTTCGCTCTCGCGGCGCCGGTCCTCTTCCCGCGCCCGCTCGGCTTCCTCGCGCTTGCGGGCAATTTCCGCAAGCATCAGCTTCAACCACTCGGTCAGTTCGGCCATGTGCGTGTGTCGTGTCAACCTGTGCGCCCCATGAGCGCGTCGAGTGTCGACTGCGTGATGGGGTGATACCCGGGACGCGCCCGGGCATAGATGCTGCGCGCCAGCTCGGCGCCTTTCGGCGTCTTCATGAGGTCCTCATACAGCGGGCGCACGAGCTTGCGACGCCCGATCGTCATGAGGTACTCGGTCAGCTTCGGGTACGCCGGCTCGTAGTCGTTGCGAATCGCGATCCTGAACCAGCTGTGCGCGATCTCGGCATTGCGCGATTCGGAAAGCCTGAACGTGCGCTCGAGCTCGTCCAGCCGGGCGGGCGGAATCTGCGGCGGCATGTTGTCGAGGAAGTGGAGCCACTCCTGGGTGCTCCACTCGCGCACGGGCAAGTCCGCGGTCGCGAGGCTCCCCGCGAGCCAGCCGCTGCGCACCCGGTCGATGGGTGCGAAGACCTCTTCCGAGGGCAGCACCGCCACACCGGGAAGGCCGGGCTCGTACACCCAGGCGCGAATTTCGGATTCCTTCACCGCCCCGGGCTTCTTCGCAAGCAGGGTCTCGCGCAGGTAATCGAGGAACTGCTCCGTGTAGATGCTCTGGAACGCGAAGTGGTCGAAATACGCGCGCAGAAACCGATCGAGCTCCTCGCGCCCGACGCGGCTCTCCAGGAACTGCAGGAACAGCTTGCCCTTCTCGTACGGCACCTCGGTGACGCCATCGTCCGGGTCCCGCCCACGCAGATCGATGGCGAGGTGCTGATCGGCGGGCTCGAGCTCGGCGAGATTCCGCTGCAAGGACTGCAGACCGAGCGCGTCTTCCATCTGTGCGCGGCGCTTGCCGTAGAGCGCCTCGACGATCCGGCGCTCCAGATACACGGTGAAGCCCTCGTTCAGCCAGAAGTCCCGCCACGTGGCGTTCGTGACGAGATTCCCCGACCACGAGTGCGCCAGCTCGTGCGCGATGAGCGCAACGAGGCTGCGGTCCCCGGCAATGACGGTCGGCGTGATGAACGAGAGGCGCGGGTTCTCCATGCCACCGAACGGAGCAGATGGCGGCAGGATGAGGAGGTCATAGCGCCCCCAGCGATAGGGCCCGAAGAGCTTCTCGCACGTGGCCACCATGCGCTCGAGATCCGCGAACTCGTTGGCTGCCGCATCCAGCACCGCCGGCTCCGTATAGACGCCGGTGCGCGGGCTGATGGCGCGGAACTCGATGTCGCCCACCGCGATCGCGATGAGGTACGACGGGATCGCCTCCTTCATTTCGAAGCGGTACGCGACGAGACCATTCGCGTCGGGCTTCGCATCTGCCGGACCATGCGCGGCGGACATCACCGCCCGCAGCCCCTGCGGCGCGTGAATGGTTGCGCTGTACGTGACGCGAACCTGCGGCGTGTCCTGCAGCGGGATCCAGCTGCGTGCGTGAATCGCCTGCGATTGCGAGAAGAGGTACGGGTGCTTCTTGCCCGCGGTCTGCTCGGGCGTGAGCCACTGCAGACCGGAAGCCTCCGGCCGCGTCTGGTAGTCGATGCGCACGACGGCTTCGCCCCGCACGTCGTCCGGAACCTGAATCTCCAGGGGGCGGCCCATAAAGTCGCGCGGCTTGCCGAGCTCGAAGGGCAACGACGCAGGTGGCCGACCGAGGCGGATGAGCGAGACGGAGCGAACGTCCAGGTCCCGCGTATCCAGGATCAGCGTGCCGGCCTTTGCGTTGAGGCGCGCCACGGTGAGATCGGCATGGCCTGCGAGGCGGCGTGCGGTGAAATCCACCGCAAGGTCGAGATTCACGTGGCGCACGCGGAAGGCATCCACGTTCGCAAACGTGTGAACGTCGACACCGGGCTGGATCGCAGTCTGCCCCTGGGTTTCCTGCATGAGCGCTATCGCGGCGAGCCCTGCGACTGCCGCGAGCTGGAGGGTACGCACTGTCAGGTGCCTGTCTTGGTTGGAGCTGGCGGTGCTGCGGTGGAGGCAGGTGCCGCCTTGCCCTGCGTCTGCGAGCTTGCGGGCTCGCCTTCCGACTCGCGCTCCGAAAGCATGGCGCGGTAGGTTTCCTCATCCATCGGCAGGTCGCTCTTGCCGTCCCACGAAGCGCCTTCAGGCAACTCGTTCCGCACGCGCGGCGCGTTGGCCAGAAGCTGCTCCAGCGTTGGCCCGCCGGCGCTCGAAATGGAGACGGGGATGCCGCGCGGGGCGTGGGCCACGGCGGCGACCAGGTCCCAGTTCACTTCCTCGCCGCGCTTCTTGAGCTCCTTCTGGATCCGGCTGCCGATCGCTTTCGAAACGAGCTTCTTCTGCGCGTTCTTCCAGTCGCGCGGGTCGTCCTCCAGCACCTCGAAGGCCTGCATGTGCAGCTGCCCGTCGAGCCAGCCGAACACGAAGGGCTCGTTGATCACGCGCACCTTCGTGCCCACGGGGACCATGCTGTAGAGCAACTCGATGTCCTCCGGATACAGCCGGATGCAACCGTGGCTCGATCGCAGACCCACGCCCGCAGGCTTGTTGGTGCCATGGATGAGGTAGCTCGGCCAGCCGAGATAGAAGGCATAACGGCCGAGCGGGTTGTCCGGGCCCGGGCCGACCACGGGGGGCAGCTCCTCACCGTTCTCGCGGTGCTCCTTGATGATGGAGGGCGTGGGCCGCCACGTCGGGTCCTTCTGCCGGCGCACGATCTTCGTCGTGCCCAGCGGTGTCGCCCAGCCCACGCGACCGATGCCGATGGGATGCGTGTAGACGAGCTGCGGCTCCCCCTTCTTCGCCGGCGGGAAATAGAACAGCCGCATCTGCGGCACGTTGATGACGATGCCCTCGCGCGGCACGTTCGGGAGGATGAACTGGGTGGGCACGACGATCTCGGTGCCCTCACCGGGCAACCAGGGGTCCACGCCGGGATTCGCGCGAACGATTTCCTCGTAGCCCACGTTGAAGCGGCGCGCGATGTCCGAGAGCGTGTCTTCGTGCGAGCTGCGCGTGACCTGCACGACACCGACCACGTCCTGATCCGGGGTGATCTCGAACTTGTGCGTGGGCACAGGCGGCGGGAGCAGCGGCTCGACCGGAGCCATCGGCGGCTCCGGGACCTCGCGCGCGACGCGGTCCTGCAGGAGTGAGCACGAAGCCAGCGCGACGCTGGCCAGGAATGCGCCAGTGGCGCGGGCAAACAGGGCTGGCTTCATGCCACGATTATGCCCAAGGGCAGTGCCCGAGCAATGCTCACCTGCCGGTGACGCCGGCTCCTCCGACACGCGCGGCCGATGTTCGGTCTTTCGGATAGGCGCGGGAGATGTGCGTTGTCGCGTGCAAGTTCGTCCGCGTCTGCGCGCGGATTCGGGCGCTGTAGCCCTGTGGCTACAGGATCACCGGCCGATCGGGCAGCTCGTTCGCATCCGGTGGGCGACTCGGAAAATGCTTTTCGAGCAGACGGCCGACGCTGCGGATGCCCTCAACCGAGCCTTGAGCGAAGCGGCCCTCGCGGTAGTGCGCTTCGATTTCGCGACAGATGCGCTCCCACTCCTGCTGCGGCACCACCGAGGCGATGCCCCGATCCGCGAGGATCTCCACATCGTGATCGGCGAAGAGCACATAGATGAGGACGCCGTTGTTCTTCTCCGTATCCCAGACGCCGAGGTGAGCGAAGACTTCGAGCGCGCGCTCGCGCGGGGAGAGGTTCGCCCACAGGTCCGCCGTATCCAGCGAAGGTTCGACGACGAACCGGATCTCGCCCGAATGCCGAGCTTCGACTTCGTGAATGGCCGCCTCGATCTGATCGAGCACGGCGGGCGTGAAGCACTGGCGCGCGCGCCAGCGCGTGGCAAAGAGATGTCGCAGCATGCGCGAGCGCTTCATCGGCCTTTCTCACCAGCTGCCCGACGCGCCAC
>JADGHX010000042.1 GCA_019683695.1 Steroidobacteraceae bacterium
AAAGGGGGGCCCCCCCGCGGGCGGGGGGGCCCCCCACCCGCCCCCCCCCCCCGCGGCCATCTTTTACGTTCATCAGCGTGCGCGGGCACGCCGATGCTATGCAGTGCCTTCGCCTTGGGCGTATCCTCCCATCGGCTCGCCGCGCGCGGACTGGACAGCGCGCCTGCACAATGCCGATCAGGGTCACCGTGCGCGCGGACGGGCTCCAATGCGCCGGGCTTGAAGTGCTGTACAAGGGACTGACGCGCAAGTGTCGAACCGAAGTGTCCTCATATCCTTCGGCGGCCTGGCCGTTGTAGCCTTGGGCGGCTGGCTGGTCCTCAAACCTTCCGGGAGCGACGCGAGCCGCGCATCGAGCGAATGGCCCTCGATCCGCGTGAGCGCCTCGCCGGTGGCTGCCTCCATCCTCGCCACCGGAACGATCAAAGCCCAGGTCGGCGCCGAAGTGAAGGTGGGCTCGCAAGTCTCCGGCATCGTCAGGAAGCTGAACGTCAAGGTCGGTGACACCGTCGTCGAGGGTCAGGTTCTCGCGCAACTGGATGACAGCTCGCTGCGATCCCAGGTCGCTGCGCACCGCGCGGGACTTGCGAGGGCCACTGCGGAGCTGCAACAGAGCGAGAGAGATCTTCGCAGGAGCGAAGACCTCGCCGCACGGTCGCTGATCTCGATCAGCGACCTGGAAGAAAAGCGGGAGCAGCGCGACATTGCCGCCGCGAATGTCGCGCTCAGCAAGGCGGCCCTGGAGGGCGCGGAGATCGACCTCGCGAGGACGACGATCGTCGCGCCCATTGCGGGCACCATCGCCTCGGTCTCGACCTACGAAGGCGAGACGGTCGCCGCCAGCTTCACGGCGCCGACGTTCGTGACCATCATCAACCTCGATCGGCTGGAGGTACAGGCGTATGTCGACGAAGTCGATATTCGCCACGTGAAGCCGGGCCAGCCTGTCTCGTTTCGCGTGGAGGCCTTTCCGGGTGAGACGCTCACGGGGCGCGTGCGCGCGATCAACCCCAAGGCCCTGCTCGTCAACAATGTGGTCAATTACGTGGTCGTCATCGACATCGAGGACAAGAAAGGGCTGGAGATCCGGCCTGAGATGACCGTCCACGTCAGCTTCGTCGTCGACCATCGCGACAGCGCGCTCACCGTTCCGCGCAGCGCCGTCCTCACCGAAGGCGACCGTAGAGTCGTGTTCGTGCGCACCGGCGATGGTTGGGAGAAGAGAAACGTCGTCATCGGCGTACAGACTCCGCAGCAACTGGAGATTGCGTCCGGTCTGCGTCCGGGGGAAGTCGTCCTGACGGATGCCCGTTTGGCCCAAGGGAAGGGAACCTCTGAATGATCGAGCTCGAAAGTATCGGCCGGGTCTACCGAAAGAACGGCGCTGCCGTCGTGGGCGTTCAGAACGTCTCGATGCGGATCGAGGCGGGGGAGTTCGTCGCGATTCTGGGGCCCTCCGGATCGGGCAAGAGCACGCTGATGAACGTGCTCGGCCTGCTGGATCGGCCAGACTCCGGCCGCTATCTCCTGAATGGGCAGGATGTGAAGGACCTGGATGAGAAAGCGCTCGCCGGGCTTCGCAATCGGGTGATCGGGTTCGTCTTCCAGTCCTACCACCTGCTACCCCGGACCACGGCGCTGGAAAACGTCCAGCTCCCATTGCTGTACTCGAAACGTACGGACATTCGCGGTCGGGGCGAAGCCGCACTGGAAGCGGTAGGTCTGGCTCACCGCGCGAGCCACTTCGCGAGCGAGTTGTCGGGAGGGCAGCAACAGCGCGTCGCGATTGCGCGAGCCATTGTCAATGAGCCCGCTGTATTGCTCGCCGATGAGCCCACGGGAAATCTCGACCCTGCGGCGGCGGAAGAAATCATTGCGCTCTTCGAGCAGCTCAATGGTCGCGGAACGACCGTCATCCTGATCACGCACGATAACTCGATTGCGCAACGAGCGCGGCGCATCATCAGAATCCAGGCAGGCCAGATCGTATCGGATGTCGTGCGGGATGGGGCACAGGTGAGTGCACGGGCATGAACTACAAGCTTCTTGTGCAGATGGCGTTTCAGCGATGCATCCGCTTCCCCGGCAGGACAACTGCCATGGGGCTCGGCATCCTGATAAGCATTTTCGCCACGATACTGATGCTGAGCACGGCAAGTGGATTCGTCCGCGCGCTCAACAAATTCAACGCTCGTATGTACGCGAGCGATGCAGTCGTGGTGTACTCAAGCGTCGATTCGATGTCGCCGACCGCTTCGGGCAATCCTCTCAAGGTAGCCGATCTCGAAGCCATCCGAAGCGCGATACCGGATATCGTCGATCACGATCCGCAGGTTGTGCGAGGGCGCAGAGACATCAAGCGCCAGGGTGAGAGCATCAACACGCTCGTGTATGGCGTTTCGGAGCGAGCGCCAGCGGTGCGCCGGCGCGGTACCATCGCGGGCGGGTTTTTCGGTAGTGCGGACGTTCAGCGCAGAGCGCGTGTAGCGGTTCTCGGGACCACTACCGCCCGTCGATTGTTCGGCACCGAGACGCCCATCGGGCAGAGCCTTTTCGTGGACAACATCCCATTCGAGATCCGTGGCGTGCTCGAGCCATTTGGTGTCGATCCCCATGGCATCGATCTGGATGATGTCGTGCAGATTCCCTATACGACGATGATGGACCAGGTGCTGCACGTCGATTACGTGTCCTCGTCCACATTCATCGTGTCAAAGCCCGACGAGGTGAATGAAATCGCGGCGCGCATCGAGGCGGTTCTGCGTGATCGCCATCAGATTGCCACAGGACAAGAAGACGATTTCCAGGTCGTTTCACCGGAGAGATTGCAGCAGCGGGTGAAACAGCGGCTCAGGATCTTCGACATCTTCATTCCTCTCATCAGTGGCGCCGCGTTTCTGATTTCCGGTTTGATCATTCTCGTCGTGCTGATGCTCTCCACGCACGAAAGGACCGGAGAGATTGGCCTGCGCAAAGCGCTTGGCGCCACGCGGGCGTCCGTGCAATGGCAGATCACCGTGGAGGTCATGATGATCGCACTGGTCGCGGCCGGACTGGGGCTCCTGCTCGCGACCCTCGTTCTGCACGGCCTCGCGCCGACGTTCAGCGGCAGATTCGGCATTACCGACGCCATGCCATCCGCATCGAATGTCCTGCTTGCCATCGTCGTCGCGGTGGCAACCGCGGTGTTGGCCACAGCGGTGCCCGCGCGGCGAGCGGCATCTCAGGAAGCCGCGCTCGCAGTGAGAAGCTTGAAGTGAGAGATTGGCGGCGAGCGACGATCCGTCATCTCACCGGGAGCTGATCCGGCCAGGGGCGCGATTGCATGATGACGGGCCATCACTTCCGGATGATGCTCCGTGCGGAGCTCTCGAATCGCCTGCGGACCTTTCTCTCGCTACTCAGCACTGCGATCGCGATCGCCTCGCTCACGCTAATGCTCGCGCTCAATCGCGGGGCAGAGCTCGAACTACGTGCCGCCTCGAGCAAGGCAGGTGACAACGTCATTACCGTGAAGGCGGGTCTGATCGCCGCGCGGGCGGGACGCGAGCCCAGCGGGGGTTGGTTTCCATCGACACGACTGCGTGCGGCGGACATCGTGGCGCTGCGTGAAAGGGTCGGTGAGGCTGCAACGATTGTGCCTGTCGCGGAGTCGACGTTGCGCGTTCGTTGGAATGGCCGGGCGGTCTCCACCGCCATTCGCGGAGTCGGGACGCAGTATCTGGAGGCACGCCACTTCGAGATCGCGCGCGGCCGCTGGTTGACCGTGGAGGATGAGCGGGAACAGCGTCGCGTGGCGGTGATCGGTCGCTCGACGGCCAAAAGGCTGGCAGGGGCCGCAGATATGGTTGGCGCCACTGTCCTGATCGGCAACGTGCCGTTCGAAGTGGTGGGCGAGCTCGACGAGAAGGGGTTGAGCGGCGAGGGGGCAAACGAAGACGACCAGATTCTGGTTCCCCTGAGCACGGCGATGAAGCGTCTGGAGCGCCGTGACTATTTCACGAGCCTCCTGATCGTTCCCGCTGAGAATCGGGCCTGGACTCTGAGCTCGCAGGAGTTGCGCGACCTGCTGCGCAGCCAGCACCGTCTCCCCGCCGGTGTTCGCGACGATTTCGATGTCTTCTATCCCGTCCGGGAAGAGGGTGCCCGGCGTGTTCACCGGGAGTTCCTTCAGGCGCTCTCGAAGACCTTTGCGCTGATCACGATCGTGATCAGCGGCTGCGGGATTTTTGCCGTGATGTATCTTGCGACGAACGAGCGCGTCCCCGAGATCGGTTTGCGGATTGCCGTGGGCGCGATTCGACGCGACATCGCAGTCCTGTTCCTGATGGAAGCTTGTCTGCTCGCCGGCGCAGGTGGGCTGCTCGGCATCGCGCTCGGCGCCGCGGCAATTGCCATTCTCCAGTCGATCACGGATTGGACGATGAGCTACAGCGCCGCGGGCCTCGCCTTGCCTTGGGTCGCGTCGGTGGTGCTGGGGCTCGGATGTGGGCTGACTCCGGCCATCAGAGCGTCGCGTCTCAATCCGGTGCAGGCACTCAATTCGGACTGATGAGGTGCGCGAGCGCCCGGCTGTGGTTCTCTCATTAGCCGAGGCGGGCGTGGCGTTCGACCCGCATGAACGCTTATCCCTGTGGTCCACGCTGGAACCCGCGGTGCACCGTGAATTGTACTCGTGTCCTGTGCATGCTCGCCGCGTGTCGTGGAGCCCAGAATGCGACGGTGAAGCTTCGTCGAAGGGCCTTTCGCATAGCCAAGGTGCCGGGCGCGCGAGGTGCTGGCAGTACTACGTAAGCAGCGGTCCCGCTCGAAGTCATATGATCTTTGCCAGAAACGAGGGATTACGTGGCCGCCGAAGCCCAGCTCATCGGCATTCGAACTGCCCACGCGCAGGCGAAGCACTGGTCGGACGCCTGCGCGACAGACGCGCAACGTTGGAAGGAGATTCAACATGAGCGACAAAGGCATGCCGCCGCGCGCGCGGCGTCCCCTGACCAATGACGAGATCGCCGATCTCCAGGAGCAGTTCGATGAATGCGACGCCGACGGCGATGCGCGCATCGACTTCACCGAATTTTCTCAGCTGCTCGAGAATCTCGGTTCCGAGGTGCCGCTCGAACGACGGCGCAGCCACTTCGACACGATCGACCTGGATCACGATGGCGCCATCGACAGGGCCGAATTCATGGAGTGGTGGCGAGGTGCGTCATAACGCGGGGACTGCGCGGCTCCGCCCAGGTCGACGCTGGCATCCTGTCAATACGTTCGCTCACGGCGGGGGAGGAGCGCTGGGCGCGACGCGAACGCCGCGTTGAGCGCGGGGAACTTTCGTTGTGAAGTTCGCCGGCTTCACGACCAACAGGTCGCTGCGCAGATCGTCTATCAATCGCTCCGCAGTGTTGCCGATGAATGCACGCCGGATTGCGGATCTCGAAACGGCACCCATCACGACGATCGCGCTACCTGTCTTGCGGGCGGCTGCTTTCTCGCGGTGGGATCCTTGATGGCGACCAGAATGCGGCGAATTGCGGCCATGACTTCAGATTCCCCTGGCGCGGTGTTTTCAGAACCCGGCGTATTCAGAGAGCGATGTAAACCGTGCTGGCGTGCGGGTGCTCGTCATCCGGCTCCTCCTCGAAGCGCGCCGTGACGATCACGACAGCGCGTGATCTCTGCGCCGTGCTTTTCCCAGCGGCACGCAGCTTGCTCGCGAATACGCGTCTCGAGTGCGGGCGAAGGTACATGCCCCGCGCTCGTCAGAGCGATGGCGGGGCCGTGGAGCCTCGCGACTGCTCGTATCGCCGCTGGCAGGGAAAACACCGCTTCGCGGTCGGATATGCCTCCAGACGCGCGCGCGAAATCGGTTCGCCACACTTCACGCAGATGCCGTACGCGCCGGAGGCAATGCGCTTCAACGCACCCTCGATGTCACGCAGTTCCTCCACGTCGCGAGTGATCTCCGCCATATTCACGTCGACGAGGAGATTTGCCACGGAGGCTTCCTCCGCGTCACGCACTTCTCCTGCAATGCGGGCGAACTGTTCCGCGTCGGTGCGCATGAGCGTGTCGTGAATCTCCGCGCGCAACGTGCGTGACCTCGCACGCAGCCTTTCCCTGAACGACGCAGCTTCCTCGAGCGAGATGGCGTTAGTCATGGCTGCACCCGCTATCAGGTTGACCCGATCCGAGCGCGTAATCGACCTCGCGTTCGGCCTTGAGCCAGTCCTCGAGCTCGTGTCCGGGACAGAAATTGCGCTGCTCCGCGAGGTCATACGCGGCAACGGAAATCATCGCGTGACGGCGGTCGGCGTCAACGGCCGGCGCGGGCGAGGGCGCGGCGGCGCCGGAGCTGGAGTTGTCGGGCCCGATGCGCGTGGCCACCTCGGGCTTCGGAGCCGGTCGCCTCCTGCGCGGAGGTGCATGATGGGCCGTCGGTGCAGCCATGCGAGTCTCCGGAACGGCTGGTGACGTCATGCTGAACCCGAGTGGCGTTCGATGCCATACGCAAAAGCGGATGAGCGAGCCGTCCGTGGCCGCAGCGCGCTCTGCGCGCTCGTGTATGTTTTCGGATTGCTAACAGTGTTGGGCGCCAGTCAGCTTTGCTGATTTTGGCGAACATCCCGCATCGGCGAGAGGCATCGAGCACGTTGGTCACCGAATGCATCGACGTGCCCGGAACGTCGTTCGCATTCGCCGCACATACATGCGAACCGTTCGTCGTGCAAACGTGCGCATGAAATCTTTCTGGCGTGTGAGTACCATCGGCGCTCTTCACGCGGGAAGGAATCTCGCACCCGCTCAAGCACACGGAGAGAAGCATGATTCCCCCGATCACAAAGGAAGAGGCCGACGGCATCATTCTGGAAGCGACCGCGCGGGCGTCGAACCCCGGGCTCAGTGAACGCCTGTATGCACCAACGAGTGCTACGCCCGTGAGCGCACAGCGCCGAGCGCCAGCACGATCAGACCAATTGTGAATCCGGAGAAAAACGGCCCCAGCGCGTCAAGATGGGTAAAGAGGACCAAAACAAGCGCCCCAGCCGCCGGTATCACCACCCACTGCCAATGCTGCTTTCTCTTGAACCAGAACCACGCGGCGAGCCCACCGCCTTCGCGCATGAACACCTTTGCCGCGCGACGGAAGGTCAGGCGGGCATCACGCAACGTGTTCAGAAACAGCCATCCCCTGAAGTGCGGATGCAGCTGTTTTCGAATCTCAGTGAACCGCCGCCGCCGTTCGGCCCGCTCGGTTTCCTGAAAGCCCACGAGCGCGCGTGCGAGCGTCAACATCTGCTGGTCGTAACCGACGTTGCTCCGCACTTCAACGGCCTGCAGATGCTCGTTTGCCTTGGCGACGTTGCCTTCGAGCGCGCGCTCAACCGCCAGGAACAGATGCATGGCGGCGGAACCCTCGAGGTGCTCCCACTTCCGGACGACGTAGCTCGCCACCTGGTCGGCCTCGGAATAACGCCCCACCTGTCGGAGCGCGAGGCAATAGTTGAACAGCATCCACGGCTGCACGTCGTTGCGCTTGCGCCAGTCGCGAAGCCAATCCACAACCGCGCTCCATCGCTTGCTCCGAGTGAGCGCGTAACCCACATGGCCCCACGCCTCGTCGTCTTCGCGAAGCACGTCGGCCCGCCGCCACAGCAGGAAGCGCAGGAGCCAGTGGTTCTTGCTCTCGGCAACCGCATGCGCGACGTGTGCCGAGGCGCGCCGGCGCAGTTCACCAGGCCCGAGGGACAGGAAGAAGCGAACGGCTGCGTGCACTTTCTTGTGTGCTGCCATCAGCCGCACAATCGCCACGCCGGCCTGCGGATTCACGTCCGGGGATTTCAGCGCCTTCCTGACGACGCGCGCCGCCCGCCCGGCCTCCAGCGCGCGAATGAATGCACTTGTCGCGTCATCGATCGGCCACGCGTTTGGATCGGGGGAGCGACACAGGCGCGCGAACACATCGAGCGCACCTGAAACGTCGTTCTTCCGAAGCCGCACCTCAATCTCCGCGGCGAGCGTTGGGGCGCCGGGTTGATGAACCTGCATGGTCGCAAGTGTGCGGGCCGCACCTTCCAGGTCCGACGCGTCCAGCTGGAGGGCCAACAGCCTATGCGCCACACCCGGATCCATCGGCTGCAACTCGAGGCATTTCTCGAGCTCCGCGCGGGCCGCAGTAGCGTCGTTCTGCCGCAGATAGAGGAAAGCGAGCTGGCGCTTCACAGCGGTGTCGTGAGGCCACAGCTCCTTCATCGTGTTCAGGGCGTCAACTGCGCCCGCGGTGTCCTCACTCGCCAGAAGCCAGTCGACCAGTTGATACCAGCCCCATGCGTATCCCTTGTTTCCCGCGAGCACCTCTCTCATCTGGCGCACCGCCTCGGGAATGCGGCGACGTTGCGCCTCGATCCACGCCTTCCTGCCGGCGAGCACGTGCACGTCCGCGACGCAGATCGACATCCCCTGATCGCACGCCTCAATCGCAGCGTCGAAGCGGGTATCGAGCGCAAGAAGCTCCGCCTTCAGGTCCCACGCGCCGGTGAGCCGCCGGTCCAGCTCGATGGCGCGCTCGGCGGCAGCGAGCCGCTCAATGCTTGCGGATAACGGAAGGACGCCGGCCAGCATCATCCAGACAAGCGGATCGCCGCTGTGCTCTTTCGCCAGCGCACGCGCAAACTCCACGGCATGATCTGGCTTGCCTGCCTGGGAACACCAGTCGCAGAGATCGTTCCACGCCTGTCTGAATGCCGGAGCAATGCGCAACGCACGCTCGATCGCCGCGAAAGCGGCGTCGGTCTCCTGCAAGCGCCACAGGAGACTCGCATGCGCGGCGTGCAGCGGCGCATCGAAAGGCGAGTGGCGCAGGGCGTTTTGATAGGTCGTACGCGCGTCCTCGAGGCGCCCGGCTCTTTCGTAAGCCGCCGCCAGGGACATCGCGGCCGAAGTGACCTGCGGATTCACTTCGTACGCGCGCTCGAGCGCACGAATCTCCTCATCCGGCTCGGCACGCCGCTGATGCACGGTCGCGAGGTCGAGCCACGCCCTCGGCAAGTGCGGAAAGCGCTCACTTGCCTTCGTGGCAATCTCCAGAGCCTCGTCCAGCTGAGACACGTGCAGCAGCTGTGAAACGAGCGCGGACCACACTCTGAGAAGATCCGGCCGTTCCGCATGCGCCTGCTTCAGCAGTGCCAGCAGCCGTTCCGGCTCGAGGATCGGGCGTGCGAGATCGGCATAGGCGACCAGCCCTTCACCGGTGACGACCTGACGCAGCAGCTCCTGCTCTATGAACGCAACATCTGCCTTGCGCTCTTCATCGGTGCGGGCAAGCTCCAGTAACGCGTTGATGGCGTAGTCGTTGTCCACGCTCAGGGACAGGGCGCGGCGCAGCGCTTCACGCGCTTCGTTCATCTCGCCCCGTCGCTGATATACCGCCGCCAGCGTCGAGGCGCTGTAGGTGTTCTGTGGCTCGATCCGGGCGGCTTCGCGCGCGTGCTCCAATGCTTCGTCGTAACGCCCGAGGGGAAGCAGCGCCACGGCCAGCTCCCGCCGCGCCACGGCGTCCGAAGGCTCGAGTCGCAACAGCTCTTCGGCTGCAGCGACGGTCACTTCCGGTTCCGATCTACGGCTCCAGTCGAGCAGCACGCGCCGCAGGCCGCAGTGATGCGGGTATGCGTTGCAGGCCTCCTCGATCACCTTGCGCGCGGCGCTGATTCCGTCACGCCGGGCGACGACTCTCGCGATCGCCTGATACGCATCCAGGGCGAGCGGCTCCGTTCGAAGCAGCTCCTGCGCAATGGCCTGCACGCGCTCGTAGTCGAGGCTCTTCTCGGCCACATCCATGCGCACGCGCAACCAGTCGCTCTCCCGAACCTTTCCGCGGGCGGCGTCCAGCAGTCTTTCGGCTTCGGCGACTTCTCCGAGGCTGGCGATGAGCCCTGCGGCACGAAGCTGCAGCACGCCATCGTCGGGGCGCATGCGGATCGCTTCGTCCAGGACTTCGCGTGCCTTGAGAGGCTGATCGACCTCGTTCCACGCCCACGCGAGTGTGAGCGCGGGCTGCTCGGACCGACGGCCGAAGCGGCTGAAGCGATCCTGCAGATGCTCCAGCGCCTGCTGCGTGCGCCGAGTCTGGCGACAGGCGAGGAACCAATCCCGCCACAGGTGCTCGCGAAACTCCTCGGCTAGCGCGGCGAAGCGATACCACTCGACGGCCTCATCGAGCTCCCCCCGCTCCCAAAGCAGATCCGCGCGTGCCTTGATCGCACCGGATTCTCCTGGTCGCAGCCGTAGCGCTCGTTTCACGCAGCGCCAGGCTTCGTCGCTCTGCCGCGCATCGCCCATCAGCGCGCGAGCGAGCGCAATCAGCAGCGCGGGATCGGCTTTCCTGTCGCTGCAAGGCTCTTCGAGCACCCGGACCCGATCCTCTCGCGAGGAGTGCTGCATGCACTCCAGCTTGCGAAGGAGTCTCGCCGGATTACCTGGAAACATCTCGAGCAGCTTCTCGATGCACCGGATCTGCTCGATGCTGTTTTCGTCGTAATACGCAAGGTCCAGCCTCGCTTCCCACGTGGCGGCAGCGTCAGGATGCTTCGCCGCCAGGGTGTCCAACTCGCGTGCCGCACTCTGGCGGTCGTGCCTCGCAAGGGCGAGCGAGAACCGATGGTAGTGGTCGTAAAGCTCTGCGTCGGGCAGATCCACTCCGTTCACGCGGTGACGCTCGGCCTCGGGAACGAAGAGCATTCCCCGAGGCCCGAACGGACGGTAGCGTTCGAACAGCGCATCGATGTCCCACTCGATGGCGTAAGGCTGCGAAGGATCGCGCAGCAGGAGCACGTCGCGCGTCCGATCGAACCCGATCACCGCCATCATGTGCGCATACGTGGCCTCCACCGTTGAGATGGCAAAGGGGAGGCGCCTTGCGAGGAGCTCGAGCGCGCTCTCTCGCGTCACACGGAACTCGCGTACATACCAGCCGTTGTGCGCGGCCCAGTCGCGCTGCTGCCATAGCGGTGTGCCGTCGTAGCAGATCGCTTCGGCGACACGTACGTGATCCGCCGGCATCTTCCAGAACGTCCCAATCGCCGCCAGTGTGGCCGGTGCGCACGTCTTGAAGTGCTGGCGAACGAAGCTGACATCCAGCTTCACGAGCTCGTCCGGCGGTGGCGGCTCGAGCAATCGTTGCGCGAAGCGCTTGGCGAATAGGTCGTCGACTTGCCTGGCAAGATCTGCCGCGATCTGACGCTTGCCGAGACGGTACGCAACGCGAGCCTGCTGGGCGGTCACCCAACTTGCGCCACGCGGCTCGAGAAGGGGCGAGAGTGAGACGAACTGCAGGAGCGCGGTTTCAGCCTCGGCCCACCGCTCGTTCTCGCTCAGAAGCGAATAGAGCTGCGCGACGACTGATGCTTGCTTGAGAACGCCACCGGCTTCGTGCAAGAGGCGGATCGCATCGTCATCCCGGTTCAGAAGCTGGAGAAGTCGCGCGCGCGTCTGCACGCCCGGCCGGAAGTACGGGAAGGGATGCAACTCACAGGCAGCTTCGGCGATCTCCAGCGCTTCTTCCAGGCGGTCCAGACGCTCCAGCAGGAACGCACGCTGCAACCGGATCCAGGCGCGGCCGGGCTGCAGGGATTCCGCGCGCTCGATGAGCGCCTCTGCAGCAGCAAAGTCCCGCAGATCGAGCGCAGCGTGCACCCGAAGCGCGAGGACGTCAGCGCTGTCGGCTAACGGAGCACTCTCGAGCGGATGAGTGCGAAGGAAGCTCCACAACGCGAGCGCGCCGCGCCGGTGCAGGACTTCGTAACCGTATTGCTCGATGGCGTGCGGATCGGCCGGATCCGCTTTCAGGGCACGGACGGCAAGACGTGTCGACAGAAGCGAATCGCCTGCGCGCGCAGCAATCCTCGAGGCCACGGCACACGCCTTGGCGCCCTGCCAATGCCGCAAGGGCGCGAAGGCTTCGGCCCTTCGCAGGGCTTCGGGAAGATCGCCGCGCTCGTAGGCCTCGGAAACGTGGGACAGGACGTCGGCGCCCGGTATGCCGTGCGCCCGCCGCGGAGAGTCTTGTTCTTCTTCTTGCATGGGCTCTTCCCGCGCTCCGGTACGGCCTCATCGCGGCAGCATTCTACCTACGCCATTGCAGAAAGCGGAAAACGTCGTGTGGGACGAGGGAGCGGCCGTGACGAATGAACGGAGGCCGCTCCTCGTGATGTTCGTCGGACTGGCGAGCAGCCTGCTTCTGCGATCCACGCGGCGTCCATGCCCTTTGCGGGATCCGCTGCAGCGCCTGTGGCGATCAGTAAGGAATCGTCGCCTGCTGCAGGCTGCGATAGGCGAATTCCAGGAACTGGGACGGGTCGCCCATTTCCTCGATGAGTCCCTTCAGCGGGCGGTCGGCCACCACCGGCACCACGCCGACGAACTCCTTGCCCTTGTTGAACTCCACCACGTCCTCGGGACCGAAGCCCTTGTTGAACAGAATGAAGAACTGCTTGAACAGCTCCCAGTACACGTCCTTGAGGCGAACGATGTCGCTGCCTTTGAGCGGCACACCCTGCGCACCGATCACGACGGTGTCGGGCTTCACCACCTCGCTGAGAATTTCGTAGGAGCGCAGGAAGCCGTGATAGAAGCCGCCGTTCAGCCAGTCGATCACCGGCCAGCTGCGGCCCGCCACAGGACCGCCCGCGACAAGCACGTTGTGCTTCGGGAAATGCACGAACAGGTCGCCGTTGGTGTGCGCGGCTGGCAGGTAGCGATAAGTCACCTGCTCGCCGGCGAACTCCAGCGTGCCGGTGTTGTAAGTGGTCACGGTCGGCAGCGCCTTGGGCGGCAGGGCGCCATAGGTGCCTTCGTACAGCGCGGAAGGGTTCTTCCGGGCGAGCGCGAGACGCGTGACCTCATGCGAGATGATGGTGCCGCCGGCCTTGCCCACGGCCTCATTGGAACCGGTTTGTTCCGGGTGCCAATGCGTGTTGATCAGTGTGGCCACGCGCTTGGATCCGGTGGCCGACCTCACCGCCTTCAGCACGGCGGAGGAATGCTCCGCGAGGCCGCCATCGACCAGCAGCGCGCCCTCGGGCGAGGGCAGGGCCACGACGTTGCAGCCGCCTCCGGTGAGCAACGCGAGGCCGTTCACGTCCTGCACGTCGATGCGAGTCCGGGCGGCGGATGAGACGGCGGGCAGACCCGCCAGCGCGGCAGCCGAAAGGGCCTGCGCGCTGTTGCGCAGGAAATGACGTCGGGTAAGGGTCATTACGGTCCTACTGGATCGACGGGCCAGATGAAGGAGTCATACACGGCGGTGGCGATGGGCGGGCCCTGGGGCGGCCAGTCCGGGGTCTTCGCCAGCTCGATGGTCGCGCCCTTGCCGCGCAGGAAATCGGAGAGCGGCTTGTTGGGCGGCTCCGGCATGGCCAGGAAGGGCACGTAGCCGCGGCCCATGGCGTAGTCCAGCGCGGTCAGGCCGTCCTCGTCCTTCACGTTGATATCGATGCCGAGGTCCAGCAGCGTCTGGATGACCTCACGGTTGCCGCCGGCGCGCACCGCGTAGTGCAGCGCTGAGCCGCCGCGTGTGCGGGCGAGCAGGTGGATCTTGGCAACGAGATTCACGTCCGCGCCCGCCTTGGCGAGCAGGCGAATGAGCTCAACCTGTGGATTCGTCCGCTTCCCACCGGCCGCCGAGCCCTTTTCACCCTCGGCAGACCGGTTGACCCGCGGCGGGCTGCCAAAAAAGTTGTCCCGGCCGCGCCGGCCGCTGATCGCCATGATGATGGGGCCACGGCCATCCGAGGTCGCGAGCCTGGGATTCGCACCGTGCTCGAGAAGCAGCTTCACGAGCTCGATGTCGCCGCTTCGGCAGGCCGCCAGGAACGGTGTCAGGCCGCGGTCGGCCTGCGACCCGAAGTCCACGCCGTGATAGAGCTGCTGGTTCGGGTTCGCACCGTGCTCCAGCAGCAGCTTGATGAGGTCACGGCCCGTGGCCTTGTTCGGCTTGTCATCATCGAGCGGATTGCGGTTGTCGTCGCTGTTCATGTTGGCGATGGCCACATGCAGCGGCGAGCTGCCGTTGATGTCCCACTGGTTCACATCGGCGCCGGCCTCGACCAGGCGCTTGGCGATGTCCCAGTTGCTGTTCATCATCGCGATGGACAGCGGCACCACGAACGACGGGTCGGGCAGATTGACGTCGGCCTTGTACTTCAGCAGCACCTCGACGCACTCGCCGCAGTTGTGACGCGCGGCGTACAGCAGCGGCGTGAAGCCGCCGCGGTCGCGAGGTGCGGCACGGCTTTCCGCGGTGGCGACGCGCCTGTAGTCGCGGACGACGCTTCGGGCGTTGACGTTTGCGCCCCGGGACAGCAGGAACTCGACCATCTCCGGATGGCGGCGAGCCACGGCCCACATGAGCGGGGTCTGCCCGCCGAACTGCTCGACGGGGTCCACTTTCGCGCCGGCGTTCAGCAGCAGCTTCGCAGCTTCCACGTTGCCGCTGCGCGCCACGAGGTGCAGCGCGGTTTCGCCATCGGCATTGGGGGATTCGGGGTCTGCGCCGGCCTTCAGCAGCAACCGGATCAGTTCCGTGTTGCCGATGTCCGCGGCCAGCTGCATGGCATTGACGCCGTAGATGTTGGTGGCCGTGACGTCGGCGCCTGCCTCGATCAGGCGCTTCGCCTCGGCAACATCGCCTTCAAATGCCGCCTGCATGAGCGGCGTGCTGCCGTCCGGCTTGCGCGGCTCGTCGGCGCTGGCCGCTGCGGCACTGCCGGCCGCAGCCGCGCAGAGCAGGACGGCCACTGCAGCCGCCACCTTTCCCCCCATTCGCATACTCAAGCCTCGCTGAACGTCCCGGTAGCGTCGCCGAATTTCTCGATGTTGACGTTCGCGCGCTGGGCGATGGTCAGCAGCACGTTGGCGAGCGGGGTGTCCTTCGGGGCGGAGATGTGCTGGTTGCCCTTCAGTTTGCCGCCCTTGCCGAGCAGCACTACCGGCAGCTGCGTGCAGTTGTGCAGGTCGGAATTACCGAGGTTCGAGCCGTACAGGATGATCGTGTTGTCCAGCAGGTTGCCGTCGCCTTCCTTGATGCTGGCCAGGCGCTTCGCGAAGCGCGCAAAGCGCTCCACCTGATAGGTCTGCACACGCGCGAGCTTGTCCTGCTTGGCCGGATCCTCGCCATGGTGTGAGAGCGGGTGGAAGGCTTCGTCCACCTGGATCGAGGGGAACGTGCGCATGGAAGCTTCCTTGATCATGCGCATCGAGGCGACGCGCGTCTGGCCGGTCTGGAACGCCAGCGCCATCATCTCGAACTGCACGTCGACCAGCTCGGTGAAGTCATCGGGCGTGCCCACCGGCGCATCCGGCAGGTTGCCGAGGGATTCGGCCTTGGCCATGAGCTTCGACACGCGGCCCTCGACCTCACGCACCGACTGGAGGTAGTCGCCGACCAGCGCACGATCCGCGGCTCCCAGCTGACGATTGAGGCTCTGAACCGCTTCCATCGCGTAGTCGAGCAGGCTGTCGGTGGCCTGGAGGCGGGCGATGCGATCGGCGTTGGAATCGCCGGGGCCGAACATGCCGTAGAACACCTTGCGCGGATTGCCCTCGAGCGGCAGGGCCTGGTTCGGGCCGCGGTAGGAGATGGCACCACCGGGCTCACCGCACAGCTCCAGCGAGGCGAGCGGCGTGTCCTGCCCGATCTGCTTCGCGGCGATCTGGTCGATGGAGGTGCCCGCGCCGGGACCCCAGGGCTTCATCTGCGGATCCTGACAGGTGAGCCAGGCCTGCTCGGTGATGCCGTGCGGCGGATTCTGCCGCTCGCCGGCCTTGTTGCGGATGTTGGTGATCACCGTGACGTAGTCACGCACCTCCTCGAGCGGCTTCAGGATGCGCGAGAACTCGAAATCCTTGCCCGTTCCCTTGGGGACCCAGAACTTCTCCACCGCGCCGTGCGGGATGTACACGAAGCCGAGGCGGGGCTGGATGGCGGCTGCGGTCTTGGCGAGGGCCGTGCCGGCCGGGATCATCGCGTCCAGCAGCGGCAGCGAGATGGCGACGCCAGCGCCTTTCAAGACCGTACGGCGGGAAAGATGCTTCTTGGTCAGGAACATGGTCTGAGCCTCCAGCCTTCAGCGAGCAGTCGGCTCGCTCTTCGTCGAAGAAACCTGTGCGGTGGTCATGCGCGGTGACGGTGCCGCCGGTGCGCGCCGACGAAACGGGTCGCTGTTCACAACGCCCATCACGATGGATTCGAACGTGTAGTTCCCGTCCTTGGCTTCACGCACGATCCGACGCACGGTCGGCATGTCGTGGTAGTCGATGCGCCGGCCCACCGCGTATGTCATCAGCTTCTCGGTGATGATCTGCACGAACTGGTCACCGCGGGCTTCCAGCGCCTTGTGCAGCTCCGCCGGACCGTTGATCACCGTGCCGTCGGGCATGGTCGCCCGCGAGTCGATGGGCAGGCCGAACTGCGGGTCTGTGGTGCGGTAGGCGCCCACGGTGTTGAAGTTCTCCAGCGCGAATCCGAGCGGGTCCATCACCGCGTGGCAGCTGGCGCACGTGGGGTTCTGGCGATGGATTTCCGTTTGCTCGCGCACGGTGGCCGCCTTGCCCTTCGCGGCCTCTTTCAGGTCCGGCACATTCGGCGGCGGCACGGCCGGCGGTGTGCCGAGGATGCGCTCCATGATCCAGGCGCCGCGCAGCACCGGGGCGGTGCGGTTCGGGTTCGCGGTCAGCATGAGCACCGCGCCCTTGCCCAGCAGACCAAAGCGGTTCGGATCCTTCAGCTTCACCTTGTGAAAGCCGTTGCCGCGGATGTCCTCCATGCCGTAAATCAGCGCGACCTGCTCGTTGATATACGTGTGGTCGGCCGTGAGCAGGTCCGTCACCGGGCGGTTGGAGCGCAGGATGCTATCGATGAACAGCTCCAGTTCCTTCTTGAACGCCGGGCGCGGGTCATACACGCCGCTCGCGTAGCTGAAGAGCGCGGCGGAGGGCACGATGGTGTCCAGCTTGGCGACGTTGAGCCACTGGAAGGCGAAGTCCCGGGTCAGCGAGATCGCCTTCGGGTCCGCCAGCATGCGGTGCACTTGCGCCGCCAGCACGTCAGGCTTCGACAGCTCGTTCCGCTTCGCTACCTCCAGCAGCTCCTCATCCGGCAGGCTGCTCCAGAGGAAGAACGACAGACGCGAGGCCAGCTCCAGGTCGGTGAGCGGGCGGGCGCCTGCGTCCGCCGCCGCCTCGGCGCGGTACAGGAAGTGCGGGCTCGCCAGGATCGCAGCCAGAGACTCACGCACGCCGGCCTCGAAGCCGTCGGTCTTGCTGGTGCGGTCGTAGAAGCGCATGAGGGGCGCCATGTCCTCGGCCGTCACCGGGCGACGGAAGGCGCGCTCGGCCAGATGGTTGATGATCTTCTCGGCGCAGGGCCGCTCCTCGGCGGGGCTCGCCGGCTTGCAGGTGAAGATCTTCTTGCGGCTCGGCGAGTCGCTCATGCCGGTGATCTTCACCGGGCCCTTGATGTGGAAGGCGTGCACGGCCGGCACGCGGTGCTGGCCGCCTTCGAGCACATTGGCGCCCCGGCGGTCGTCGCTCACGCGGTACTGCAGGGTGCGGCCGTCGTTCTCGGCATAGCTGCGGCGCAGGAAGGTGACGGCCACTGTGTGCTGGCCCGCCGTGGCGTGGAAGTGAATGTTCTTCAGACGGCCGTTGATCATGGCGACCGCGTCATCGAGCTTCTGGTCGATGGCCTTGTGGTCTTCGGCGCCGCCGATCTCGGTGCGCCAGAACTCCTTGCCATCCAGCAGCGCGATGACCGTGTTCCTGAATTCCATGTTCGGCACCGTGCGGGCGAGGGCCATGTCGCCGATGCTCAGCACGTATTCGCCGTCGGCCGGGAAGTTGTGCTCCACCATCATGCCGCCGCGGGTACCGAAGGGCATGCCGTCCTTGTAGCGCTGCTGGTTGCCCGAGCCCGGGGCGGGTGCCGCGGCCAGTGACAGGATCATGTTGGCCGGCGAGCCGTAGGTGGTCTCCAGCGGCACGGATTTCGGATCGCCCACTGCCTGCAGTGCCAGCGCGCGCGCCGCGGTGACGGCCTGGTCCATGTACGCCGGAGTCACCTGCAGCAGCTCGGCGTTGGTGTCGAAGCCATCGTCCAATGGGTCCTGCGGCAGCCAGGCGGCGGCGTCGATGTCCAGGCCCAGGAGGTCACGTATGGCGTTGGCGTATTCGCGGCGATTCAGGCGGCGCAGCGGCACGTGGCCGACGTAAGGCGTGGCCTGGGCCTTGTCCAGCGTGTTTTCCAGCCAGGAAATCATGCTGGCCACGGCAGCGCGCTCGGGCTGATCGTTGCCCGGAGGCGGCATGAGGCCGCTCTTGAGCTTCTTGATGGCGGCTTCCCAGACCTTGGCTTCGTCGGGGACGGTTTCGGCGGACAGGGTGTCGAAGGCCACACCACCGGCCCAGTCCGTGGTGTTGTGGCACTTGAAACAGTAGTTCTCGACCAGTTGCCACTGGGCATGGCCGTCGCCCGCCGGGGCGGAAGCCGGCGTGTTGTCGGCCCTTGCCGAACCCATCCCGCCAATAGCCCCCAGACCCGCGACCGCGAGTGCCGTCATCAATCGCCCAGTGCTCTTCAATCTCATCGACATCCTCCGCACCGTGGACTCCGTGGCGCGCGCAAGAAACCACGAAGAATATGCGCAATACGCGCCAGCGCTCAGCAATCCGACGCACTCCTGTCCACTTTCTCTGCCAAATCCCTCACATGCTCGCGATGACGCCGGCCTCTCTGCGACATTTTTCCGCCTGGCCCAACGGCGCGCGCTGCGCAGAGGGGGCGATGTTATTCAGGTCACCGACGTCAACGTATTCGACGAACGGACCAGCGATTCCCTTAAGCCCGCAAAGGCCCGTTCGTCACGCCGACCGAGCCTTGAAACACCGGTCGGCGGCTGGCCCGCACAGCAAGGTCTGCGGGCACTCGAGCGCATCGATCACGCTGTGCGCGGGCGGAAAGGGTGTTTTCGCACTGGCGAAAGAAATGCGTCCCCGGGCTTCGCGCCCCGAGTCGGATTCCGGGTTACAGCAGAGCGGATTGCGCACCGAAGTGCGCGCAGGGCCGCGCGACGTTCCCGTGACGGTTGTATCGATGTCGCGACGCCTTCCTGTCAGAGCGGTGAATCGCTCGAGCGCAGCGACGCAATTCAGGAGTTACTGCCGCACCGATGAGGAAGGACTCACTGGTGCGCTCACGCTCGAGTCAGAGACTCCGCGCCGGTGCGATAACGAAAGATAAGGAAGGTCCCCGTGAGTCGGTTCGCAGGTGCGTCGTCCCGCTGCAGCGGGCTGGCCATTCAGGGGAGGGCTGATTCGCTTCTTCGCATGGCCGTGTCGGCGGCGGCATCGGTCCTTCACGAACTCCGTTGCGACACCTCCGCACAGCGCCCATGAGCATGTTGCGTTCACGAACGCGCATGTGGAATGCGCTTGCGTGGTCCTGCGTGCGCCTGCTGCCGCTCGCCGTTCCCGTGGCAGGTCTCGCGCAAGGCGTGCAAGGCACAGTCGACGCGGAAGTCACGATCCAGGGCGTGCGACCCACGGAGGCCGGACCCATGCCCGGCCTGCTCATCCGTCGCGATCAGATCCCGGGCAACATCCAGAGCGCGGGGCAGCGGCAGCTGCGTGACTCGCGGGCGTTGAATCTGGGCGACTTCATGAACGCCGAGATGCAGGGCGTCAGCGTCAACGACTACTCGGGCCATCCTTTCCAGATGGACGTCAACTACCGCGGCTTCACGGCGAGCCCGCAGGTGGGCACGCCGCAGGCCGTGTCGGTGTTCTTCGACGGCATCCGCGTCAACGAGCCGTTCGGCGACGTGGTCAACTGGGATCTGATCCCGTTGAACGCCATCGAGCGATTCGACCTGTTTCCCGGATCGAACCCGCTGTTCGGTCTGAACACGCTCGGCGGCGCCTTTTCTCTGCGAACGCGCAGCGGCTTCTCCTCTCCGGGCGTCGAGGCGAGCACGCTGGCCGGCTCTTTCGGGCGGACGCGTGGACGGATGAACATGAGAGGGAAGTCGCCGTACCGGCGCGTGGGATTGTGCATCGGGCTGGCTTTTGTGGGCACGCAGACGGCACTGGCCGCGGGTTTCGAAAGGCTCTCGCGATACGGAGACGAGTGCTCACGGTTTGCAATCCCACTGATTCCAGCCTGAATCACGCGTGCCGCGTGACGAGCTTGCCCGGAGAGCCGTGATACGTGTTGGTGGCCGCACGGTCCGCGCCGCTGATCTACAACGACGTCACCATCGGCACGCTGTACGAAAAGGTATGGCGGAATGCGAGCAGACCGAGGCTGTATATCTTCGGCATGCGCGTCGTGATGAACGACAAGCAGTGGGATTCGAGCGGCGCCGCGTTCAATGTCAACGATGTCTTCCGGCAGACATTGCCGAACCGACGCGTCTCCATTGCGTACTACCAGGATGGCGCCACGAAAGCCCTGCGCTCCTCCGGTCGCACGGTGCAGGGGCTGAACGAGTTCGAGGGCGACGAGCCCGAGCGCGACAACACCTGGGTGGATTTCCGTGTCGACGTGAATGCAGCGGATCCGGATGGCGTGAGCAGTGCGCAGTCGCCCTGGTTGCTCACGAAGACGCGTGCGCCGAGTGGAATCGTGCTCAACGCGCTTGGCGTGCGCGTGCTCAATTCCGACGTTGTGGACGTATTCGACTCGGTGGACTTCTTCACCGCGGGTTATCAGCCCGATGGCGTGCCGCCACCGGAAGACGATGACGACGAGTGAGAACGGAAGCCTCCGTGGCTCACCGAACCATGCGAATCCCGGTGATTTCAACTCAATCAAGGAGAGACGAGTGAAAACCTCTTGCACGTTCCCTTATGCATTGCTGTTGTGCGCGATTGCTGCGCTTTTCCATCACACGCCCGCGCAGGCCGCGTGGTGCACGTTGCCGGACACGGGTGATCCCATCATCAGCGTGAATCCGAAACCCTTCACCGTTCCGCCGCCCTCCACATGCCTGCTGACCTACGCGGACCTGTCGGACTACATCGAAGTGGCCAGTCGACAGGCAAACATCACTGTCAGCGGCGTGGTTGTGGGCACGCTTTACGATCGCGTGTGGTGCAAGGGAACAGGCACGACCTGCGATTCCAGCGACACGTACATCATCGGTACCCGCGTGCCCCGCCGACGTCCTCACTAAAACCCGGCACAAACTGGGACACGGCCCCGTGGCGTAGGTCTGGAATATCTCGCCGTTGTTGTTCGCCCCCACCAGCCCGCCGACGCTGCCCAAGCCCGCCACGTCCCCGGTGGCGTAGCTCTGTGTAATGGTGCCGTTGGCGTTACTCCCCGCCAGCCCGCCGACTTCGCCGCCGTTGTTGGCTGTCACCTTGCCCGTGGCGTAGCTCCGCTCGATGGCGCCGTAGTTGTTCGCCCCGACCAGGGCGCCGGCGTGACCTTCGAAAGTGCTGTTCACTTCGCCCGTCGCGTAGCTCGCGGAGGCGCTTTTTTCCACTGAGGCGTTTTCCCAGCAGGAGCGCTTCGCGCGCTGGTCGGAGGAGTTCATGAGGGCGACCGGCTGGCCGTTTCCGGCCGACCCGCTCGATCGTTCGCGCTTTCATGCCGAGGTGTCGGGTGCCCGGGTGGTCAGACACCGCTGCTTGCGCAGCGGGCGGCGCCCTACCGGCTGCGCTATGGCAAGTCCGAAGTCTCGGCGGCGCAGGATCGGCCCGCAGGGCTGCTGCTCATCTGTCGCGCAGGCAAGCTGCACGTCGAGGCGGATGGCGAGCGGCTTACCGCCGGGCCGGCGAAGTGCTGCTGCCCGACATGACGCGGCCGATTTCCTGCGAGGTGGTGCGTGAGAACCACACGATGAAGATTGCGCTCGACCGCGCGCGGCTCGATGCCTCCGGCGGGCGCAAACTGACGCGCCACTGGCCTGCGAGCAAAGGACTGGCCCCGTTGATCGGCGCTTATCCCAGGTCGCTCGCGCGGCTATCGGGTGAGGAACTGGCACGGCACGGAGCGCTTCTTTCGGCGCAGCTTCACGCGCTGGTCGGGGCGGCGATTTCCGCCGGCTTCCTCGACACGGCGCATTTCACGCGCTGCTTCCGCGCGGCATTCAGCCTTACGCCATCCGAGTACCAGCACGGTCGATAGCCACGGCAAAGCCGCTGGCCGGGACGGGATCGATGGATCGGTGAGGTACCCATCGAAGTTTCTCTTTTCGAGCCTCCGGATGGGGGATCGTGTATGATTCGGCGCCCTTTTTGGCGGCCCCCTTCCGGTCTCCTCGAGCGCCTGGCCCGGTCTTCCGGTGGTCAGCGGCGGGTGGTCGCCGGGACGGGAGCGGTCGGCCGGTGCGCGGGATCGGTAAGTCACTGATCCTCCAGCCTTCCTGACCGGATTTCGATTCTGCCGCGCGGCGTTTCGAATCCCTCCGGCGCGAGGCCACTTCCCGGGGGAGCGAGGTCTCGGGGCAGATGCGCGGAACGCGCCTGCGGAGCTTGCGGGCGTCACGCGCGGATGGGTGATCAGGGCGTGCGGCCGCGCCCCGGCACGGATTCGGCTGCGGCGGCCCCGGCTGCGGAGAGTTTGAGTGACGAACGACGGCGACACATTGGCGCTCTTTGCAGGCAATGCAAATCCTGCGCTGGCGCACGACGTGGCGAAGCACCTCAGCGTGCCGCTCGGGCGCGCCTACGTGGGCCGCTTCAGCGACGGCGAAGTGAACGTGGAGCTCATGGAGAACGTGCGCGGACGCGACGTCTTCATCCTGCAGCCCACGTGCCCACCGGCGAACGACACGCTGATGGAACTGCTCATCATGGTGGACGCCTGCCGCCGCGCCTCCGCCGCACGCATCACCGCGGTGGTGCCGTATTTCGGCTACGCCCGGCAGGACCGGCGCCCGCGTGCCACGCGCATGGCCATTGCCGCGAAGCTGGTGGCGAACATGCTCTCGAGCGCCGGCGTCACGCGCTTGCTCACCATCGATCTGCACGCGGAGCAGATCCAGGGCTTCTTCGATATTCCGGTGGATAACGTCTACGCCTCGCCGGTGCTGCTCGGCGATGTGTGGAAGCAGGGCTACCGGAACATGATCGTCGTGTCGCCGGACGTGGGCGGCGTGGCGCGCGCCCGCGCGCTCGCCAAGCGGCTGGACGATGCGGATCTGGCCATCATCGACAAGCGCCGTCCGCGGCCCAACGAGTCGAAGGTGATGAACATCATCGGTGAGGTGGCGGGCAAGACCTGCGTGCTCATCGACGACATGGTCGATACCGCCGGCACGCTCTGCCAGGCGGCGCAGGCGCTGAAGGACGAGGGCGCGACGAAGGTCGTGGCGTACATCACGCACCCCGTGCTCTCGGGCAATGCGGTGGAGCGCATTTCGAGCTCGGCGCTGGATGAGTTGGTGGTCACGGACACCATTCCGCTGTCCCCGGCGGCCAAGGCGTGCGGACGCATCCGCCAGCTTTCCGTGGCCGGGCTGCTCGCGGAAACGATTCGCCGCATCCGCGACGAAGAGTCCGTCAGCTCGCTGTATCTGGATTGATCTTCCCTTCGCCCGGGTGGGCGGAGGGATGTCAAGACGTGCCGCTGGTCGCGGCGGCACGCAACTCAAGCAACGTCTCGAGGAGACACGATGAAAACGGCATTCACCATCGGCGCGGACCTCCGCGAAACGCAAGGCAAAGGTGCGAGCCGCCGCCTGCGTCACCGCGGAAAGGTTCCGGCCATTCTCTACGGCGGCCGCCAGGAGCCGCAGCCTCTGGTGCTCGACCAGCAGAACCTGCTCACCATGATCGACAACGAGCGGTTCTATTCCTCCATTGTGCAGCTGAAGTTCAGCAACAACGGGCAGACGCAGGATGCGATCGTGAAGGACGTGCAGATGCACCCTGCGCGCAACCTCGTCATCCACGTTGACCTGCAGCGTGTGCTGCCGGACGAGAAGGTGCGCATCCGCCTGCCGATTCACTTCAAGGGCGAGTCCGTTGCACCGGGCGTGAAGAACCAGGGCGGCATCATTTCGCACCGCCTCTCCGACGTGGAAGTGAGCTGCCTGCCGAAGGACCTGCCGGAGTACCTGGAGCTCGACCTCTCGAACATGGGTCTGAACGAGACCAAGTTCCTCTCCGACATCCCGGTGCCGGAAGGCGTCACGCTCACGGAGCTGTCCGGCGGGCGCAATCCGCCGGTGGTGTCGATCCACAGCCCGCGTGCGGAAGAGCCGGAAGCTGCGGCCGAGGCCGCTGCGGCACCCGCCGAGGCCTCCGCGGCTCCCGCTGCCGCTGCGTCCGCCGACGCCGGTGCGAAGGACGCCGGTGCGAAGAAGGAAAGCGGCAAGAAGTAATCCGTGCTCGCGCATGCCGGAGGCCCGGAACGGTCCGGGCCTTCCGGTGTGCTGTGCGAGGGCGCGAGCGTTCGGCACCGTCACCTCGCACACGATTTCGCGAGGCGCGCCGGGCTTTCGTTTCGCTACGCTTCCTGCCTCGCATGCCGCTGCGAATCGTGCCGGCGGTAGCGGCCCAGTGCAGCGGCCAGTGTTCGCGCATCCTTTGAACTGAACGTATCGTTTCGCATCACGTCATGGCCGGTGTTCCTCTCAAGCTCATCGTCGGGCTCGGCAATCCGGGCGAGGCGTATGCGCGCACGCGACACAACGCGGGGTTCTGGTTCATCGATGAGCTGGCGCGCCGTCATGGCGGCGTGCTGCGCCTGGAGTCGCGGCATCAGGGCGAGCTGGGGCGCGTGCGCATCGGGGAACACGAGGTGTGGCTGCTGAAGCCGATGACGTACATGAACCGCAGCGGCGGGCCCACTCGCAGCGTCGCCAGCTTCTACAAGGTGCCGGTGGAAGAGATCCTCGTCGCTCACGATGAGCTCGATTTTCCGCCGGGCGTGGTGAAGCTGAAGCAGGGTGGCGGCGCCGCGGGCAACAACGGCGTGAAGGACGTGATCGCCACGATGGGCGATGCGTTCTGGCGCATTCGCATCGGCGTCGGCAAGCCTGCGGCCACGGGGATCGAGCATGTGCTCTCGCGCCCTGCGGCCGAAGAAGAGCGGCTCATCCGCGAGTGCATCGCGGATGCGGCGGACGTGGTGCCAACATTGCTGGAGCAGGGTGGGCAGCGGGCCATGAATCGCCTGCACACGCGCGCTGCGCGCCCGGCGGAGAGCTGAACGACTCATGGGTATCAAGTGTGGCATCGTCGGGCTGCCCAACGTGGGCAAGTCGACGCTGTTCAATGCGCTCACGCGCGCGCAGATTGCGGCGGAGAACTATCCCTTCTGCACCATCGACCCGAACGTGGGTGTGGTGCCCGTGCCGGATGAGCGGCTGCAGCAGCTGGCGGCCATCGTGAAGCCGGAGAAGATCGTCCCGACGACGGTGGAGTTCGTGGACATCGCGGGTCTGGTCGCGGGCGCTTCGCAGGGAGAAGGGCTCGGCAACCAGTTCCTCTCGCACATTCGCGAGACCGATGCCATTGCGCACGTGGTCCGGTGCTTCGAGAGCACGGATATCGTGCATGTGTCCGGCAAGGTGGATCCGATTGCGGACATCGAGGTCATCGACACGGAGCTTGCCCTGGCGGACCTGCAAACCGTGGAGAAGGCCCTCGATCGCGCCACCAAGGCGTCCAAGAGCGGCGACAAGGACGCCATTCACCGCCGCGCGCTGTTCGAGCGGCTGAAGGCGCATCTGGATCAGGCAAAGCCCGTGCGCTCGCTGCCGCTCACCGACGAGGAACGGCGGGACATCCGCGAGCTGCAACTGCTCACCTCGAAGCCGGTGATGTACGTGGCGAACGTTGCGGAAAACGGTTTCACGAACAACCCGCATCTGGCCGCGGTCGAGCAGCGCGCGGCCGGAGAAGGTGCAGTGGTGGTGCCGGTGTGTGCCGCCATCGAAGCGGAGATCTCGCAGCTCGACGAGGCGGATCGCGCAGAATTCCTGGCCGAGCTCGGGCAGAAAGAGGCGGGGCTCGATCGCGTGATTCGCGCCGGGTACAAGCTCCTTGGACTGCAGACCTTCTTCACGGCCGGCGTGAAGGAAGTGCGCGCCTGGACGGTGCGGGCGGGCGCCACCGCGCCGCAAGCCGCGGGCGTCATTCACACGGATTTCGAGCGCGGCTTCATTCGCGCGGAAGTGATCGCGTTCGAGGACTACATCGCCTGCAAGGGAGAAGCCGGCGCGAAGGAAGCGGGCAAGCTGCGGCTTGAAGGCAAGGAGTACGTCGTTCAGGAAGGCGACGTCATGCACTTCCGGTTCAACGTGTAACGGCGAGGCGGCGGCACCTGCGCACGTGGTGTGGGTGCGAGGTTGTCACCTCGCGCCGGGTGTAGTCAGTGCGTGGCTTGCAGTTGCCACCGCGGCCGCGCCCTGCCCGCGCGCTCACGGCGCAGATTTTCGTGCAGGTACGCGCGGTCTGGCCGGAGCAGGCTTTCGTCCACTGCGAGCAACTCGCCTTTCGAGTCCGTGAGGGCAGCGCGAACTCGCAACAGGGGCGAGCCGATTGCCACCTTCAGTTGTTTGGCGGCGATGGCATCCGCTGCGACTGCAGTGGTTACCTGATCCACATTGCGCACGTCTTTCACGAGCTTTTCCAGCCCTGTGGTGCCACCGCGGCGAAGGCCATATTCGCGCGCGGCCGAATCGGGCACATACGTCGTCGCGAGCTGAAATGTTTCGCCGTCTTCCGAGCGAGCGCGCTGAATGGCAAATGCGGTGTCGCCCAGCTCCGGGTACGCGATCCGCAGCGATGTCGGCACATCCATGGGCGCGCGCTCGAGGATCTGCGTTCCGGAGTCGCGGCCCGCGACGGCACCATTGCCGTAGAGCGATTCCGCGTCGAACGCAAGCGCGGTATGCACCCTGTTCGTCTTCGCGTAGGTGCCGCTTCCGCGACGGCGGACGATGCGGCCTTCCTGCTCGAGGAGCTGCAGCGCTCGCCGCACGGTTGTTCTCGATACTCGATAGCGTTCTACCAATTCAGGTTCGCTTGGCAGGGCGCGCGAGGACTTGTATTCGCCATCGGCCAAGGCTTGCGACAGGATGCTATAGAGCTGCAGATACCGGGTGATGCCTGCATCCGCAGTGCTCGAGAGAACGCTTTTACGTCGCCGCGTGCTCATGGTTGCCTTACATGCGAGAGCACGGACCATCCGTGCCGGCGCATTGTCCCCATGTACGCCACGTGTGCGTGCTTGCCGAGCGCGCCGCGCGGCTCTTTTTCGAGTCTACCGCTTTCCGTGTCGGCGGGTGAGTTGTCTTGAATCCGGACGCGTGAGCAGTGTACAGGTTGTGTCAGCTGCGGCACACCTCTGCGATGCGACGGGAACGCAAGGCGCCAGCGCCCGTGCTTCGGCGCGGCACCGCTCGACCGCGGCCGTCCTGCGCAACAGCTTGAGGGTTGCGCAAAGCTGTCTTCAGCGTGAGTCATATGCTCTGGCTGACGATGCGGGTGCGGTGGGCATGCGGACCAGCTGAGCCGGGGATATGGACCGTTCGGTCGGTGGGTGCTAACGCGCTTCTTGCGAGGGAAGTTCCCATGCTTGTGAGTTCGGTTGTCTTGTGCGGTGGCGCGGGACTCGTGGGGCGACTTTGGCTTGTGTGGGTGTGATGGCACCACGGCACGGTCGGGGTGTGGGTTGTGTTGTGGGCGTTAGTGCCGCGTTTGCTGTTCGGGAGTTCAGGCGGCGATGTCGGGCGGCGCGATCGGGCAGGTCGGAGCTGAGCTCCCTTCTGGCGGGGTCGCCCTCTGCTCTTTGAAGGTGAGTGATTGTTGGGTGATTTGTGCGCACGAGCATGTCCAGCACGGGAATACCGGGGAGATCGCCGGACGCGGTCGGCTTGAGTACGAGCAAGCGGTGCTTGTGGCGTCACGACCAGTCGTATGCGGGGGCTTGGACCGGAGGCTTTCTGGTCGCCCGAAGGGCTCCTGCGGCGCGCGCACCTGCGTGTGGCGCGCGTTGGCCTTCAGCAAATCCCAGAAGCGCTCGGGAACACTGCCGTCGATCATCAGCACCTGTTCGCCTTTGGCGAAGGCTGGGATGCGAACAGCGCAGGTGGGGCTGCAAACCGGGCGCCACGCGGCCGGGGTGACGTGGGGGTGAGCGTCAACTGCACTTGGCGATCGCGCTGCTGGCTGCGCTGCCGGCTCGTGTCGGGCGGCCCGTGGCCGCGACCTCGTGGCCAGCTGCGGTTTGATGGGCGCGAAACGATCGCGCTGAGTCGTCAATCAATCGCGCTGAGCAGCGGGCACGGGGCGGGGCGGTTCACTCCCGGGCCGCCTCTGCGGCTCCGCCCTCCGAAGCGACGCCGTGGGCCGCACCTGAGGGCACCACAAGGTGTGAGTTCGAGTCCGCATGGCGGGTGAGCACGCGTCTCCCCGGCCGGCAGAGCTTCACCTTGACACCCCTCGGCACCGCCGCGACAATCGCCGCCCCCGCCCAGCCGGGCGGCCTGCCGACTCCCGCCTGGAAAGGTAGCTCAGCCGGTTAGAGCACGGCACTCATAATGCCGGGGTCGAGGGTTCGAGTCCCTCCCTTTCCACCAAATTCTTTCAGCCACTTACGCTTCAAGGCGGACTCGGCGCGCCGTCCGCCTGAGCAGCGATCTCGAAACCGAGATTGAGAGGTTCCGGTGGAATACGTTCGAGATCGGGTGCGCGGTTGGTGACGCCGGACAGGTTGGTAGTGGGTTTCGCAGTCAGCGGCACGCTGCTGTCGACGACGCGCAAGGCAACCTGATCGAGGTACAACTTTCCGGCTCCTCTCAGCACGGCGCCAAAGAGCAGAGCCGCGGCGGTGTCGGGGATGTCGATCACTATCCGCTGAGAAGTCCAGGACTGGGAGCCTCGCGGTCCGCGAGCGTGCGCATTCTCGAATGCCACCATCGTGCCATGCTGATCATCCGCGCGCACCCACAAAGCCGACCCGACATGGGCCTCCTCGGTAGCCATCTGCGCTGTAAGCTCCAGCCGCTTTCCCCTGAATGCCTCCGCGGAGACAGCCTGCGTGATTGAGCCGAAACGACTCGGATCGGCTCGCTCCGAGGCTATCAGCACCGCACTGGCGGCCCCCGCGAAGACCATCTCCCGGCTGAGGCGCAGTTTATAGCTGCCCGCGTTCGTTCCTTGCAGAAACCAGTTGGCCGGTGCGTCTGGTTCCTCGGTAACCTCGCTAAAGCCTTCCGTTTGCGCCAGCGCTGGTTCCGGAGCACTCGTGGGAACAGCCGGCTCCGGCTCGCTGAGCGTGGTGTTGGCGCCTTCCGAAGTCACCTGTGAGCGGGTAAGCACGGGAGGAGCTGTTTCGCGGCAGTCCCCACTCGTTTCCTTGTGGCGATCCCGCGCGTTCCACCAAAGCGTCCCTGCGCAGCCGAACGCAAAGATCGCGGATGCAATCACGACGTGGAGCTTACGTTGCAAGAGATGTCTCGCTTGCCATCGGATACCAACCCAGGCTCATGCGCAGGAGCTCCGAGTTTCCGCGGCTCACGCTCCAGCACCAGTCCACCTTGTGACTCGGACAGAATCCGAAGAGAAACTGCGGACTCGCGATGAGCCCTCCATTCGGAATCTCCTCCGGCAGGAACACTCCCTTGTCCAATCCGTGCTCCTGCATCACCTTCTCCAGAATGACGCGGCTCGCGGCGGTCTCGAAGCCCACCTCTCTCCATTGCGAGGTGCCAGGTCGTGCGTCAGCCCGCGACAAGGTGACACCCGTTTTCCCTTTCAGTCCGTGATCTGCCGAATCGCGGCTTCGAGCACCTCGTCCCGGCCGTCGCGAATGCCCTCTATGGTAGGTTTGACCACGATATCGGGCACGATGCCGATTCGCTGCGTCGGCCTGCGGTCCGGATAGAACACGCCGAGCCCGCTAAGGACACTCTGATTTACCGACGAGAACTGTTGCATCATTACGCTTCTGGAGGAGGACGGAATGAAGCAACAGACGCTGGCGGGATTTGAAC
>JADGHX010000220.1 GCA_019683695.1 Steroidobacteraceae bacterium
GCGGGGGGGGGGGGGCCGGCCCGGGGGGGGTGGGCATGCCCGCCAGTCGAGGGGGTCCGATCGAGGGCGTGCTTCGCGATGAGGCACGCCCTTTTTTGAAGGCATGCGTCGGACGCGAGACCGGACGAGGATTCGCGAGATCTTTCGTTCGGTGCCCGCGGCGCGCGTCGCAGGTGCATGCGGCGCCTTTCGTGCGTGGGCTTACTTGTCGACGCTGTTGCCGTTCGGCTCCTCTTGCGGCGCGGGTTCCGTCGCGGCCGCGGTGCTCGGCGATGCTGAGGGGTCGGCTTGCGGCGGGGCGCCGTTGCCGTTCGCGGCGCGCCTTTTCCGTTCGTGAATCTCGGCGCGGTCGATGGTGATGTGTCGTGGCGCTTCGATGCCGAAGCGCACCTGATTACCGACGACCCCCAGCACCGTGATGGTGATCTCTTCCCCGATGAAGATCGACTCCGCCCGACGGCGGGTGAGAATGAGCATGCGGCCTCCTACCTGCACTTTCGGCAAGCCAACCGCACGCGGCGCCGCATCCGCACGGACGCAACGGGGGTTGGGGGTCAAGAAGGCGAGCGGGATCGTAGGAACTTCACCGGGCCCGCGCAAGGTGCGGCCTCGATTTCGGTGCAGCGGCGGCCGCGGCGTGCGTGCTGGCCGGGTACGACACGACGCCTGGTTTGCGGCCGTTGCCAGTCGCGGCCCGATCCGGCGTGCACGAGCATCAGGCCGTTCCGAAGACAGGGAGGGGTTGAGATCCGGGTGAGCCGAACGGCGCCGCATTCCGATGCGCGCCGCACGAGCGGGAAGCCGGGGGGAGAACGACGGTCACCGCGATTGCGACGCGGCGGGTGCCGCCGTCTCCTCCCGCTGTGAAGCCGGGATTCTTCTTCCCGCCCCGACCGACGCCCCGTTTGGCTGGAAGCCTGTCCGGGCGATCCTCATCGACCCGGGACCCTTCCGCCGACGGACTTTCGCGCAAGCCTCGGCACAGCGTCCAGCCACGGATCGCGCGTCCGTCCGAGGGGTGGCCGGCGATGCGACAAGATTGTGGGCAACTCGCGCGCGGCATTGGACCGCATCGCCGCGTGCCGCTACCTTCCGTGCGCTCACAACGAGAACAGGGACCATGCTGTCGACAATTCGTACCTTTGGCGACTGGCTCGCGAGTACCGATCTCAGCGCGACGATCCAGAACGTGTCCTGGATCATTCCGACCGTCCAGACCGTGCACATCGTGTCCGTGGCGGTGGTGATCGGGGCGGTGTTCCTGGTGGACCTGCGCATTCTGGGGGTGTTTGCGCCGACGCAGTCCCTGGCTGCGCTCTCGCACCGGTTCCTCACGTGGATCTGGTATGCGCTCGCCGTGCTCTTCCTGACGGGCGCGATCCTCATCATCGGCGAGCCAGGGCGTTCACTTCTGAATCCCGCGTTCTTCGCGAAGATAATCATGATCGTGGTGGTCGCCGTGCTCACGTACCTGGTGCAGCGGCCGCTGCGGAGCGATGCGGGCTACTGGGACAGCAGCAATTCGCGGCGTCTCACGTTGAAGGCGATCGCCGTTGCCTCGCTGGTGCTGTGGTCGCTCGTGGTGTTTGCGGGACGCTGGATCGCCTACGTCACGCCTATTTCTGTTTGAGTGCGCCGGCGCGGCGAAGATAACGAGGGGGGTTGATGATCCAGGATTTCTGCCAGTGGCTGTACGACACCGCGTTCGCGGAGATGATCCGCGCGAGCGGATATGCGTTTCCCTGGTTCGAAAGCGTACACGTGCTGGCCATCACGCTGGTGCTGGGCAGCATCGCGGTGGTGGATCTGCGGCTTCTCGGGGTGGCCTCGCTCGGGCGGCCCGTGAAGCAGCTCATTCGTGAGGTGCTGCCCATCACGTGGGTGGCGTTCGCTGTGGCGGTCTGCACGGGCGGGGCGCTCTTCGCCTCGAACGCTGTGGAGTACTCGAGGAACTTCCCGTTCCAGATGAAGATGCTCCTGATGCTGCTTGCCGGCATCAACATGCTGGTCTTTCACTTCGTCACGTACCGAAGCGTGGCGCAGTGGAACGAAGGCCCGGCGATTCCGCTTCCGGCACGGCTTGCCGGCGGCCTGTCCATCGCGATGTGGGTGGCCATCGTCGCGTTCGGCCGCTGGATCGGTTTCACGATCGGGTTCTGAAGGTGGGGAGACGTCCGATGAGAACATTGAGGGCCGCACTGGCGGGACTGTCCGCTGTGCTCACGCTCTGGGCGACGCTGCCTGCATTTGCCCACCACTCGTTCGCGATGTTCGACCGTGACAAGGAAGTCACCATCACGGGAACAGTGAGCGAGTTCCAGTGGACCAATCCGCACGCGTTCATCGAAATCGACGTGCCGGCCGCCGGAGGCGGCACGGAACACTGGTCCATCGAGATGAACAGTCCGAACAACCTGCAGCGGCAGGGCTGGCGATCGACGCTGCTGAAGCCCGGTGACAAGATCAGCGTGACGCTGAACCCGCTGCGGGATGGAAAGAAGGGCGGGCTGTTCGTGTCCGTGGTGCTGCCCGATGGCCGGGTGATCAAGGACCCCACGCGCCGGCAACTGCCGCCGCCGGAGCCCAAAGCCTGACCGCAAGGCGTGCACCGGGAGGGTTCCCGATGCTCGATCTCTATCATGCCGAGCCGATGGCGAACTCGCTGAAGTCGCTCATCGCCATTTACGAGAAGGGCGTTCCGTTCACGAGCCACGTCGTGAATCTGCACGCGTTCGAGCAGCACGAGCCGTGGTTCCTGAAGATCAACCCGAACGGCGAAGTGCCCGTGCTGGTGCACGATGGCCGCGTGATCACCGAGTCCACGGTCATCAATGAATACCTGGATGAAGCCTTCGAGGGCCCGCCCTTGCGGCCGGCGGACGCTTACGGCCGCGCGCGCATGCGCGTGTGGACGAAGTTCGTCGACGAGTATTTCTGCCCGGCGCTCTCGTTCATCGGGTGGCATCACCTGATCCACACGATCACGGATCGCCTCACGCCCGAGGAGTTCGAGGCGAAGCTTGCGCGCATTCCCCTGAAGGAAAAGCGGGACAAGTGGCGCACGTCCGCGAAGCAGGGCTACACGCAGGAACAGCTTGCCGAGTGGGGCCGGCAGGTGCGCGTCTCCATCGCCCGCGTCGAGCAGCAGCTCGCCGAAGGGCCCTGGCTCGCCGGGCCCGAGTTCTCACTGGCCGATGTGAGCGTCTTCGCGATGGCGGTGCACATGCCCACGCGCATGCCGAACGTCATGAACCCGAAGGACACGCCGCGAGCCATGGACTGGCACGCGCGCGTGAGCGCGCGGCCGGCGGTGCAGGCCGCGCTCGCCATGCCCAACCTGGTGCAGGCCGCGCACGAGGAAGCCCGGCGCACCCTCAGGATCTGAGGCGGACTCGCGCCCGCATTCCGCAACGCCCCGCGGCGCTGCGGGCGGGGGTGCTCAACGCGGCGGGATGTTGATCTCGATCTTCACGCCGTTCGGGTCCAGCAGGAACACCTGCCGCAGCCCGTTCGGATTCGTGATATTCCGGTGCGGCTGCACGCCGTGCCGCTCGAGATTCGCGAGCAGCTCGTCGTAGCTCGTGGCGTTGAACGCGATGTGATCGACCGGGCCGGTGCCCGGCGCGCGCTCGGAAACGGGGATGTTCCGCTCTCGGGAATGCGCGGTGTACGACTCCCATTCGGCCACGTGGATGCAGGGAGTGTCACCGAGATACAGCCAGTATCCCGGAAACCCGAGCGGCGGCCGCGGGCCTTCGCGCAGGCCGAGCACGGTGCAGTAGAAGTCCCGTGTGCGGTCCATGTCCGCTGTCAGGACGAGGAAGTGTTCGAGCTTCGTGAGCGGCATGGTCTGGTCTCGCATCCGCCGGGCCGCAAAGGGTAACCTCGCGCGGCGCTTCGCGCAGCGCGTCTGGAAAGATCGTCTCGCTTGAACACCGAATCGCTGGTTCTGATTGCCGGGTGCCTCGTGCTCGGCTGGGTGGTTGCACGCATTGCGAAGCCGCCGCCGGTGCTGTCGCAGCAGCTCAACTGGTACGTGCTGAACATCGCGCTGCCGGCACTCGTGCTCGAGCTGATTCCGCGCGTGCAGTTCGATCCGCACCTGTGGTTCCTGCCCGTGAGCATGTGGCTCGTGTTTGCGGGCGGATGGATGGTGTCGGTGCTGATCGGCCGCTGGCTCGGGTGGACGCGCGCGCGGGTCGGCGCGGTGGCGTTGTGCACGGGCCTCGGCAACACGGCGCTTGTGGGATTCCCGCTCATCGAGGCCCTGCGCGGCAAGGAAGGGTTGGCGCTCGCCGCGCTCACCGACCAGCTCGGTGGCTCCATCGCGCTCGCGGTCGGTGGCATCACCGTGGCGGCGGTCTACTCGGGCGGCCGGCCGGAGCCCCGGGTCATCGCGCGGCGCGTGCTGCTCTTTCCCGCATTCATCGCGCTCGTGATCGGTTTCATCGTCAACGCTCTCGGAGGCTGGCCGCCTGTCATCGAGAGTTTCGTGGCGCGCGTGGGCTCGACGCTCACGCCGGTGGCGCTGTTTTCGATCGGGCTGCAGTTCAGCCTGCATCTGGACCGTTCGCGCCTCGGCGCCACCGCGGTGGCGCTCGGGTGGAAGCTTGCGCTCGCCCCGGTGGCCATCTTCGCATTCGGGACGCTGGTCGGCGCGGGCGGGCTGGTCCTTGCGATCGCCGTGCTCCAGGCGGCCATGGCGCCGATGGTGTCCACGGCCATCCTCGCAAGCCAGTACAACCTCGATCGCGAGGTGGCGAACATGGCGCTCGGCGCCGGATTGCTGATCTCGCTGGTCACCGTGCCCTGGATGGATGGCCTTCTGCCCACGTGAGGCGGCGTCAGCGTCCGCAGACCTTTCGTGCGCTCCACGCGCAGCGGCCGGCTTCGAGGAGGCGCGGGGATTAGACATCCGTATAACGGGCGGGCCCACGCTCGGCGTCGGGCTGCGGCGACCCGCCGGGCAGCGCCGCCCGGCGGCTGGAAATGAACGGACACGGTCGTTCCCGGTGCTGCGCGCCCTGTCCGTCTGGTAGTGTCGGTCCCCTCCGAGGGACTCCACCTATGAGCAGCAAACATCACCAGCTAGTGTCTGCCGGCGAGCCCGGCATGGATCGTCGTCTTTTCATGAGCTCCGCGATCGGCATGGCGGCGGGCGCTGCAATGCTGCCCGCGTCGGCGCAGGATTCGGGCTCCGGGCTCGGGCCCCCGCCGGGCGCCTCGTTGCAGATGGGCGGTGCGCCGAACGGCCCGAAACTGTTCCGCGTGGAGTCGGACATCAAGGACGTGGAGGTCGACGGCAAGATCCCGGAGGATCTGAACGGGGCGTTCTACCGCGTCGGTCCCGATCCGCAGTATCCGCTCCGGCCGGGCAACATCCCCTTCGACGGGGAAGGCCACGTGAGCATGTTCCGCATCAAGAACGGGCGCGTGGACTACAAGACGCGCTTCGTGCGGAACGACCGGTACCTCGCGCAGGAAAAGGCCGGGCGCATCCTGTTCCCGATGTACCGCAATCCCACGGTGGACGATCCGAGCGTGAAGGGCCTGAGCCGCAGCACGGCCAACACGCACATCATCAATCACCGCAACTACCTGCTCGCGCTCAAGGAAGACAGCCCGCCCGCGGCGATGAACCTCCTCACGCTCGAGACGGTGCATCCGAACTACACCTTCGACGGCCAGCTGAAGAGCGCCACGTTCACCGCGCATCCGAAGGTGGATTCGGACACGGGCGACATCGTCGCCTTCGGGTACGAGGCCACGGGCTTCGGCTCGAATGACGTCAACATTTTCCAGATCACCCCGCAGGGCAAGATGGTCTGGGAAGCGTGGATCAAGGTGCCGTACGTGAGCCTGCTCCACGACTTTGCCGTCACCGACAAGCACATCATCTTCTACGTGATGCCGCTTGCGTTCGATGAGGAGCAGATCAAGCGCGGTGGCGTGCACTGGTCCTGGCAGAAGGGCAAGGGCACGTACTTCGGCGTCATGCGCCGGGGCGGCGACGGCAAGGACCTGCGCTGGTTCAAGGGGCCCGACCGCAGCTCCACGCACGTGATGGGCGCCTTCTCCGATGGCGAGCGCGTGTACGTGGACGTGGAGATGTCCGAGTACAACCCGTTCCCCTTCATGCCGTTCGCGGATGGCTCGAAATGGGATCCGGTGAAGGGCGCGAGCCAGATCACCCGGCTGTCGGCGGATCTCTCGAAGAAGAGCCCGCGGGACTACAAGATCGAGGTGCTCTATCCGGGCTACTTCGGCGCGCTGCCGCGGCAGGACGACCGGTACAACACCAAGCCCTATCGGATTGGCTATGTGCCGTGCCCGCACCCCAATCCGGCGGACCGCTCGAAGCGTCCGAATGCCTGCTGGGCGCGCTTCGATCACCAGACGCGCAAGGCCACCCTGTTCGATGCCGGGCCCGGCACCACGCTGTACGAGGCCATCTTCGTTCCGAAGAACAAGACGGCGCCCGAGGGCGTGGGGTATCTGCTCGGCGTGGCGACCCGCCAGAACGAAGGCGGCCGCGGCGACCTGCTGATCCTCGACGCGGAGCATATCGAGGAGGGCCCGATCGCCACCGTGAAGCTGCCGATCCGCGCCGTCCCGCAGATCCACGGCTGGTGGGTGCCCGAAGACCAGCTCACCTCCACCTGACACGCGTGAACCCCCCGGAGCTGCTTCCCGCAGCTCCGGGCACGCCACACGCGCTAACCCAAGCCCTCACAGCCGCCGCATGCCGCGCTGGGGCTGAGGCTTCGTTCACGAAGAGTGTTGCTTCCGGTGGGCGGCGTTCAGCGCCTGGCTTCGTTCGTGAAGAGCGTTGCTGTCGGTTGGGCGGCGATCGGCCGCGCGAGGGTGTGCCGCTCGCAACCGGCGCGCGGAATCGGCTGATGCAATAGATGACCGCCGCCCGGTGCTTGTCTGCATGAGCGGGTGGGTCGGCGAGTTGCACAGAGGCTTCGGGTACGAAACGCGCGGGCGGCTTTGTGCCTGCGCGCCGGAAGCTCCCGTCACACCCTCGCACGTCCGCTCGCCTCGTGCCGCGTTGGGCGCTCTGGCTTCGTTTCGCCAAGAGTGCCGAATGGCTGCATACGTTCAGCCGCACGCAGCTGCGGCAAAAGGCCACGACCTGGATGCCGTGATCGCTGCGCACGCCCAGCCTCGCCTCTTTCCAATCGCACCCGACCACTACGTCATCAGCATGAACGCCACTGCAACCAACGAGCGGAGTCTCGGGCGAAGAGGGGTTTGGGAGGCGGCCGAAAACACAGGACGTGTTTTCAGCAGGCCCCCATGGACGGGTCTTCCGGCCGCTGCCTCCCAACCCCCTTCGCC
>JADGHX010000221.1 GCA_019683695.1 Steroidobacteraceae bacterium
CCACCATCGTAAGACTGTCCGAACCTCGTGTCAACAATATTTCTGTTGATATGAGGTTCGGACAGATGTATGCTGGTGGTGCCGCCAAGCACCAAGGGGGGACCCCATGGCCACCACCTACAACCGCCGCCGGCTCACCGCCCAGGAGCGGGCAGACCGCATCGCCGCCGCCCGCGAGCAGCTTCTGGCCGGCGTCGACACGCTGATGACCGGCGAGGGCTGGCGCCAGCTCGTCGAGTCCCGCCGCTGGCTGCGCCGCTACTCGCTCCGCAACATCCTGATGATCCTCATGCAGTGCCCGGGCGCCAGCGACGTCCGGCCGCTGTCCGAGTGGAACAAGCTCGGCTGCTACACGCGCAAGGGCACCAAGCAGATCAAGATTTGGGCGCCGTCCACCCGGACCATCCAAACCACGGAAGTCGACCCCGAGACCGGAGAGCTGAAGACCCTGAGGGCTGTCCGCTTCGTGCTGGTGAACGTGGTCGACGTGTCTCAGCTCGCGAACCCGCCCGCCCGTGAGGACATCAGCCCGTCCGAACTGCACGGCGCCGCTCCAGAAGGGCTGTGGGACAGCATCACCCGGATGGTCGAGGCTGAGGGGTTCACCGTTGAGCGCGGTGACTGCGGCACCGCGCTCGGGTGGGTCGACTTCCCCGGCCGCACCGTCCGCGTCCGCGCCGGCGTCGACCCGGCGCAGGCCGTCAAGACCCTTGCCCACGAGCTGGCGCACATCCTGTGCGAGCACAACACCCGGGATCTGCCGCCTGCGGTGCGAGAGGTCGAGGCCGAGTCTGTAGCCTGCGTCGTCACCTCTGTTCTCGGGCTGGACTCGCTGGCCTACTCGGTGCCCTACGTCGCCGGGTGGGCCGGTGACCGGGATGCCGCCCGCGGCTCCGCCGAGCAGGTGCTCGCGGTCGCGGACCGGATCCTCGCCGGGATCGGCGCCCCCGCGCCCGGTGCCACCGGAGAGCGGGCGTGAAGCACGCCACCAGGCCCAGGGCGTCCCGCCCTGGGCCTGGTCTCCTGCACGAGGCAGGTAGGGTGCGGTCCATGCCCGTTCGCCCCGTCGTCCGGACCGCGTCAGGCCGGCGTATCGCGGCCGGCCGGTTCGACACCCTCGAGGACGCCGCTGCGTGGGTCGCCGGGTTCGCCGAGTTCGGCGCTCAGATGGTCGAGGTGCTGAATCAGGCGGGGAACACCCCGCCGCCGCTGCCTCCCGGAGTTGTCGCAGTGGAACGCCGGGTTGCGGCGAACACGATCCGCGCCGACTGGCGCGCCCGACGGCCTGCGGTCGACATCCCCGACGGGGACCGGATGGTCGGGTTCGGCGAGGTCGCCGAACTGCTGGAGATGACGCCGCGGTCGTTGGCGCAGCGGCTGTCACGGGAGAAATCCACGCCGTCACGGTTCCCGCTGCCTCGCCCGGTCAGGGGGGACGGTGTGTCCGGGCTGTGGCGGCTGGCGGACGTGACGCGGTACCGCGCCGATGCTGCGGAGCGGCGTCGGCGCGGTGGGGTGACCGTCGACAGTGCGGGAGAGGCTGGCGGCTAGAACAGCCGTTCGGCTGCCGGCTCGGATGCCGGCTCGGATGGTGCGGAGGCGGTGCGCCAGTAGCGTGTCTGGCCGGCGCGGCTGCGGGACAGCACCCGGCCTTCCCGTTCCAGCCGGTCCAGCACTGCCTGGACCTCGGCGAGCGGCGCGCCGACGTCGGCGGCCACCACGGACGCCCACCGGCGTCGGCTCGCCGAGGTCGCCAGCACTGCCAGCACCCTGTCCTCTAGGCTGGTCATGGGAGTCCTTGGGCCGGCTTCGAGCGCGGCGGCGATGACATCCGGGTAGTAGGCCTGCTCCCACCTGGCCCGCTGCTGTGGATCGCCGGACCGTCCGCCGATCGAGTGGACCTGCAGAGAGTCCCGCTCAAACGCCCCGCCGCAGGTCATCGCGTAGGCGGGGTGGATCGGCAGATCCCAGCGGGTGAGCGCGGCGAACACCTGCTGGTGTGACCAGCGGAGGATCGGACGGCAGGAGACGTCGGTGGCCAGGCCGTGGACGGCGGCGGAGATCCGCCGCTGGCCGGACTCGGCCGCGCGGACACCGGTGATCCGGCGGGAGCCGTACCGTGCGGCGAGGGTCTCGCTCATGCCCACTCCGGGGCCGGTCAGCGGCGGATGCGATTCGCCGCGGAGCGGAGACCTGCGGACGTAGAGGACCTCGTGGTAGGAGACGTGTGGGAACGCGTCCAGGAAAGCGTCTCGGACCGCAGGGCTGTCAGGGTTCTCGCCGCGGTCGGCGACCGCCCACACAAGTGGGATGTCAACGTCGGCGGTGGCGACGAGAAAGGCGACGACAGTGGAGTCGCGGCCCCACGAGATGGCCGCGAAACACGGCCCGGCTGCGGCGAACTGGCGGATCTCCTTTCGGGCTCGGTCGGCGAGCCGGTCGAGGTGGGGATCCTGCGCCAGAGCGGTGTCGTAGTGCTCGTACCGTGCCCATACCTGTCGGTCGGCGTCGGTGAGCCGCGGCGAGTCGATCAGCGGCATGAGTCCTCGGTGAGGTGGTTTGGTCTGACCGCAATGCGGGTCAGGATCGGGGTCATTGCTCGTCCTCGCCGCCATCGGGTGACTGGTCCCATTCGTAGGCCCAGCCGCCCGACCGGACGGTCAGATTGGGGACCGGCCGGGAACGGTGCCGGCCGGTGTGCCCCGCCACCCGGCAGCACCGGAACCCATGCCAGCCGACGGTATCGTCCCAACCGGGCTGGTCGGCCAGCGGCGTGCCGGTGCGCCAGCATTCCTCCCCCTCGGGTGCGACAGCTGCGACCATGTCGGCGAACCGGGGGCGGCTGTAGGTGACGAACAGCGCGGCGGAACTCACTGGCCCGCCGACGGCACGGTGTATGATCACCGTCACTCCTCGTGGTGTTCGGTGTGGGTGGGGCTGGCTGTACCGACGGCGTCGGCCAGGTCGCCGCCCTGCTCGACCTGGCCGACGGTCAGGCCCAGGTCGCGTCGCGGCTGCGACAGGGTGGACACGGGGCCGCTCATCGGGCACCCGCGCGCAGCAGCTTGGAGACCTCGCGCTTAGGCAGGTCGGCGCCCCACGGGAACGCCCCGCCTGCGGCGACTGCGGCGTTGAACCACTGCGGGGCGGCGTCGACCCGGTATGGCTCGTCCTCGCCCCACCAGTCGAAGATCATCGTGCCGGTGGCCTCAGGTGCCCGCCGGTTGTGGCGGGTCCGCATCGACGGCTGCGGCGACGTGCGCCGGACCGCTTCGTCCAACGCGTCGGCGAACCTGCCGTGGTAGGTGGTCAGCGACTCGACCGAACGGGACAGCCGGTAGCACACCACCCGGTAGCGGCCCGTCGGCGCGCCGGCCGAAGCCTCTTCGGGGATCTCGCGGGTGGTGGTCATCTCAGTCGCTCCACGTGCCGGTGTACAGGTCCAGCGGCCGGGACCAGACCCAGTTGGGGTGGTGCTGCGCTTCGGCGTTGTGCGCCGCGCAGACCGCCATGTACTGGGTCCCGGTGAGCCGGATCTCCCCGTCCTCCGACTCCAGCGTGCCGAGGGTCCAGGCGACGTGGTACGCGGCCGGCTCGTGGCAGCCGTCGAGGTCCCAGCGGTAGCAGCCGTCAGGCATGACCCGCCAGCCCTGCCGCGGCTGCGGGCCGCCGTCGCTGCCGATGAGCCACTGCCCGGTCTGTGGGTCGAGCCCGACCTCGCACTCTCGGATGATCTTCATCGTACGACCTCCGAGGAGACCCCCGCCTTCAGGCGGGGGAGGAATCGGACCCCTGCGGAGCAGGACAGGGGCGTCTCGAGCACACGCGCGATCCTTAACTGATCGTGCGCTAGAATGTGAGGCATGCCGCAGCTTGTGAAGCGGGCGTACAAGTACCGCTTCTACCCGACCCCGGAGCAGGCCGAAGAACTGCTCCGGACGTTCGGCTGCGTGCGCCTCGTCTACAACAAGGCCCTGGAGGAGCGGACCCGCGCCTACACCCAAGAGGGCCGCCGCGTCTCCTACGTGGAGACCTCGGCCGCGCTCACCCAATGGAAGAGAACCCCCGAACTCGCGTTCCTGAACGAGGTGTCGTCGGTTCCGCTCCAGCAAGCATTGCGGCACCTTCAGGCGGCGTTCGCGAACTTCTTCGCCAAGCGGGCCAAGTACCCCACGTTCAAGAGCAAGAAGAAGTCCCGGGCGTCGGCCGAATACACCCGCAGCGCGTTCCGCTGGAAAGACGGGCGACTGTTCCTGGCGAAGATGGACGGCCTGCTGGACATCCGCTGGTCGCGCCCCCTCCCCGAGGGTGCGCAGCCGTCCACCGTGACGGTGTCGCGGGACGCGGCCGGGCGGTGGTTCGTGTCGATCCTGGTGGAGGAAACGATCGCTCCGCTGCCGCCGACCGGGAGCAAGGTCGGGGTGGACGCTGGGATCACCGCCCTGGCCACCCTCTCCACCGGGGAGAAGATCACCAACCCCCGGCACGAACGCCGCGACCGGCGCAAGCTCGCCAAGGCGCAGCGGGCGCTCGCTCGCAAGGCCAAGGGCTCGGCGAACCGCGAGAAGGCCCGGCTCAAGGTCGCCCGCATCCACGCGCGGATCACCGATCGCCGCCGCGACTTCCTGCACAAGCTGACCACTCGGCTCGTCCGTGAGAACCAAACGGTCGTGATCGAGGACCTGACCGTCCGCAACATGGTCGGCAACCACTCCCTGGCCCGCGCCATCTCGGACGCGGCCTGGCGGGAGCTGCGGTCGATGCTGGAGTACAAGGCCGCCTGGTACGGGCGCACCCTGGTGGCGGTGGACCGGTGGTTTCCCAGCAGCAAGCTGTGCTCGGCGTGCGGCACCCTGCAGGAGGCGATGCCGCTGAACGTCCGGACATGGCAGTGCCCCTGCGGCGCAGTGCACGACCGGGACGTCAACGCCGCACGTAACATCCTCGCCGCCGGGCTGACGGAGAGGTAAAACGCCTGTGGAGCTGGTGTAAGACCTCAACGAGAGTCCTCTCGGGCGGGCGACCGGCAGTGAAGCAGGAAACCCAACCGGCGACGGTTGGAATCCCCTCCCTTCAGGGAGGGGAGGAAGTCAACGGTGCTCCCCCCTCTGGAACGGCTTCCGCTGGACACAATGTACACAGATCTGAGACGCACGTCAAAGAATTCATGGTCTCCTCGTTCGGGGGGGACCGGGCACCGGCGCCCGGCCGGCGTGGAGGGCCCGGCGGGTTGGCGGCGCGGGCGTCGAGGTCAGCCACGACGCCTCCCTAGGACATGGGAGGCAAGGTCGGCGAGGGCGCGGTAGGTGCGGGCCGTCGCCTCCAGGTCCTCGTCGTCGAGCGCGGCAAGGCTGGCTTCCGCGTCGTCTCGGTGGCCGCCGTGGACTGCGATGATCGGGTTACCGGCCAGTTCGGCGGCCAACTGGTCCCGCTCGGCGCGTACCGCTTCCAGCTCGGCCAGCAGGGCGGGCAGGGCGTTGCGGATGGCGACGATCAGCCGGCTGTCGGCCTCGCCGATCACGCCGCCCTCCTCCCAGCCGAGCACGGGCGCCCACGGCGCGGGAGAGGCTGCAGCGTCCAGCGCCCGCAACGCCGCGGTGTCAAGGTCACTCACGGACCTCACCCGCCCGACGCGCCGCAGCCAACTCCCAGTAGCTGCCTACCCCGTGCCGGCGGAGCTCCGCATGCAGGACTGCGACGTCGAAGTGGCCGCGGCCAGACCGGGCGGCGCCGTGCCGGTCGCTGCACGTCTCGCACACGTGCAGCACGTAGTGTGCGTCGGCCACCGACAGCGGCGCGCCGACCCGGTCGGCGTAGGCACGGACGTCGGTGACAGTCGGGTACGGGTCGGCGACAATCAGGTCGAGCAAGGTGGTCACCTGCTCGGCGGTCAGGTCGAGGCGGCGTGGGCCCCACGGGACGAAGATCGGGGTGTTCATCAGAGTTCTGGCGCGGAGACCCCCGCCTGAAGGCGGGGGAGGAAGCGCCTCCCTCCCTTCCCTAGATCGTTCTTAACTGATCTTTTGCTAGAATGTGAGGCATGGCGCAGATTGTGAAGCGGGCCTACAAGTACCGCTTCTACCCGACCCCGGAGCAGGCCGAAGAACTTGCCCGGACGTTCGGATGCGTGCGCCTGGTCTACAACAAGGCGCTGGAGGAACGGACCCGCGCCTACACCCTGGAAGGCCGCCGCGTCTCCTACGTGGAGACCTCGGCGGCGCTCACCCAGTGGAAGCGCACCGAGGAACTGGCGTTCCTGGGCGAGGTGTCCTCTGTCCCGTTGCAACAGGCATTGCGGCACCTTCAGGCCGCGTTCGCGAACTTCTTCGCCAAGCGGGCCAAGTACCCGGCGTTCAAGTCCCGCAAGAAGTCCAGGGCGTCGGCGGAGTACACCCGGTCGGCGTTCCGCTGGCGCGACGGCACGCTGACATTGGCGAAGATGAGCGAGCCGTTGTGCATCGTGTGGTCGCGCCCGCTTCCGGAAGGGGCGGAGCCGTCCACGGTCACGGTCTCGCGGGACGCGGCGGGCCGGTGGTTCGTGTCGATCCTCGTGGAGGAAAAGATCCGCCCCCTCGACCCGACAGACAACCGGGTCGGCGTGGACGCCGGTATCACGGCGCTCGCCACGCTCTCCACGGGGGAGAAGGTCACCAATCCCCGGCACGAGCGCGCCGACCGCAAGCGCCTGGCCAAGGCGCAGCGTGCGCTCGCGCGCAAGGCGAAGGGCAGCAACAACCGGGCCAAGGCCCGGCTCAAGGTCGCCCGCGTCTACGCTCGGATCAGCGACCGGCGGCGCGACCACCTGCACAAGCTGTCGACTCGGCTCGTCCGTGAGAACCAAACGGTCGTGATCGAGGACCTGACCGTGCGCAACATGGTCAAGAATCACACGCTGGCGCGCGCGATCTCTGACGCGTCGTGGCGGGGACTCCGCTCGATGCTGGAGTACAAGTGCGCCTGGTACGGGCGGGAACTCCTGGTGGTTGACCGGTGGTTCCCCTCGTCCAAGCTGTGCAGCGCGTGCGGTGCTCTGCAAGACGCCATGCCGCTCACCATCCGGGAGTGGACGTGCGCCTGCGGCGCGACCCACGACCGCGACGTCAACGCGGCGAAGAACATCTTGGCCGCCGGGCTGGCGGACAAGTAAAACGCCTGTGGAGCTGGTGTAAGACCTCAACGGAGTCCTCCGAGCGGGCGACCGGCAGTGAAGCAGGAAACCCAACCGGTGACGGTTGGAATCCCCTCCCTTTAAGGGAGGGGAGGAAGTCAAGGGTGGGGGGTGTCTTCCTGGGG
>JADGHX010000222.1 GCA_019683695.1 Steroidobacteraceae bacterium
CACAAACCGGAACGCCCCATCATCCAGCACCTCAATTCTCACACCGCCCTCATGCACGAAGCGGTGATGCCGCCGGCAGAGCAGCACGAGGTTCGAGGCCTTCGTCTTCCCGCCCTGCGCCCAGTGCTGCACGTGATGGGCATCCACGAAGCGCGTGTGCGTGCACCCCGGGAAGCGGCAGCCCCGATCGCGCGCCTGCAGCGCCCGGCGCAGCGCCGGCGGAATGCTGCGCGTCCGCCGCCCGACATTGAGCGGCTCGCCATCTGTGCCCTCGAGCAGGTGAACGACCGCGCTGTCGCAGGCCAGCCGGCGGGCGGTTTCGGCCGGAAGAGAAGGCCCGTGCTCGATCTCGCAGCGCCCGGCGATGCTGTCCCGGAGCGTGGTGGCATCCACGTGCACGATGATCTGCTGACGCTCCCCGCCGCTTAAGCTCTGCGCGCCATGCTTGAGGAAGCTTTCCGCCAGAACCCCGAGCGCATCGGCGCGCTGGGCTGCCCAGCTCGGGCGCTCTCCGCCGTCCGCGCCCGCGTGCCCGGCAGCGGCTGTTTCAGCGGGAACGCTCGGCGCGTTCATCTCGTTCACGGCCGCATCCAGCGCCTTGATCACGAGCGCGCCGACCTCCGCCGGCAGGCGTGCCTTGAGGACCAGCGACCCGTCGCTGTCATGGAAGTAGCTGAGGTTGCGCCCGGCGTACTGCTGCGCCTCGCGCGAGAGCTCCTCGGCCTCCTTGGCGCGGCGGAACTGCTGCACGATCCGCTCGACGTGATGGGCCGTGCCGTGCAGGGCGATCATCAGGAGGGTGTCTTCCGTTTCGGGGCAGGCGATGCGCGTGAGCGCCCGAACCTTCGAGTAGCTCAGCTCACCGCGCGACATGGCCGCGGAGATCTTCGGCAGCTGTTCCAGCGCATGCGCCACGCGCACCTTCTCGCGTGCCGCACCGAGTGCGATCCCGCACTTGAAGTTGAGCCAGTGGGCGCACGACAGGCACCCGGCCTCGGCCCATCCGTTGCGCCGATCGAACTCGGCGATCAGCACGAGCCAGCGGTGCTGAGCGGCGTTGAGATGGCCGGCAAGCTCGGTGATTTCCGCCTCGAGCTGCGCGAGGGTTCGCGCGGACTGATCCTGAGGTTTTCCGTCCATGGAACCAACTCCCGATGCGTGAAAGACAAGCGAATTATATCGCTTTCGACCACAGGTCTCTACTTCAATACATGCGATATGAAGCGACGCGAGTTGCGTGAGGTGCGCGATGTTTGCAGAACGCGCGCGTTGTTGACGATGTACACGATGCGTGAGGAAGTCGCGGCCGAGTCGCGCGCCGCGCGGCCCGCGGTGATCCTTGACGTTACTCAGGTGAGTAACCCTCGCCGCTGTGTACGTGCTGATGAGCCGGTTGGTGACACAACGAACGCTCAGTGGCAGACCATGCTGGTGCCGTGCTCCTGAAACGTGCACTTCCGTCCGGGCTGGCACACGCCCGTCTTCGTGCAGGCGGCAGCGCGCGCCTCTTCACTCGGGGGCCGAACGAAGCTGCTGCACCCGATCCCGCGCAACGCCATCGACCAACCGCACATCCCCTTCGCCAAACCCAACCTCCATTCATTCCGGCACGGCGCCATCCAGCCCCGGCCCCGCCGGCGACGTCGGCACTGCGGTTGAAGAGTGAAGACGAAGGAAAGAAGAGAAGGAAAGAAGAGAAGAACCCAAACGTCGAGCGAGGGGGAGCCGGCACTGCAAGCGGTGCCCGTGGAATATGGGTCGGGCGTTCCCGCGGAAAGCTGGGCTCGAAACGTGCGTCTTTCACGCGGGCGGCACATGCCCGTTTCAGTGCAGGCGGTAGCGCGCGCCGCCGCTCGGAATGCGAACGAAGCTGCTGCACCCGTGTCGCGCGGCGCCGTCAATCACGGTGGAGTGGATTGGCGCCGCCGGGTGCTCGTCTGAATGGGTCGCCAAAGATGCGTGGGCGCCGCAGCCTCGCGCGCGGGATGCTCCAATTCCTGAGGTGTTGCTTCGGTTTGGGCAGCGCTAGGCACTGGCTTCGTTTTGCGACCGCGTTGCCAGGTGGGCGGGCCTCGGGGCGGCCCGTGAGGTGCAAACACAGCGCAATTCGGGCGCGTGCGCGAGCGGTGGCCGGCCGGTACGATGGGGCTTTCGTCACGGTGTGAGCGTTGAAACGCCCATGCTCCTCAGCTGTGCGGCCTACGAGAACGGGCAGAAGCTCGCGGACATCACGCCACAGGAGATCGGCGGATACCTCCAGCGACCGGGATGCTTCGTGTGGGTGGCGGTTCGCGACCCGCAGCCGGGCGAGCTGGACGTGCTGAGCCAGGCGTTCGGTCTGCATCCGCTCGCGGTCGAGGATGCGAGCAAGGGCCATCAGCGCCCGAAGATCGAGGAATACGGCAACTCGCTGTTCGCGGTGCTGCATCTCATCGAGCGGGAGGGCACGGATCTGCGCATCGGCGAGCTCGCCATCTTCACCGGCCCGAACTACGTCGTCTCGGTGCGGGAGGGGGTGAACATGAGCTTCCAGGACGTGCGTGCCCGCTGCGAGCGCGAGCCCCATCTGCTCTCCCAGGGCCCTGGATATGTGCTCTACGCGCTGATGGACGCCGTGGTCGATCGCTACTTCCCCCTGCTGGACGACCTCGAAGACGAGCTGGACGCGATCGAGCAACGCATGTTCGCGGCGGAAACCGAGCCGCGCGCGAACATCGAGGAGGCGTACGAGCTGAAGCAACGCCTCCTTCAGGTGAAGCACGCCGTGGCCCCGCTGCTCGAAGCCACCTCGAATCTTTCCGGTGCACGCGTCCCCGGTCTCTGCGCCAGCCTGCGCGAGTATTTCCGGGACGTCTACGATCACCTGCAAAGACTGAATCAGACGACGGACGCGCTGCGCGACACGCTCACGACCGCCGTTTCGGTGAATCTGTCGTTCATCACGCTCCAGCAGAACGAGACGACGAAGCGACTCGCGGCCTATGCGGCGCTCGTCGCAGTCCCGACGATGATCGCCGGGATCTACGGCATGAACTTCCACCACATGCCCGAGCTCACCTGGCTCTTCGGCTATCCCATCGCGCTGGGCACGATGACGGTGATCGATGCCGCGTTGTTCTATCGCCTGCGAAAGGCAAAGTGGCTGTAGCGGTCGCGAGGTCAGGTGGCCGGGCGGCGCACGCGAGTACCCACGTAGGCGGAAGCTTTGTCGCCGCGCCGGATGGTGGCGTCGATCCGATCTCCGTTCACCTGACCCGTGAGCTGAATCCGCTCGTCCGGCGTATCGAACGCAAACTCGATGTGGGCGCCGTGCAAGCGGGTGTCCTCCAGTTTCGCGCCACGCTCGCCGGCCGTGCCGCTCAGCTCCTGAAACGTCTGCTCGAGGTGCACGGAAAACCGATGCTCGCCGGACGTGCTGACGAACTGCCAGGTGCCGGCCACCTGCGCAGGCACCACCCACAGATACGCGCGGCCTTCGCGGCTCAGGATCCGGTCGTCCGGGTGCCAGTGTCCCATCATGAAGGAGTTCGAGACCACGCGGGTTCCCGGCTTCATGGCGAGCAGCGTGGGGCGCAGGCGCACGTTCAGGTTCGGCGAGAGATAGAGCATCACGACAGTGGCATCACTGAAGTCCGTCTCGAAAATGTCGCCCTGCTGGATGCTCACGAGATGGCCGACGCCCTCCACCTCGACGAGGCACTTCGCGAGCTGCACGAGGTCCGGGTTGTATTCGATGCCCACGGCCGCGGCGCCGTAACGCTTCGCGGCCGCGATGGCGATCTTGCCGTCGCCGGCGCCCAGGTCGTACAGCAGGTCGTTCGCGGTGACTTTCGCCATCGCGAGCATGCGGTCGACCATGATGTCGTTCGTGGGAACCCAGACGACATCCTTGCCGCGCTGGCCGTTTCGAGGCGCGTACGCCTGCTCGCACTCCTGGCGCGTCTTCGCATCCACCGCCTGTGCGGATGCGAGCAGGAGAGCCAAGGCGATGACGCGAATTGCCGCTCCGATGAACACCCGATGCGTGTGCACAGCAGCCCCCTCCCGGTCCACATAGAGAGTGCCAGAACTGCTGGCGGCGAGCGACCCGGGCACAAGCAGGCCCTCCCGTGCCGGTGTCGCGGCGGCCGGCAGCAGGAGGGCCCGCTCGGCCTTCCCTGGCCCAGGGTCGCGGGGACCGCGTCAGTTGTTCGCGGCGCCCGCGTCGATCCAGGCGCGGATCCGATCGATGGTGGCCTGATCGAGATACGGTCCGCCGAACGGCATCCGCTGGCCGACGATGCCCGATGCCCCTTCGAGCTTCTGGATCAGGTAGCTCCCGGCGGCGTTGCCGGGGGCGATACGCATGAGGGTGGGCACCTCCGTGCTCGCCACGTTCACGATGCGTGCGTACGCGGGCGCGCTGAGATCCATGCCCGCCGCAGGTGCCGGACCGCTGTGGCAGCCAGCGACGGCACACGTGGGCGTGAAGATCTGAGTCTGGATTTCCGTGAACGTGAACGGCGTCGGACCCGTGGCATTGGCGACCGTGGCATTCGCGGGAGCGGACGTTCCCACGTTCCCGGCCGCATCCACCGCCTGCGCATCGATCGTGACCGCGCCGTTCGCTACGCCTGTTGAATTCCAGTCGAACGTGAACGGCTCGGTCGCATCACTGCCCACCTCGGTGCCGTTCACGCGGAAGCGCACGAGAGTGACGCCCGCGTTGTCCGTCGCGGTGGCCGAGAGCGTGACCGTTCCGGTGATGCTGGCGGGCACGGCGCCGAGGGTGACAACGGGCGCTTCCGTGTCGGGCGCGGGTGGCACGGGCGAGGGTAGCGCGCCCGCGTTGATCCATGCGCGAATGCGGTCGATCACTTCAGCGGGCAGTGGCGGCTGGCCGAGCGGCATGCGCTCGCCCACGATGCCGGGGGCTCCATCGAGCTTGCGAATGAGATAGCTCGCAGGCGCGTTGCCCGGCTCGACCCGCAGCAACGGCGGCGCCTCCGCGCTGACCACGCCCACGAGATTGGCGTGGCTCTGATCCACGTCCAGCACGAAGCCAAAGGGCGCAGCGGGCCCGGTGTGGCACGCGACGCAGATGGCGTTGAGTACGCGCTGGCGGATTTCGTCGAAGCGGAACGGCTCGACGCCTCCCAGCTCGATCTGCCCGCGAACCTCGCCATCCGGATGCGCGGGCGTGTGAACGTTCACGTAGAAGCGGCCGGCGCGGTAGTCCTGCAATTGCGCATCGGTGAGCTCGACGGAACTGGCGCTCCAGTGGGAGGCGAGTGCGGCATCCTTCGTGAGCCCGATGGTCACCGGGCCAGCGACACCCCGCGCTTCGGTATGGATGTGGGCCGCGATCGCATCGTCCAGGCCGGTGGTGTGAACGTGAGTCGTGAGTCTTCGTGCAGGCACGTTCACCGTTGTGAATGCGCGCGCCGTGTTCGTGGAGGAAACGGGCGTCGCTTCCTGCGCGCCGGTCAGATGAGTCAGCACGAGCTCGACACCGCGCGGGAGCAACTGGCCGCGCACGAATCCATCAGGGGCAGCGTTGGTGTGCGCATTGGCATACAGGCCGCCCGCCTGCAGCGATTCGATCTGCGCGCCCGTGAGCGTGGCGCCGTTCGACTGCCAGTGGCCCGGCGCGTTGGCATCCTTTTCCAGAGCGACGATCACAGGTCCGTTCACGCCGGCGAATCCGTCGTGAATGTGCGCGGCAAAGGCGTCGTCCGCGCCGATGAGGTTCAGGTGAATCTCGGCCGCTCCGCTTGCTGTGTCCACGGTGACCGCGACTGTTCCGTGTGCGAGCGTGATCTGCGGCGCCGGCACTTCCTGCTCGCCGTTCACACGGTTCACCACGACGATGAAGCCAGGTGGCACGACCTGGCCGCGCACTTCGCCATCCGGATTTCCCGCGGTGTGCACGTTCAGATACGTGCGCGCCGTGCGTAGCGCGTCGAAGTCCTGCTGCGACAGTGTGGCGTCCGTGGCGAACCAGTGGGCAGCATTCGCCGGATCCTGTGTGAGGCCGACGGCCACCGGACCATTGGCGCCGGCTGCTCCGCGGTGCAGGTGGGCCGCGTTTGCGGTCTGAAGGTCCGGCACGTTCAGGTGAATCTGTGCCACGCGCGTGTCAGTGTTGACGGTGATGGCGCCGCGGCCACGCGCGAGGCTCGCCGTTTCCGGCACTTCTTCGAGGCTCGTGAGATCCGTGAGGTACATCGCGACATTCGCGGGCAGGATCTGGCCGCGGATCTCGCCATCCGGAAACGCGTCGGAGTGCACGTTGAGATACAGCCCGCCGGCGAGCAGCTTGTTCACCTGATCCGCGCTCAGCGTGGCGGACGCCGGAACCTCAAATCCAGAGCCGCTCGCGGTATCCGGTTCGAGCCCGATGAGCACGGGTCCGCTCGTGCCTGCGAACCCATCGTGAATATGCGCGGCCGTTGCGGTCATGCCGGAAAATTCGAGAGTGCCCGTCACCGTGCCTGTGGCAACGTTCACGTGCAGCGTGCCGGTGCCCGAAGCGCCAGAAGACGCGCGCGGAACTTCCTGCTCCCCACTCAGGGCAACCTGGAACTCGAGCTCGTTCTGCACCGTGACGTTGACGGGGGCGGAGGTCGTGGTGTTTCCGGCAGCATCCGATGCCACTGCCGTGATGGTGTGTGCGCCTTCGGCCACGGAGCCTGTGTTCCATTCCACGCTGAACGGCGCGGCGCTCGCACTGCCCACCGCTGTGCCATCCACTCGGAATTCGACCGACGTGACGCCGACGTTGTCACTGGCCGTGGCACTGAGCGTTACGGTTCGGCTCACCGTGTTCGGTAATGCATTCACGCTCACGGTGGGTGCTGTGGTATCGGGCCCATCATCGCCGCCACCCCCGCCGCCGCACGCCGTGAGCATCAGTACACCCGCACACCTCAGCAATCTCCACCGCTGAACGCGCGTTCTCATTGTCGTCTTCTCCCCGTTGAGACCGCTGGCGAATCCGTTCGCATGAGTAGCCCGAGCGCGGCCGCAGGGTTCATTGAACCTTTCCGCTATGCCGCGGAACTCATGCCGAACCGTCGAGGCGACGAGGTAGTAGATTCACAATGGTGGGAACGTTGGGCACACGTATTCGTGCATGCGGGACGTTGGTGTTGTGCGCCGGCGCGGCGCTCGCGGGCTGTGCCGGTAACGGCGAGGGGCTCGATGCATCGGGCCGGCCGGTGGGAGACGGGGGTGGCGGTGGAGGCCCGCCGACGCCGCCTCCGACTCAGG
>JADGHX010000223.1 GCA_019683695.1 Steroidobacteraceae bacterium
CTCGATCGTGAGGCGCCTGCGCGCGCAGTACTCGCGCGCGGTGACACACTGACGCCCGAGCCCATCTCATGGATATGGGACGGATGGCTCGCCCGCGGCAAGCTGCACATCCTTGCGGGCGCGCCCGGCACCGGCAAGACGACTCTCGCGCTCGCGATGGCGGCGACCATCTCGGCGGGCGGCACGTGGCCGGATGGCTCGCGATGTCCGCGCGGCGATGTCGTGATCTGGTCCGGCGAGGACGACCCGGCCGATACCATCGTCCCGCGACTCATCGCGGCCGGAGCCGATCTCTCGCGAGTGCACATCGTGCGTGGCGTGCGCGAAGCCGACGGTACGCGACCCTACGATCCCGCTCACGACACCGATGCGCTCGCCACCGCGCTCTCGTCGCTCACGGACGTGAGTCTCATCGTCGTGGACCCGATCGTCTCTGCGGTGGCGGGGGATTCCCATCACAACGCCGAGACGCGACGCAGCCTACAGCCGCTCGTCGATCTCGGGCACGCGCATAGCTGTGCGCTCGTGGGCATTACGCACCTTTCCAAAGGTACGGCGGGCCGCGACCCGGTCGAGCGGGTCTGCGGCTCCCTCGCGTTCGGCGCGATCGCGCGCGTGGTGATGCTGGCCGCCCGCATCGAGACCGACGGCGGCCCGCCCGATCAGCGCGTGCTCTGCCGCGCAAAATCGAACATCGGTCCAGATACTGGCGGATGGCACTACACACTGTGGCAGCGGGCGCTGCTGCCGGACCATCCGGAGATGACCGCCTCATGCATTGCGTGGGGCGCTGCCGTCGCCGGCACGGCGCGCGAGCTGCTCGCGCAGGCGGAGGCGACAGACGAAGCTCAGTCCGAGCGACTGGACATCACCAACTGGCTGCGCGATCTGCTGTGCGATGCTGGCGGCGAGATGTCGGTGTCGGACATCCGCGCTGCCGCGCGTGACGCGGGCCTCGCGTGGCGCTCGGTCCAGCGCGCAAGGGTACGGGCCGGGGCACGGTCCAGCCGGCAGGGATTCGGCGGTGGCTCAGTCTGGCGCCTCATTCGCGCCACGTCAGGTCCATTCGCGCCATTCGCGCCACTTTCTGAGGTTGGCGCCAATGGCGCGAATGGCGCGCATGATGGCGCGACTGGCGGCACGGAGGCCTTCTGATGGCTGCGCTGGACCGACTGCACGCTGCCGGTCTGCGGGTGACCGCCATGGGGGATACGCTGCTGGTCGAGCCCCGTACACGGCTGACGGATGAGCTGCGGGCCTATATCCGCCAGCACAAGCCGGTACTGCTCGCCGAATTAGGACAATCGGGCGATCGACCGTCACCGGCTGCGACACCTGCGACAGATGGCGGGGAAGGTGTCGCAACTGTCGCAGTCGCAGAGCCTGCGCGTCCGCGTGATCCGGAGCCCGAGACCCCAAGCGACCGTGCCCGCCGCGAGGTGCTCGAGCGGCTGCGGGCCAATCCCCAGATCACGCGGGCATTCACGACGCGCTGGGAAGCCGGCGCGCTGATCGTCACTCTCGCCGTGCGGGACGTGGGTGTGTGTGATCTTGCTATCCCGCGTGAGCGCATCCGTGACATGGCGGACTACGCCGAGTTGCTCATGCTGTTTGGCAACCCGGAGGGTCAGGCATGACGACACACGAGCTCCGGCACTTCCTGCTGCTCGACGCCGAAGCGCAGAAGCAGGCCATCCGCCGGCTCGCTGCCCTCGGCTACGGCGACCACGACATCGCGCGCATGACCGGTTGGCACGTCGCAGAGGTGCGGCGCGTGCTCTCGGAACAGGAGATACGCCGTGCTTGAGCTGGCCGGACTGCTCTGGTTTCTCGACTGGCTCAGGACCCGCATCAGGAGACGCCGCTCGTGACACCACCGGCTTTCGGGCCGATGCACCCGTCGATGCGCGAAGTTTCTGAAGTAGTCGATAGAACAGTGCCCTGGAATGCGACATTCAGCACGGCTGTAGCGGTTCGTCTCCCGGCACGCTCGGTATAAAGGGTTGAATCCTGGGAGACTGCCGGTGCGTCACATTATTTTGGCTGTGCTGATGCTCGCGGGCTGCGCGACGCGAACCGAAACCTATCTGCCGGACGGCACAAAGGGCTACACACTGAACTGTTCGGGCGCCGCGCTGACGTGGAATGCTTGTCTGGAAAGAGCAGGCAAAACCTGCGGCTCACGTGGGTACGAGATCCTTGACCGCCGTGAAGAGAACGGTGCGAGCGTCGGAGGGAGCCAATTTGGCGTGTTCGGCGGGACAACGGTCACACGAACAATGGTCGTGAAGTGCAAATAGAGCCGGGTGCTCGCGCATGGAACGTCTTGAGCACGCCTCCGGTATCCTCTGCCTCAAGGCCACCAGAGTGGAGATGACTGCTGATGTCCGCCCCGAAGGGCACACGTCCGCCCAACGCCGGCCGTGGCAGGCGCAAGGGCGTGCCAAACAAGGTGACTGCTGACATGCGCTCGGCATTCACGTTGCTTGCCGAACGCAACGTGGATCGGTTGCAGGAGTGGTTCGACGCGGCCGCGGCGAAGGACCCGGCCCGGGCGCTTGATCTCTTCCTGCGGCTGGCTGAGTTCATCGCACCGAAGCTCGCCAGGACCGAGTTCGCCGGGCCCGCGGGGTCGACGCCAGTGACGGTACGCGTGGTGTTTGAAAGTACCAGTGGGTTTGCGCAGCCCGCTGCGGGGGGTTCGGATGCCGGCTGTTGCCCGATGCAGTGAGCGACAGATCGGCCATCGTGGAGGGAATCGGCATCAGTAGACTCCCGCGGGAATACGTCCGAGGAGTTCCACGGGCTGCCCGGAGTCATCAGTCTGGAACAGAGGCGCGAGGCCGAGACCGGCCCCGCCGTAGAGAAGACCCTTTAGGGCCGGAGGTAAGGCTTGACGATGTTGAGCGCCCCGCCCGCCAGCCTCAGATAGTCGTCCCACGTGTAGTGGGCGTACGCCGGACTGGAGGAATGCGACTCTCTTAAGAGTGTCGCGACCAACTGGCGTCTCTGCGCCAACAGCGCCCGGTACTGTTCGGGAGACAAGGCGCTGGTGTCTAGCTCGTCGGACGAGTTCGTCGAAGTCGTCGTCGGTGAAGACATGGCCGTTCCGCTCGAAACGCTCGGTCTTCGGATTGTACCGCACTGGGGCAGAGCGAGCGCTCGGCGCGGTGGATGACGCAGAGGTGTGGGGCCTTGTTCTCTAAACCGTTAAGTCGACTTGACGCTTTTGCCACTTCAGCAGCTTGAACGAGCTGCGACCAATACTGCTTGGTGCCGCCGACTTGCTCGGCATACTCGCTGAGCCCGCCCTTCTTCCCGCGACCGCCTTGCGAGTGCTCGACATACCCGAGCGCATGGATGCCGCGCTCGAGCGGCGATAACTCGCCTTGCGCGTTTGAGAGCGCAAGTTCAATGTACGCGCTCATCGTCGAGGTCTTCGACCCATGCACCACCCTGGGTATCGCGCACCTTCTGGGGGTAACTTTGGGGGTATGTGTCCGCGACGCCCCGGGGAAAGCATTTCGAATCAGTACCTTGCGCGCGCGTTGCGGTGCCGGCCCCAGGCATTTCCACGTCGCACGCGGGTCGCACGACGCCAGTCACGGCGCGCCATCTGAAGCGGATTTCGCAGCGCTGTTCATGATCAATGCGGCCGTGCCGAGCAGCCCTTCCGCGCGATCCGCCGCGCCATCCACAACGCGTCCGAAGGCGACCTCAATCGCTGAACGAACCGCGCGCTCAGGCCGAAAGCTTCAAACCCACGATGCCGAGCACGATGAGCGCCACGCAGACGATTCGTGTCGCCGTGGCCGGTTCGTTGAAGAGCACGATGCCGAGAACAACCGTTCCGGCTGCACCGATACCGGTCCACACCGCGTAGGCCGTGCCCACGGGCAACGTACGCACCGCCCAGCCGAGCAGCACAATGCTTGCGATCATGGCCAGCACAGTGGCGACGCTCGGCCACGGGCGTGTGAAGCCCGCGGTGTACTTGAGTCCGATGGCCCAGCCGACCTCGAACAGGCCAGCGATGACAAGAAGAATCCATGCCATGGGGAAGCTTTCCGAAGGGCCCGCGAGGCCCGGGTTAATGGGGTCGTCCCCGGAGTGAATGCAGTGGCAGGGTCGTCCCTGCGTGCTGGTCGCGGCAGGCCTTCGGAGGGCCGTGCGAATGGAGAGCGATTCTAGCGGGTTCTGTGGGGACGCGACCCGCATCCGTGCCACGGGAACGGGTCGCGCCAGCCGGCTTGAAAGCACCCGATCCACGCGCTGAGTGCTGCGCGTGCCCGCGGAGACTGTGTGAGAACGCGCGCTATTGCGCGACTGAGACCGATGCATCGGTGATGACTCACGCTATGAGCGCAAGATGCTGCGAGTTCTCCGCAAGGCCGCTCAGCGAGAGCCACGCCTCGCCCCTGCAAGCCGGCTACGCCGGCCGCAACGCGCAGTTCAGCATCCACTGAACGCCAAACTGGTCCGTGAGCATGCCGAACCGTGCGCCCCACGGGGTGTCCATGAGCGGCATGCGCACTTCCCCGCGCTGACTGAGCGCGGCGAACACGCGCTCGGCTTCGTCCACGGAGTCGCACTCGAGCGCGACCGAGAAGTTGGTGCCCGGCTTCACGGATCCGGGCTGAGGGGTGTCAGAGGCCATCAGGATCGGTGCGCCGGCGCGCATGAGCTGAGCATGCATGATCTTCGCCGCCGGGTCGGACGAAGGCTGTCCACTGGCATCGGGATACGGATTCAGTTCGAGCCCGGTGGCCAGGCACTGCTGGTAGAACGACATGGCCTGGCGGCAGTTGCCATCGAAGCTGAGATACGCGGTAAGAGCCTTCATACGTCTTTCCCTCTGGTGTGATGCCCTGAGCGCGCGTCGCGAGCCTGGGCTGCATGGGCCGCGCGCGCGGCACGCCGGGTCGCTTCAGACTTTCGCGCCGCTGGCGGTATGCAGGGTGCACGGCTGGCATGATCTTCTGCTGCGAAACGATTCGTGCGAGCGCGCCCACAGGGTCTCCCGCTCTGAAGCGCGCGACAGCGTGAACCGGCGGCCCGCACGAGGTGAGACGCGGTCATCTTCCGCGCTGAGGGTGACGCTCGTCCAGCGCCGAGTGCCGGCCGGCCCGCCTGCCGTTGGCGCGGCTCTCGACCGGAAAGCCGCGGGCGCGTCTGGCGGCAAGCAGACCGGCCGACGGGTCGTATCGTGCGCGCGCCCGACCGAGCGAAGCCAGCCACAGCACGAACGGCGCGGAGTCTCGCCCGTATCATTCGGGCCCCGGATGTCGGCTTTGCCCAGGCTCGTTCGTCGTTCCGCGGAAAGTGCGGCACGACGGGTGAACCCGGAGCGCCCTCTCAAGAACCCCCAACAGGAGTCAGATGATGCGAGTCCTGGTGATAGTGAAGGCCACGAAGAATTCCGAAGCCGGCGTGATGCCGAGCGAGCAGGTGCTCACGGCCATGGGCAAGTACAACGAGGAACTGGTGAAGGCCGGCATCATGCTGAGCGGAGATGGCCTGCACCCGAGCAGCAAGGGCAAGCGCGTGCGCTTCTCGGGGTCGCAGCGAACGGTGATCGACGGGCCTTTCACGGAGACGAAGGAGATTGTGGCCGGCTTCTGGATCTGGAAGGTGAAATCGATGGACGAAGCCGTCGAGTGGGTGCGGCGTTGCCCGGACCCCATGCCGGGCGAGGAGTCGGAGATCGAGATCCGCCCGATCCTGGAAGCCGAGGACTTCGGCGAGGCGCTCACACCGGAGCTGCGCGAGCAGGAAGCCCGTCTGCGCGCCGAAGTGGAGCGGCAACACGGGTCGTGAGGGTCGGGGAGCTGCAGGATGTCTTCAGTCGCAGGCGGAGAAGACTGGCGTCACCCTCAGCACGGAAGGCGACCGCGTGTCGCTTCGTGCGGGGCGCGGCGGCGGCGAGCACTGGCCCTGCGCGCCGACATGCACGCTGGGCACTCGTGCATTTCCTGGTTGCACTCAACGGAATCGACCGAGGCGCCTGTTGGCGCCTCCTTTCCGAGCAAATGGCGCCCTGCTCCGTGCGTCTCGTGAGCCGCGCGACCCGGAATGAAAAAGCGGGGGCCTCACGGGCCCCCGCTCCCGTCACAGCGATCGCCGGGCGGCGGATCAGAAGTTCCGCTTGATCGTGATGCCCCACTCACGGGGGCGGCCCGGCTGGCCGTCTGTTTGTCCCGCCGCGCTGAACTGGTCCGTGCGTGACAGGAAGTAGTACTCGTCCGTGAGATTGGTCACCTCGAGTGCCGCCTCCCAGCTCTCATCGGGGTTGCGCCACGTGAGGCGCGCGTTCGCCAACGTGTAGCTGTCGATGCGGTTCGTGGGGAGGTTGTTCCCGTTGGTATACAAGTCGCCCTGATAGCTCACGTCCACGCGCGGCGTGAGCGTGCCCCGCTCGCCCAGGCTGATTGCATATTGCGCGCCCAGACTCCACTTGCGGGTCGGCATGTATGGGGCGCGGTGATCGAGCTGGATGCCGGTGGGTCGGGTCGGGCCACCCACGGCGGGATTGATGAACGTGTACTCGAAATCGAGATAGCTGTACGAGGCGTCGATGAGCAGGTTGTCCACCGGCCGGATCACCGACTCGATCTCCACGCCCTTGATCTCGGCATCGCCCGCGTTCGCCCACACGCCGCACGGCCCGGGGCCGCCGAACTGAGGGCAGGTCTGCAGGCTCAGCTGAAGATCGTTGTACTCGCTGTAGAACACCGCCGCATTCACCCGCAGCCGGCGATCGAAGAAGTCCGACTTGATGCCGAGCTCGTACGAATCGAGGGTTTCCGGGTCGAAGGGCAGCGCCTGCTCCGGCACGAACGGACGCGGGCTCACGCCACCGCCCTTGAAGCCGGTGGAGAACTGCAGATAGGTCATCAGGGCATCCGACCACTCGTACTGCGCGGCCAGGCGGTAATCGACGTTGTTTCCGTTGTAGTTGCTCTTCACGCCGTTTAGCGAGCCGAGGAAGGGATGGACGGCGCCGTCCCGCGTCAGGCGCACGAAGGTGTAGTCCTTGTGCTCCTCCGTGTAACGCAGCCCCGCCGTGAGAGTGAGCTGGTCTGTGGTGCGATGGGACAGGTGAGCGAACACCGCCTGCGTATCGGCATTCACCACGTCGTTCTGCTGGAACTGCAGCGGGTTCGCGCCGGTGTAGCGAAGGTCCTGATACGACTCGTAGCGGGACTGCTGGTCCATGTAGAACGCGCCGAGTGTGTAGTCTATA
>JADGHX010000043.1 GCA_019683695.1 Steroidobacteraceae bacterium
CCCGTAGCCCACGCCCCAACCCCAGCCGCGCCAGCCCCATCGCCCGTAGCCTACACCGACAGCGGGGCCGGTGGTGCCCTCGACCTTGTCGCGGGTGGCGGTAACGAAGTTGATCACCAGATCGGGACTGTCGCTCGTGGTGTATCCACGCGCGAGCATCTCGCGAGTGACGGCATCCTTGAGGTAACGCGTGGTGAGTGTCGTGTATCCGGACTTGTCCGTATCCGGATGCTCCACGAAACCGAACGTCTGATACCTGAGCACATCCGCTGCGGGCGCGCTCTGGGTGCGCACTTCGGGGCGGCTCTGGCACGCGCCGAGAGCGAGCGCGATTGCGGAAATCACCAGTGCGCGCAGCCATGTGCGATGGGGGAAGTGGGTCATCTGCGAATCACCTTCGTGTGTTCACGAACCGGCGATTCGACCCCCTCTTGCGCAGTGAGTTCAGGCCGCGAAACGCGCTTCGCGCCACTTGTCGCACTTGGAGATGGGCGGCGTGCAATTCGTAACAGTTGCGGAACGCACCACGGAGCCAGTTGACTAAAATCGCGGCTCCGCCGCAGGCACCAACCTCATCGACCTCAAGCGGCGTTCGTGGGACTCATGAACAGAAAAACGCTATGGCTGGCCGTCACGGCGCTCGCGATCGTCGCTCTCGGCTACTGGATCTACTCGAAGGCGATCGCCGAAGACAAGCCGGTGTACCGCTTTGCCACCATACAGCGCGGAAACATCGAAGCTGCCGTGTCCGCCACGGGCACACTGAGCGCGGTCACCACCGTGCAGGTGGGCACGCAGGTATCCGGCCGCATCGTCGAGCTGCTCGCGGACTTCAACACGCGCGTGAAGAAGGGTCAGCTCATCGCGCGCATCGATCCGACGATTCTCGAGCAGGCCGTGCGGGATGCTCAGGCGGGCCTCGAGCGCAGTCAGGCGGAGCTTGCGCAGGCCGAGCGCGAATACGAGCGCAACAAGGGCCTCTACGAGCGCAAGGTGCTCACCGAAGTGGAGTTCAACAACGCGACGTATGCGCTCGCCGTGGCCCGCGCGAACGTGAAGTCCGCTCAGGTGGCGGTGGATCGCGCCCGCCAGAATCTGGAGTACACGCAGATCTATGCGCCCATCGACGGCATCGTGGTCGAGCGCAACGTGGACATCGGGCAGACGGTGGTCGCGAGCATGCAGACGCCGCAGTTGTTTCTCATCGCAAAGGATCTTGCGGAGATGCAGATCCTCGCCTCCGTGGATGAGAGCGACATCGGTCTGATTCACGAGGGCCAGGAGGTGCACTTCACCGTTCAGGCGTATCCGAACGAGCAGTTCGTCGGCAAGGTGCAGCAGGTGCGCCTGCAATCGACCACCACCGAGAACGTGGTCAATTACACGGTCGTCGTGCGCGTGGACAACAGCAGCGGCAAGCTCCTTCCCGGCATGACCGCGACGCTGGAGTTCATCACGGGACGGGCAACGGACGTGCTGCTTGCCCCGAACTCGGCGCTGCGCTTCCGGCCCACTGAGGAGATGCGTGAGGAACTGCGCAAGCGTTTCGCCGCCCAGCGTCCGGATGGCATGCAGCGCAGGGCGGGTCCGGGTGCGGAAGGGTCCGGCCCGGCGTTCGGCGGCAGCATTCCGCCGGGCGATGGTTCCGCGCCGCAGGCTTCCGGTGCCAACGGTGCCGGGCCTGCAGGCAATGGCGGCGAGGGTCGCGCGCGCTTCGGCGGCCCGCCGGGTGAGGGCATGCCGGGTGCTCCGGGGCTGCGTGTGCGCGGCCAGCCGCCGCCGATGCTGTGGTATCTCGATGAATCCGGAAAACTGGCGATGGCCCGTGTGCGCACCGGGATCACGGACGGTCAGCACACCGTGGTCGAAAGCCCGCAGATCAAGGAAGGCATGCAGGTGATCATCGGTGTGACGCAGCCGGGCGCGGCGGCGGAGGCCGTGCGCTCGCCCTTCGGCGGGCCCGGCGGTCCGCGCGGCGGCCCGGTGTTCCGGCCCGGGTTCTGAAGGGAGCGCTCGCGTGGAGCAGTCGGCTGCAGACGTCATTCGCGTCGCAGGCGTCACCAAGGTGTATCAGATGGGGCGCAATGCCGTGCACGCGTTGCGCGGCATCGATCTCACGGTGAAGGCCGGCGAGATGATCGCCATCATGGGCCACTCGGGGTCCGGCAAATCCACGCTCATGAATGTGCTCGGCTGTCTCGATACGCCCACCTCCGGCACCTACGAGCTCGACGGCGTGCGCGTGACCGGGCTGTCGAAGAACGAGCTGGCGGACCTGCGCAACCAGAAGCTCGGGTTCGTCTTTCAGGGCTTCAATCTGCTCGCGCGCACGAGCGCGCTCGAGAACGTGGAGCTGCCGCTGCTCTACGATCGTTCCGGCCGGCGGCGCGACACGCGCGAGCTCGCGCGCAAGTCGCTGGAGCGGGTCGGGCTCGGGGCGCGGCTGGATCATCATCCGAGCGAGCTCTCCGGCGGGCAGCAGCAGCGCGTCGCGATCGCGCGCGCCCTCGTCACCGAGCCGAAAGTCGTTCTCGCCGATGAGCCCACGGGGAATCTCGACACGCGCACGTCCCTCGAGATCATGGCGCTCTTTCAGGAGCTGAACGATCAGGGGATCACGATTCTCATCGTCACGCACGAGCCCGACATCGCCTGCTATGCCCGGCGCATCGTCGAAGTGCGCGACGGACGCATTCTGCGCGATGAGCCGATGAGGCAACGTCGCATCGCCGCCGAGGATCTGAAGACCTTCGCGGCCGAACCGGAGCCGGCATGAGAAAGTCCACGCTCATCAAGGTTGCCACGCAGAGCATCCTCAAGAACAAGATGCGCACGTTCCTGACGATGCTCGGCATCGTCATCGGCGTTGCCGCCGTGATCGTCATGGTGGCGGTGGGCTACGGCGCGCAGACCAGCATCCAGCAGCAGATCGGCGCGCTCGGCACGAACATGATCATGATCATGCCCGGCGCGAGCAACGTCGGCGGCGTGAATCAGGGCGCCGCGACCTTCAATCGCCTCACACCGGCGGACTACGAGAAGCTCAAGCGGGAAAGTCTGCTGCTTTCGGCGGTCTCGCCGGTCGTCTTCACGAACGCGCAGGCCATCAGCGCGAACGGCAACTGGCGCACGCGCATCAACGGCGTGTCGACGGACTACCAGATCATTCGCAACTGGCGCACGCAGTCCGGCACGTTCTTCACCGAAGCGGATCTGCGCAGCGCGCGCAAGGTGGCGGTGCTGGGCCAGACGGTCGCGGCCGCCCTGTTTCCCGATGGCGATGCCGTGGGTCAGCAGGTGCAGCTCCGGGACGTGCCGTTCACGGTCATCGGCGTGCTCGAGCGCAAGGGGCAGAATGCCGGGGGCAACGATGCGGACGACATCATCATCGTTCCCTACACCACCGCATCGAGCCGCCTCAGTGGCTGGCATCGGCTGGGCCAGATCATCGCCAGCACGTCATCACCGCAGGACGTGCTGGCGGCGCAGGAGGAAATTCGCGGCATTCTCCGCGAAGCGCACAAGCTGGGCGAGGCAGACGACGACGATTTCACCATCCGCAATCAGGATGAGATTGCGGCGGCCGCATCGAACGCGACCCAGGTGATGACCCTGCTGCTTGCCGCCATCGCGTCCATCTCGTTGCTCGTGGGCGGCATCGGCATCATGAACATCATGCTGGTCTCCGTCACCGAGCGCACGCGCGAGATCGGCATTCGCATGGCCATTGGCGCGCGGGGGTCGGACGTGCTCACGCAGTTCCTGGTGGAGAGTGTGGCGATCAGTGTGATGGGCGGGCTCATCGGCGTGGTGCTCGGGTTTGCCGGCGCGGCGCTCGTCGGCCGCTTCACCGGCTGGAGCACGGCCACACCGCCCGAAGCGGTGCTGGTCGCGGTGGGATTCTCTGCGGCTGTGGGCGTGTTCTTCGGTTTCTACCCCGCGCGGCAGGCGGCCTCACTCAACCCGATTCAGGCATTGCGCTACGAATAGGCCGACACAGCAGCGGATCAGGCGAATCCCAGATCATGAGCAGATGTACTTTCGCGCTGGTGGCCGCGCTCGTCACCCTGACAGCCGGCCTCGCTCGAGCGCAGGACACACGGATCATCACGTTCCAGGAAGCGGTGCGCATCGCGCTGGAGCAGAACGTCACGGTGCGGCAGGCACAGAATGCGGCGGCTCTGGGCAAGGTGGGCGTCAGTGAAGCCCACAGCCAGTTCCTGCCCGATCTGCGCTTCACGACCTCGGGCGCGAAGAACTTCGGGCGCAGCTTCGATCAGACCGAGGGCGCCATCGTCGATCGCACCACGAAATCCATGAGCATGGGGCTCAACTCGGGGGTCACGCTGTTCGACGGCTTCGGTAACACGGCGACGCTGCGCGGCGCGAAGCTCACCGATCAGGCCGCTGAGCAGGATCTGCGCCGTGCACGGGAGACGGTGGCATTCACGGTGGCCGTGAACTTCCTCTCGCTCATCCAGCAACGCGAGCAGCTGCGCGTGCAGCGGGAAAATCTCGCAGCGGCGATCGCGCTCGAGCAGCAGATCCAGCAATACGTGGATGCGGGCGCGCGCACGATCGCAGATCTGTATCAGCAGCAGGCGAACACGGCCAGCGCGCGCCTCGCGGTGGTGGAAGCGGAACGCACCGCGGAGCTCGCACGAGTGGATCTCATCGAAACACTGCAGCTCGATCCATCCGGCACGTATGAGTTCCAGCCGCCCCCGGACACCACCGCGACCGCATCGGTCGAGCAGTTCGATCTCAATGAGCTGCAGGCACGCGCGGCGGCCCAGCGTATCGATCTGAAGGCAGAGCAGGCGCGGGTCGGCGCAGCGGATGAGAGCATCCGCGTGGCGCGCTCGAATCGCTGGCCGACCGTCTCGCTGTCCGCCGGATACAGCTCCGCCTACTCGAGCGCGTCGCCATTCTCCTTCAGCGACCAGATCGATCAGCGGCGGGGCGGGTCCGTGGGGCTGTCGGTGTCGGTGCCGCTCTACGACCGGGGCGCGGTGAGCAACGCCACGCGGCGCGCGGAGATCCAGGCGGACAACGAGCGGCTGCGTCTCGAAACGCTCCAGCAGGACGTGGCGCTTCAGGTCCGCCGCGCGTATCTGGATTTTCAGTCCGCGCAAGAGCAGCTCGCGAACGCGGAAGCGCAGCTGCGCTCGGCGGAACAGGCGCTCCAGGCGGCGCAGGATCGGTACGAGGCCGGTGCGTCCACACTCGTCGAGCTCACGCAGGCGCGCGCGGTGCAGGTGCAGGCGGCGAGCGCGCTCGTGAGTGCGAGGTACAACCTGCAGTTCCAGCGCATTCTCATCGATTATTACGTCGGCGATCTGGATCCGCAGAAGCTCGCGGGGGAGTAGCGCGCAGACTCGCTCAGCGCACGCGCAATGCGGCGGCCTGACGAGCGAGCGTTTCGATTTCGGCCCAGTCGCGCCGGCGAAGAAGCTCCGGAGGCGTGATCCACGAGCCGCCGACACACAGCACGTTTGGAAGCGCGAGGTACGAGCCCGCTGTCTGGAGACTGACGCCTCCTGTGGGGCAGAACCGGGCCTCCGGGAACGGGCCGTGGAACGCCTTCAGTGCGGCCACTCCGCCCGCCACGTTGGCTGGAAAGAGCTTGAAGTGACGGTAGCCTGCCGCGAAACCGGCCATGAGATCGGACGCGGTGGCCACGGCCGGCAAGTACGGGATGCGAAAGCTCGCGCCTGCCGCCAGCAGATCCGGCGTTGCGCCGGGTGAAATGGCGAATGCCGCGCCCGCATCGGCTGAACGCTGCAAATCTCCGACGGAAAGCACAGTGCCCGCGCCAACGCGGATTTCCGGAACGGCGCGCGCAACCTCTTCGATTGCGGCGAGGGCTTGTGCCGTGCGCAATGTGATCTCAAGGACTCGAATGCCGCCGCGTACGAGGGCACGGGCCAGGTCTGGGGCGCTCGCAGCGTCCTCGATCGTGACCACCGGGATCACCGGCGAAAGATGCAGGATCTCTGCGATGGAGAGCATTGTGCTCATGCGCTCATCGTCTCACCGCGAAGCCTCGCCCAGCCAGCAGCTCCTGCACGTGCGCGACGCTCACGCGATTCACATCGCCGGGGATGGTGTGCTTGAGACAGGCGGCCGCGAGCGCAAACTCGAGTGTCGCGGCGTCGTCCATCCCGGTGAGGCATCCATGCAGCACGCCCGCGGCAAACGCGTCGCCCGATCCGATGCGATCGACGATGTGCTCCAGCGGATAGCTGCGGCTGACCGACAGGCCGTCACGACTCATCATCGCTGCCGAAAGCTCGTGGCGATCCACACTGTGCTCCACGCGCTGGATGGTGGCCACGCGCTGCAAAAAGCTGAAGGTGGCCAGCGCCTCTTCGCTCAGGCGCTGAAAGCGTTCTGACGGATCGCCTTCCGCCGGCGAGCGGGCGAGCATCAGGGAGAGCGCACGCTCGTCGGCAAACAGGAGGTCCGACTGCTCGGCTACCTCGCGCAGCACGCGCCCGGGATCGCCCTTCCAGACCTCCCAGAGCTTTGCGCGGACGTTGGAGTCGAAGGACACACGAACGCCGAGCGATCTCGCTGTGCGCACTGCATCGAGCACGGCCTCCGCGCAACGCGGACCGAGCGCCGCAGTGATGCCGGAAACGTGCAGCCACGCCGCACCAGCGAGCGAAGTCTCCCAATCGATGGCGTCTCCGACGTGCAGCGCGAAAGCGGAATCCGCGCGGTCGTAGATGATCTCGGAAGGGCGGTGGCCTGCGCCGTACGCCATGAAATACAGCCCGATGCGGCCGGGAGCCACGCGAATATGTCGGGTCTGCACCCCATGACGGCGCAGCTCCGCGATGCACGCGGCGCCCAAAGAGGTGTCCGGAACGACACTGACAACACTCGCCGAATGCCCGAAATGCGCGAGGGAAGCGGCCACGTTGGCTTCCGCTCCGCCCACGTACACGTCCAGCCGGGGAGATTGCAGGAGCAGCTCCCGTCCCGGCGCGTTCAGCCTGAGCAGCAGCTCTCCGAAACACGCGACGCCCGTTCCCACGATTCCCTTGCCCCCGCCCTGAGTTGGGTTCACAGCAATCCTGCCTGCGTGGACGGCGCGTCTTGGCTCGTTCCGGGCGCGTTTGCTAATCGGCCTGCCATCCGCTCGGCACCTTCACGTCGACCAGCGTTCGTAGGCCTGCGCCAGCGCATGGGTGAAGCGCACGTCCGTGCGCACATCCGCTGGAAAAACGGATTTGAGTGTCAGGAATCGCGGAATGTCGGTTGAGCTGTGGCCTTCACAGGCGCGGCCGATCGCAAAAGCGCGGAGAGCAGCACGTTTGCGAGCACGGGCATGGTCTGCCCGCGCTCGACCACACCAATCACACTCTGCAGGGGCGAAACAGCGCTGGCGCCAGAGGGTCCTGCATGTGCTGCCCGCGCAGCGCGGCCCACCGCACAAAATGCATCCATGCCGCACGTGGATTGTGCGTTACTCGCCCGCCTCGTCGCCGAACACCGGCTCGATGAGGAATCGGCGCATCGCGTGGCGCCCGACCTGGCATGGCAGCTGCCGAAACAAGCCTACCGGCTCTGAAACGCTCGCAAGCTGCGCCGCCGCAACGCCAGAGCTGGCGCACGTTCGATGCCCGTGCGGTGCGTCGCGTAGAATGCGCGCCCGTGACTCGCCGCAAACCCACCGCACTCGATTCGCTTCGCCGGCGCATTGCCAGCGTCGAGGCGAGCGACATCGACCAGCTCTACGGTCTCGAACCCGTGTTCGAACCGGACAGCGCGCGTGCGGGCCTCGAACCCGTCCAGTTTGTGCCGGTTCGCTGTCCGTATTGCGGTGAGCGGCTCGAAACCCGTGTCGATCTCACCGGGGGCGAGCGCGAGTACATCGAGGATTGTGAAGTGTGCTGCCGGCCCATCGAGTTCTCGGTGGAGCTCGAGGAGGACGGCGCGTTGCGTGCCGTTCGCGTTCAACGCATCGACTGATGCGCGGCAAGTGGCGCTGGTCGCCCTGCGACGCTGCCCGGTTTCGAAAAGGATCAGAGGTCCCATGAGCTTCAGACGATTGATTGCCTTTCCGCTCCTTGTCACGTTCGTTGCGCTGGGCGCTGCCTGCAGTCGGGAGCCGGGTGCCGAGGCGCCCGCAGCGGCCACGCAGCCGGCGAGCGCCAGCTGGCAGGCGTTCGTGGACCGCTTCGTGGAGGACTCGTTCGTCGCCAATCCCTTCTTCGGCGTGGATGCCGGCCGCCACGAATTCGACGGCAAGGCCCCGGACTGGAGCGCCGCGGGCATCGCGAAGGAGGTCGCGCGTCTCAACGCCGCGCGTGACGAAGCCAACGCCTTCCCTGCGGAGGCCTTGACGCCGGAGCAGCGCTTCGAGCGTGACTACCTCGTGAGCGTGATCAACCGCGAGCTCTTCTGGCTCGACACGGCGCAATTCCCTTTCAAGAACCCCGCCTGGTACATCTCGCGCCTCGATCCGGACCCGTACCTGAGCCGTGAATACGCGCCGCTCGAGAAGCGCATGCAGGGGTACATCGGCTATGCGCGCGCCATTCCGCGCCTGGCGGCCGACATCCGCGCGAACCTGCGCACGCCGCTGCCGAAGACCTTCGTCGAGCGCGGGATCGCGGGGTTCGGCGGGTACGCGGAGTTCTATCGCACGGACGTGCCGAAGGTCTTCGAATCCGTCAGGAACGAAGCGCTGCAAAAGGAGCTTGCAGAAGCGAACGAGGCCGCCGCCAAAGCCATGGACGGTCTGAAGTCCTGGCTCGAATCCGAGGCGGCGCAGGCGACCGACGACTACGCGCTCGGGGCGGTGCTGTTCAGTCAGATGCTCGAGCAGACCGAAGGTGTGCGCATTTCGCTCGAGGAGCTCGAGGCCGCCGGCAAGGCGGACCTGGAGCGCAACCTCGATGCCCTGCGCGAAGCCTGCGGGCAGTACCTGCCGAAGGGCACGATTCCGGCCTGCATCGCCAGGATGAACAGCCACAAGCCGAAAGAGGGCACCGTCGCTACCGCTTCCGAGCAGCTCGAGAGCCTCCGCAACTTCGTGCGCACGACGAATGTGGTGAGCATTCCCACGGACCAGCAGGCGCGGGTGAAGGAAGCTCCGCCCTACAACCGGGGCAACTTCGCGTACATCAACATTCCCGGGCCGTTTGAATCGAAGGATGTCGCGTGGACGTATTTCGTCGCCCCGCCGGATCCGGCCTGGTCCCCGAAGGAACGCGAGGAGTACATCCCTGGCGTGGCGGACCTTCTGTTCACGTCCGTGCACGAGGTGTGGCCCGGGCATTTCCTGCAGTTCCAGCACGCCACGCGCAATCCCTCCAAGGTGGCGAGCCTGTGGGTGGGCTATGCGTTCGCCGAAGGCTGGGCGCACTACACCGAGGAGCTCATGTGGGACATCGGGCTCGGCAACGGCGATCCGGAATTCCGCGTCGGGCAGCTCACGAACGCGCTCCTGCGCGATGTGCGTTATCTGTCGGCCATCGGCCTGCATACGCAGGGCATGACGGTCGCCCAATCCGAACAGATGTTCCGCGAGAAGGCGTTCGCGGATGTCGGCACCGCGCGCCAGCAGGCCGCGCGCGGCACCTACGATCCGGCCTACCTGAATTACACGCTCGGCAAGCTCATGATCCTGAAGCTGCGCAGGGACTGGATGGCGCTGAATCCGCCGGCGCCCGGCATCCCTGCGGACTCGCCGGAACGCTACCGTGCGTTCCACGACAAGTTCCTCTCGTACGGCGGGCCGCCGATACCGCTCGTGCGCCGGGAGATGTTGTCCGGCTCCGGGGGCGACGGTTCGCTTCTGTAGCGGACGCGCGAGCGCGATCAGGGGGAAGGCGGCTTTCTGGAGGAGCCTTCCCTCGCGCTCGCCTTCGGCGAATCCGGCGGACTGGCGGTTGCGGGTAATGTGTACTGCGCTTCCACGGCTTCCTTCACGCGCTCGCGGCTTTCCGCTGCGGAGAGCTGCCGGTCCTGCTCCACGCCACGAATCGATTCGGCGAGGCTGTCATCCTTGATGGAGTTCTGCACCCACTCGGAATAGTGGCCGTTGCGCAGGTGGTGCATCCAGGTGTCATCGTCGAGCCCTTCCGCCAGTTGCAGAAACTGGATGAGGTTGCGCGCGCGGAGATTCAGCTTTCGCTCCGGCCCCCGGAAATAGAAGCTGCGATCGGGCGGCAGCTCGCCTTCCGCATACTTGCGCGTGTGCCTGCGGCGTTCCGTAAAGCTCGGCGCGATGCTGATCGGCACGGGCGGCTGCGTACCCGCGGCCACATGCCATACGAGCGCCTGGCCAGGCTCCAGGTCCGACGCTCCGAGTGTCGGAATGGGCACGTTGCACGCACGGCCGAGTTCGCGAAACGCGGCGTCCGGATTCTTGCCGACGACGATGAGCGTTCGAACGTCGCACAGCGCCTTCGGCGCAATCAGATCCGGGTGGACGCTGATCTGCATGACGCCCTTCAGCTGCTCGGGCAGCGAGAGCGGGCCCGGTTCCCATTCGGCAGGTAACAGGTGGTGCGCCTCATCGATCAGCAGCCAATGCGGCCGGCCGCAACGAGCGCGCAGCTCCTGCAGGCGTGGCGCGAGGCTCGCGAAGAACGCGGGCCGGTCCGCAATCGGCAAGCCAACGAGGTTCACGATGCAGCTCGTGTCCGGCTTCGTGAGAAGCTGCACGACCTCGTCCACCGTGGGGTGCCGGGTCGGCGCCCCAAGCACGACTGCGCCGGCGAAGGCGTCGTAGTCCCCTTCGGGATCGACCACGCAAAACGTGTATCTCTGGTGCGCCAGCCGCTCCAGAAACCCGGTAGCGAGCGTCGACTTGCCGCTGCCGGATGTACCGATGAGCAGCACGTTCTGCCCGTAGGGAGGCAGTTTCACCTCCGTGCCATCTGGTGCCGTGCCGAGCAGGATGTGATGGCGCTCCAGCCTCGCATCGTACGAGGCCAGATCGTCCTCGAGCAGGGCGTCGATCAGCTCGGCGACACCCGCCCCGTGATCGCGCGTGGTGACGAAATCCGCAGCCTCCTTCAACTTCGGGAGCGCATTGGCCACGGTTGCGGAGAACTCGCATGCCCGCAAGAGCGCGTGATCGTTTTCGGCATCGCCGATGCCCACGGTGTTATGGGGTGACAGCCCCATCCGCTCGAGCGCACACGCAAGCCCCGTGGCCTTGTTGACGCCCGCGGGCAGCACCATCACCGCGCCCTTGTTGAAGATCACCTGCAGCTCGAGTCCGAGCGAATGAATCGTTTCGAGAACCTTCGCTTCGTGAGGCTCCCACGTGGCAACGATCACGCGTCCGCGCGAGATGGGCTGCACGCCTCGCGCGCGCAAGGCCTCGACAAACTCATCCGGCGGAGGGGACGCGAGCGCTTCTGCCGCGCGCGTGGCAGGGTGATAGAGGAGGGCGCCATTCTCGGCGACGATGTACTCGAACAGATCCAGTCGTTCGCAGACGCTCTGCAGGTCGGCAAGCTCGCGCCCCGTCACCATGACAAGTCGCCGGCCGGAAGCGATCAGACGTTCGAGCGCCTCCACCGTCTCGGGCAGAAGCCGGCCGTGCGTTGCGAGCGTTCCGTCGTAATCGCAGCAGAGAGCGAGATAGCGCATGCCTCGTGCGTCCCGGACGCGGGATGAGAGCCCGAGGCGGATTCGAGCAAGTACCGTTCCGGAAGCGTGGGCGGGGCTTTAAGGAGACAGACGCGCGCGTGTCGCGCGCACGATCCGCTGCGCGGCAGAGGCTTGTCCTGCGGGCGGTGACATCCGCAGGCTCCCGAAAGCGCAGCTCTACTCCGGCTTGCGCAGCTGCTGGCGCTGGCGCTCCACTTTCACTCGCTTCGCCTTGAGCTGCTTGTGCCAGTCCGTGAGCGTCCAGCCGCCAACGAGGCCCGCGAGCATGGCGAGCACGGAGATGCTGCTGTCGTCGATGGGAAGGGTTGCCAGCAGGTGCGGCAGCTGGCGCACGACCTCGAAGAGGGTCGTCGTTTCACTCAGAATCATCGAATCAGAACCCCCGAAACGAAAGCCGCGAACATATCAAGCGCGCGGCCGCTGCGGGAGTCGCCTGGTGGCGACGCGTGCGAATTTCGATACGCGTGTCGATTTTTTTTCGGGCCAAGCTTTCGCCCGCGGTCGCGAGAAGCGGATTTCGCCGGCCGATCACGGCCGTGCGCAGCCCGGCAAGGCCTTGCCGGCTCGCACGGCCGCGAATGCTCCTCGGCTACTTCAGCGCCACGACCAGCTTCGCCGAGTGGCTGCGCCAGTTGATGGGAATGACGAAGGAACGCAGACCCGGCATCGCCGGAATCTCGGGCTTCTCGCCCGTGAGCACGCTCGGCACCGAGATCACGAAGTCCCGCCCGAAATCCTTGCGGGCGTTGCCGGAGATCGTGTTCGCCACCTCGCCCACCAGATCGCGCATCGTCTCGTGGCTGAAGTCGCTCTCCTGCATCTTCATGAGCAGCACGGTGAGCATGGCCTTGGGCGCGGTGAAGTACACGACTCCCTCGCGCTTGCCGGTGATGTTGATCACCCCGGTGTACTCGTGCACGGAAGGCTGACCTTCCGTCACGAGATAGGGTGAGCCGATCGAGGCGGGCTGCTGGGCCGCGACCTCGAAGTAGTTCGTCGTCCCCTCGACGAAGGTTTTGAGCTCGCTCTCCTGGATCATCGGATTAGCTCGGCAATGGCTTCGTTCAGTTGCCTGTCCGTGAACGGCTTGTTGAGAAAGCCGTTCGCCCCTTTTTCCATGGCCTCGACCGCGGTCGCCTTGTCCGCCAGTGCCGAGATCACGAGGATCCGCACGGCGGGCTTGAGCTTCACGAGGTTCTCGATGCATTCGATGCCGTCCATCTGCGGCATCGTGAGGTCCATCGTGACGAGATCGGGGTCCATCTTCTTGAACAGCTCCAGGGCTTCCACGCCGTTTGAAGCGGTGCCCACGACCTCGAGCTCCTCGAAGTTCTGTGAGCGTTCGATACGCCGGCGCATGATGTTCGAGTCATCCACGATCATCAGCTTGTAGGTGCGCCGAGCGCCGTTCCCAGTATTGCCGTTCACTGCATTCATCCCGGTTGCCTTGTGCTCGATAGACCTTGCCTCGATCTCACCGCCTTCAGGCCACGGCGGTGCTCGTCTCCTCGCTCGCGGGCAAGGACACCTTGAACCGGGTGAACTTGCCCGGGTTGGTGGTCACGCCGATCTTGCCGCCGATGGCGTACACGCTCTTGGCGACCACGTCCATGCCCACTCCGCGGCCCGCGTCCATGGAAACCTGTTCCTGAGTCGAGAAGCCCGGCCGGAAGATGAGCGCCATGGCGGCACGCGTATCCATCGCGGCGGCTTCCTCAGGTGTCACGATCTGCTTGCGCACGGCGGCGGCCTTCAGCTGCTCGGGCAGCAGGCCTGCGCCATCGTCCTCGAACATGAGCTCGAAGCCGTCCGCGCTCTTGCGGAACTCGATGCGCACTTCGCCCACGTCGCTCTTCGTGTTGGCGCGGCGGACCTCCGCGGGCTCGATCCCGTGCACGGCAGAGTTGCGCAGCATCTGGATGAGCACGTCCTTGAGGGTCGGGACGTAGGCGCGCGGGATGTCCGCGAGTCCGGAGACAGACAGTCTGAACTTCTTGTTGTGATCCTTCGCCAGGCGCTCCGCGAGCGACTGCAGTGTGCGCGAGAGCTCGTCGGTGCCGCCCTTGCCCGAGCTGCGGCCGCCGCGCGCTTCCGTGGGAGCCGATTCGCGCAGGTTCGAAAGGCGCGTGGCGAGCTCGCGCACGCTGCGCAGGTGAGCCAGCAGGTCGTCCAGCTTCAGCACCAGGGGCAGGAAGTCGTTGCCGGAGAGCTCCGGCCGCTTCTTCAGCTCCGTCACCATGTCCTCGAGGGCATGGGTACGGTGCGCCACGCTCATGAGATTGAGCGCCGAAGCCTCGCCCTTGATCGAGTGCAGCTCGCGGAACAGCCCGTCGAGCTTCTTGCGGAACTCGGCATCGGTGCGCGCCGGCTCCTTCAGGATCGCGTTCACGAGCTGCAGGCCCGTCTCGGTCGAATCGAGGAACGACATGAGCTGCACCGGGTCGATGTGCATCACGCCCAGCATCATGTCGACCTGCTGGTTCGCGTTCTCCTGCGACTCCTGCAGCTCCTTCGCCAGCAGAACGCTCGAGGTGATGTCGCCCACGGACACGAGCACGTGCTTCACGCCCTTCGGGCCCATCACGCGATGGAAATCGAACTGGAGGTAACGCGCTTCGCGGGCGCCGGACGCGGTCTCCACGTGAATCTCGAGCTGCCCCAGCGGGTTGATGCTCTTCATGAGATTCTCGTGCGCGCGCTCACCCCACAGCAGCTTGATGTACTTCATGGCTGTTGCGAGCGTGGCGGGCGGAACCAGGTCCTTCAGCAGCTCCTCGAACGCAAGGCCGGCGAAGTCGCTGCGACCGAACAGGCGCGTCAGCGCGTCCGACCACACCGAGCCGATCTTGTAGTCGGCGTCGAGCAGGAAGAAGCCTTCCTTCACGGTCCTGAGAATGTCGCGCGTCTGCTCCTGCGCCTCACGGGCCAGGCGTTCGCTGCGGCCGCGAGTGAGCTGGAACCACGCGGCAGCGGCGGCGAGCACGAGCGCGGCGAGCACACCGGCGGAGAGCAGCACGCGCAGGCGATTCGCGCCTGTGGAGGCTTCCGTCTGCAGCTGTGTGGAAAGGCCAGCGAGCAGCGCCTGCAGGGGTTCCGAGTTCTCCTGCGTGAAGAGCTGCGCGCGCTTCACATCCGCGTAGTGCGTGCGACCTTCCGGCGAGAGCGTGCTGCCTTCCTCGTCGGAGTCGACATAGGGCTGGTCGGTGAAGTCGATCACCGGATCGAGCACCGGGCTGTACTGTTGCCACAGCGCCTGCGCCTGCTCGAACTGCGGGGAGTGGCTGAACTCGCCGAGCTGCTTCATCTCACGGTCGAACTTCTCGACCGTGGCACGCAGGTCGGCGAGCGCCTGGCCGGAGTACGCACGCGTCTCAAGACGGTCGCGGAGCGACGTGAGCTGCGCCACAAGCGTGTTCGGATAGGTTTGAAGCGCGCTCGCCGTCTGCAGTGCCGCGACATTCGCGTTCATCTGCGTGGCGAGACGGAAACCGGCGATCAGCACGCCGGCCATCACGAGCATCAGCACTGTGCCGACACCTACCGTGACGAGCTGGCGCTTTCGATCTGCTCCCGAAAAATTCATTGCAAGCTACTCCGCGCGGCGGCTTTGGATCCGGGCGTCACTCGCCCGGAAGGGTGAAACGGATCGTGGTGCGTGCCGGAACCTCGTATGGCACGTTGTCGATCACCACGGGCTCATAGCGCCAGCGGCGCACGGCACTGAGCGCCGCACGGTCGAAGGTGCCCGCCGGCTCGGCAGCCACGACGCGCACATCGATGGGCTCGCCATCCTTGCTGACGGTGAACTCTACGGTGACGGAGCCGGTGATCTTCTGCGCAAGCGCCCGCTCCGGATATTCCGGCGGCGTATAGCGGATGCGTTTGAGCCGTGACTGCAGATCCACAGGTTCGTTGGCGCGTGCGCTCCCGGCGCTGCTACTGGTTCGTGTGGCGGGCCGGCGGTTCACACTGGCCGTTTGCACGGCCTGAATGTCCTTCGCGTCCGCGCCCCAGCGGCGGGCCTGCGCAAGATCCGCCTCCATCTGCGCGGTCTTGCCTTCGCGCGCCGCCGCGCCCGCGCGCTCCAGAAGTTTGGCGGCGAGCTCGCGCTTGCCGGTGGCCACGTAGGCGTGGTCCGCGTCGGCCGACATCAGCGCTGTAAGGTAGTAAGCCGCACTGTCGTTCGCCGGCTCGGTCAGCTTGTTCTCGCGCAGGCGGTCTCGCGCGAGGTCCGCCAGGCGCTCGGTTTCGGCGGCCGCAGCTCGCTGGCGCGCGGCGTTCATCTCGCGCTGGAAGGCGTTCAGCTCACTCGCGCTCACCCCGACGGAGCGGGCTTCGGCGAGCCAGCGATCCGCTTCGTTGCCACGATTCGCCAGCGCGGCCTCGCGGGCCTTGCGCATGTAGGCGTTGCCAAGATCGCGGGCGAGACGCTGATGGGCCGCGGCCGCGGAGGGCCCGAGCTGCTCCAGCTGTTCCAGGTACGCTTTCGCGCTGTCGTTCGCGGGATCGGAGAGACGGCCCTCGCGAATGCGACCCTGTACCAGGTCGACCAGGCGGGCCACACGCGCCTCCTCCTGGCGCCGTGAAATCTCGGCACGCCACTTGTTGAGCTGCGCTTCAGGCACGGACCCGGAGAGCTGCGCGCCCTTCACCAATGCGGTTGCACGCTCGAGATTGTTCTCGGCGAGCATCTTCGTGATCTGCGCGGTCGCGAGCTTGCCTTGGAGCACCTTGATCTGCTCGTCTTCGGGCGTTGCGGCCTTCAGATGCGCGAGCGCGAGCGCCGCTTCGTCGTAGCGACCTGCCGCCATGGCTTCGTCGTAGCGTGTGCTCAACACCGATGCCACGCGACGCAGGCCGTCCTGCGCCTCGCCATTCGTCGGGTCCGCAGTGGCGGCGGATCGATAGTAGACAAGGGCGTTGTCGTTGGCCGGCTCGGTGTAGCGCCGTTCACGCATGGCGGCGCGGGCTTTCTCCAGCAGCTCATCGACCGTACCGGCCACGAGCGGGATGTCGACGACCGGAGCCGCTTCCGGCTGCACATCTTCTTCCGAGATGTTGGCCGCGTCCGCGGAGATCGAGACGCTGGCCGCCTCCTCATCGGCGGCGGAGGGCGTGGGTGCCGCGGGCTGTTGCAGGAAATACCAGGCGGCGCCTGCGATGAGCAGCGCAGCCGCGATGCCGCCACCAATCAATGCGACCGGCTTGCGTCCACCCGAGCCGGTGTCGTCCGACGAGGCGTACGACGCGGGTTCGGGGCTCGGCGCCGGCTCCACAACGATCGAGGAACTGCGATCGGCTCGCTGCGCGGGCGCGGCCGGCCGACGTGCAACGGCATCGGCAATGGCGCCTTCCAGCACGGCGGCCGTCTTGCGCTTGTCAATGGGAATCGGGAGCACGGCGAATACGTTCGTGCCCTTCAGCGCGAAGGCCGTCTGCTTTTCCGCTTCGGCTTCCGCGAAAACGAGCGTGACGATGTGGGGGGCCTGCGCATTCAGCTGCTCCACGTCTGCGCGCAGGTCCTGCACATCACGCGCATCGATGGCGAGGAGCTGTACCTTGCGCGAGCCGGCGATCTGCTCGAGCGCGGTCGCCATGGAATCGACCGGGCGCACGGCGGTCTGCCCCGTGAGGGTTTCGCCCATTTCGAGCAGGAAATCGTCGCGTGTCGTGACCGCGATGAGCTCGGCGGCGGCGCGTACGGATGACGGGTTCGAAGCGGAACCTTCGGCACCGCCCTCCGGAAGACCGCGCGATGCTGGCGATGGACTGGGCACAGGACAACTCCCTCGTTTATTTTGCTGGCCAATCTCTGTCCGGCCCTGCACGCGGGCCTTTCCCTCGCGCACGACCGTCCCCCCTGGGGCACACGATTGGCGGGTCGACGGATCGATACGGCATCCGGTGAGGCGCAAGCGGACGCTCCACCGGATACGACGAGGATAAGAAGGCGGCGCACCATCTCCTTGCGCCAATTCACATTAATGCGAGCCCGGTGTCGTCGGGACACGACGGGTGCGAGAAACGAGACGGGCCCCGCATTTCGTGACGGGCTACCGCTTGCGCCTTCCGCATGGCCGTTCGGTGCACGATGCGTACGATCGCGGCTCCTGCGTGACGTGTTTTGTGACGTGCTCCGCGGTTCAGGCCCGACAGCCTGTCCCAGCGGCGCTCGCCTCATCTGCAAATCGAATGCATCCGCGACGTGCGCCTCGCCAGTGGCCGGCGGCCTTCGCGCCGAAATCGGTGCCAACCGGATGCATCGCCATGGCCGGCGAAGGGCGGGCGTGGGCCGGCGGCAACGCGGGCTGAAGGCGCCAACGAGGGCTGAAGGCGGCAACGAGGGCTGAAGAAGAGTGTTTGTAACCCCCCTTTAATAAGAGTACGGGCGACCCCGAGCTCCGGAAGCACGCGCACGGCCTGCCACGAGGGACTGCGCGTGCGCATCGGTCCGACCGATTCCGTCAGCTCCACAGAAGCCACCGCGCACCGCACATGCCTTGCGCTACAGCCGTCCATCAGGTCCGGAGGACTGTGCGAACACGGCCCGCAAGCGCTTAGGCCCGGTGCAGCGGAGACGCAGGCTTCATGCAAAAAAGGCACCGTCCGCGATCTTTTCCCCTCGGCAGAGTGTGGTTTCGCGTTTCGCCAACGCCTACTCTTGCATCCGGGACTACGCCTCACGGACCTCACACCATGCGCGCACTCAAGATCGCGGGAATCGTCGCGGCCGCGCTCGTCGGCCTCATCATCATCGGTATCGCGGCCCTGCTGCTGTTCGTGGATCCCAACGACTATCGCGATGACATCGCGAAGCTCGTGGAAGAGAAGACGGGCCGACCGCTGCAGATCCGCGGCGAGCTCGGCCTGAAGGTCTTCCCCTGGATCGCCATCGACCTGAACGACGTCACGCTCGGCAATCCGCCGGGCTATGGCGAGGAGCCGTTTCTCACCGTTCGCAAGGCGACCGTGGGCGTGAAGCTGCTGCCGCTCCTCAACAAGCGTGTCGAGGTGAGCCGCGTCGGCATCGACGGGCTCGCCGTCACCCTCATCAGCCGCGGTGAAGAGGAGAACAACTGGAAGGATCTCGGCGGGTCCGAAAGCACGGAGGAATCTTCCGGCGGCACGACCCAGGCAACCATCGCCGGACTCGATGTCACGAATTCGATGCTGGTGTACCGCGATGAGGCGAAGAAGAGTGTCATGCGCCTCATGAACCTCGAAGCGCGCACCGGTGCGCTCGGCGGGAACGCGCCCACCGAAGCCGAGATCCGTTTCGACTACGACGAGGGGGCCGCGCCCACCGTCGCGCAAGTGGCCCTGAAAGCCCGTGCGCAGATGCTGAACGACGGCTCGCGCCTCGAGCTGAAGGATCTTGAAGGCACCGCCAAGTGGTTCGGCGCGCCCGAGGAGGGCGCGCCGGCCGCCGGCTCCGCAAAGGCGGCCAGCGCCGAGCGCGCGCAGCCCCTCGAGCTCAGCGTGCGATCGGCCGCCGTCTCGGTGGACCTGAATGCGGAAACCCTGGCGCCCGCGACTTTCGCGGTGGAAGTGGGCAAGCTGCCCGTGGAGCTCACCGCGCAGGGCGAGAAGCTCTTCGGTGAGTACGTCATCGGCGGCAAGCTCTCCATCGCACGCACGTCGGCCCGTGAGCTCATGAAGTCCTTCGGGATCGAGCCGCCGGTGACGAGCGATCCCAAGGCGCTATCCGCCTTCGCGCTCGCGACCGACTACCGCCTCACTGAAAATCAACTTGCGCTTCCGGCGCTGGATGTCACTCTAGACGATACGCGGGTGCGGGGCTCGGTATCGGTGGACGACCTCGAGACCCTGGCGCTGCGCTTCGATCTCGACGTGAACGCGATCAATCTCGACCGCTACATGGAGCCGGAGCCGCAGGAGGCGAAAGGCGGAGGCGGTTCGGCCCCGGCCGAGGCGGCCCAAGCGCCGCCCACGGAGCTGCCGCTCGATGCCGTGCGCAAGCTCAACGTGCGCGGCCAGCTCCGCATAGGCCAGGCCACGGTCGCGAAGCTTCCGTTCACCGACATCCGCCTGCCGCTGGAGGCTCGGGACGGGCGGGCGCACCTCGGTCCCACACAGGCCAAACTGTTTGGCGGCAGCTACAACGGCGACATCATTTTCGATGCACGGCAACCGCAGGCGGTGCTGTCGGTGGACGAGCACGCTCGTGGCATCGACATCGGCGCGCTCATGAAGGCGGGATTCGAGACCGATCGGGTGGCCGGGCGCGGGGATGCCAGTGCCAAGCTGACTGCCCGCGGCAAAACCGATGCCGAGCTGTTCAAGTCACTGTCCGGTCAGATCGCCTTCAATGTCGCCGATGGCGCCATCATGGGCTTCGATCTCTGGTACGAGATCCAGCGGGCGCTCGCGGTGTTCAAGCGTCAGCCCCTGCCTGAGCGTGCCGCAGGAGCGCCGCGCACGGCGTTCAACGCCCTGTCGGGAAGTGCTGTGGTGGACAAGGGGGTGCTGCGCAACGACGATCTGGTCGCCGATCTGACCTATATCAAGGCGCGAGGCAAGGGAACGCTCGCGCTCGAGTCTCAGGCAGTTGACTACCGGCTCGTCGCGGAGGTCTACAAGCTTCCTGAAGGGGGTTCGGCGCAGCTCGCGGATCTGAAGGCGGCGGAGATTCCCGTCACCATCAGCGGCACACTGGCGGACATGAAGGTGCGACCCGATGTGCAGGGCTACCTCGAGTCCCGCTTCAAGAAGCAGGTCAACGAGAAGGTGGAGGAGAAGAAGGAGGACATCAGAAAGAAGCTCGATGAGAAACTGAAGGGCCTGTTCAACCGTTGATGTGTTCGCGAGGGCGTTCGCGTGCGCGCCACTCGCGTTCCCGGGCAGTTCTACGCGAACCGAGCGTGCGCACTGCTGTTGCGCATGGGCAGCGGTCTCTGCCCGCATCGGGAGCGCGCATGCACTGAATCAGTCACTTGAACGTGCATGCAGTGCGCGCAGGCAACGAACGGGTAGGAATGCATTTTGCTTTTACCCGGTGAACGTTCGAGCGTTGTGAGCGTCTTATCGGAACGGCTAGCATCGAAGAGAGAGGACGATCACGTTTTGGTGGCAAAGGATGGATTTAAGTTAAGGCTGAAGCTCATGGCGCCACACCGGCTTCACGCGCGCGACAACGCTGACTGCACGGGAGGGAAGGACGATGCGACCGCACTCTTCTTCTTCTGATCATCCGGATCCGGCCCGCCGTTCCGAGTTCATCGATTCACTCAGCTCCTTCAGTCGCCATCACCGCGCACAGCGCTGGGAAGGCACCTTCGGGCAGTTTCTCGAGGAGATCCTGCCTGCGAACCCGCGCGCCATGGTGCGCTCGAGTCACGAGTACATCTGGGACATGCTCCGCTGGCACGGTCGAAGTGCCGAAGGGGACGATGCAGCGAGATCACGCGAGCTGTTCCGGCGCGATCTGTTCGGTATAGACGAGCCGCTCACGCGGCTCGTTGAGTATTTCAAGGCCGCCGCCGCCGGATCGGATGTTGGCAGGCGACTGCTGCTGCTGCTCGGCCCGCCCTCTGGCGGCAAGAGCACGGTGGCCATTCTCCTCAAGCGCGGCCTCGAAGAGTACAGCCGCACAGACGAAGGCGCGCTCTACGCCATCAAGGGCTCCCCCTTGCGGGAGAATCCGCTCAATCTCGTGCCCACGAGCCTGCGGGCGCAGTTCCGCGAAACGTACGGCGTCGACATCGAAGGTGAGCTGTCGCCCTGGGCGCGCGACTACGTCGAGCGCGAGTTCGACGGTGACTTCCTGCGCGTACCCGTCGAGCGGGTCTTCCTTTCGGAAGCCTCGCGCGCGGGCATCGGCACGTACGCGCCTCACGACCCCACGACCGCCGATATCGCGGACCTCGTGGGCTCCGTGGACCTCGCCAAGGTCGCGCAGATCGGCGACGAGGGCGATCCGCGCGCCTGGTCGTGGTCTGGCGCGGTGTACGCCGCAAGCCGCGGCCTGCTCGAGATGATCGAGATCCTGAAGGTGAAGCGGGAGTTTCTCTACCTGCTGCTCACCATGACTCAGGAGAAGAACGTCAAGGTGTCGCGCTTCCCGCTCATCCACCTGGATGAGACGATCCTCGCGCACACGAACCTGGCGGAGTTCCACAAGTTCCTCCAGGAGAAGGAGAACGAGGCACTGCTCGACCGCATGGTCATCATCAAGGTGCCTTATGCGCTCTCGTATCGCGATGAGGCGCGCATCTACCAGAAGCTCGTCTCGGGCGCGCCGGCATTCCGCAACGTGCATCTCGATCCGCACGTGCTGAATCTCGCTTCCGTGTTCTCGATACTCACGCGGCTCGCCAAACCCGAGCGCGAAGGGCTCGATCTCGCCAAGAAGCTGCGGCTCTATGCCGGCGAAGCGGTGGAAGGCGTTCCGGAGAGCGAGGCCAACCGTCTGCGGATGGAGGCGCCGGATGAGGGCCTTACGGGGGTGAGCCCGCGTTTCGTCATCAACGCGATCTCGAACGCGATCACGCGCAGCAACGCGCACAGCCTCACGAGCATGGAGCTCCTGCTCGCGCTCAAGGATGCCATCGAGCACGATGCCCGCATCGATTCCAAGCAGAAGAAGGCCTGGATCGATCATCTGGTCACGGCACGCAAAGAGTTCTATAACCGCTGGGTGAAGGAGGACGTGCACCGTGCGATGTTCGCCTCCTTCGAAGAGGAAGCGCAGCAGTTGCTGGAGAAGTACCTGGACGAGGTGGAGGCATCGCTCGATCACCGTCAGGTGACCGATCCCATCACCGGCGAGACGCGGCCGGCGGATGAGCGCTTCCTCCGCTCGGTCGAGGAGAAGATCAAGGTTTCGGACTCGGGCAAGCTCTCCTTCCGACAGGAAGTCGTGCGCAAGGCAATGGTGGCCTTCAAGGCAGGAGAGAAGTTCAAGCTGTCGAGCCATGCCCGCATGCGCGAGGCGATCGAGCAGTATCTGTTCGAGGAGCGCCGCGACGTGCTGCGCCTGGTCACGTCCACGGCGCGGCCGGATGAAGATGCGCGGCAGAAGATTTCAGTGGTGCAGCAGCGGCTGATCAACGAGTATGGTTATGACGAGCACAGTGCCAAGGAGGCGCTCAGCTACGTGACAACACTCCTGGCGCAGGAGTAGACGATCACCGGAGGCGCGGGAATCTGATGGACGAACGCGGCGGCAGCACTCCTCTCGGTCTCACGAAGTGGTACGAGCTGTTCTCGCGTGGCGCGCGTGACTGGCTCCGCCACGATGAAAAGGTCCGCGATTCCGTCCGCGAACACCTGCCCCAGATCGTGGCCGGCGCGGACGTCATCAACGATGGCGCCAAGACGGTTCGCGTCCCGGTGCGCATGCTCGAGCACTATCACTTCCGCCTGCGGCGGCCGGACGATCAGCAGGGCGCCGGCCAGGGCAAGGCCAAGCCGGGCGATGTGCTGCAGGGGCCCACGCGGCAGCGGGGCGCGGGCGAGAAAGGCCCCGGCGGGCAGGAGAGCGGCGAAGTCCAGCTCCTGCTCGAGCTCAAGATCGACGACATCGTCGACTGGCTCTGGGAGGAAATGCAGCTTCCGAATCTCAAGGCTCGCGTCGGCCCCTCCGAAGACACGGACTGGGTGCGCGAGGGTTGGGACCGGCGGGGCGCGCGCTCGCGACTGGATCGCCGGCGCTCCTTCAAGCAACTCGTGAAGCGCCGCGGCAACCCGCACGCGACGCCCAGTTTCACCGACGAAGATCTGCGCTTCCGCCAACTCGCGCGACGCCGGCAGCCGGCGGTGCATGCGGTGGTGTTCTTCATGCTGGATGTGTCCGGAAGCATGTCGGACCGCGATCGCAAGCTCGCGAAGTCCTTCTTCTTCTGGGTGGTGCAGGGTCTGCGTCGCGAATACCGTTCCATGGAGACCGTGTTCGTGGCGCACACGACGGAGGCATGGGAGTTCACCGAGCCCGAGTTCTTCCAGGTGAGCGGAACGGGCGGCACGGTGGCCTCCACCGGGTTCCTGAAAGTGCGCGAGATCATCTCGGAGCGGTACAACCCGAATCGCTGCAACCTCTATCTCTTCTACGCGTCGGACGGCGACAACTCCGTCGGCGACGGCCACGCGGCCCGGGAAGCGCTGCGAAGCGTGGCGGAGGATGCGTGCTATACCGGATACGTCGAAGTGTCTTCGGGCCTCTCACGGCAGCTCGCCACCGAAACCGGCCGGCTCTACGCAGAGCTTGCGGCCGCGGGTTACCCGGCCGGCAGTTACGCGCTCAACGACTACGACGATGTGTGGGGCGCGGTCCGGCACTTCTTCACCGCCGAAAGCAAGGCGCTCGAGAATTCTCCATGAGCGAGGATTGGAAAGCGTACGTTCGCCGCATCGAAGACCTCGCGGCGCGTTCGGGTCTGCAGTTCCATCCTGTCGATTTCGAGGCCGTCCCGGACAGCTTCATGATGGAGATTGCCGTCTACGGGCTGCCGGTGCGCATGCCGCACTGGTCCTTCGGCGTGCGCTACATCTATCAGCTCATCCAGCGGCACATGGGCAACTCGCGGCTGTTCGAGGTCGTGTTCCCCGGCAACCCGGGGCACGCGTATCTCGCAGAAAGCAACGGGCTTGCGGAGAACATACTCGTCACGGCACACGTGCTCGGTCACGCGGATTTCTCGCGCAACAATCTGCTTTTCCGGCGCTGCCAGGAGCAGGTGAGCGAGCACATCGTGGAACATGCCGCGAACCATGCACGCCAGATTCAGCAGGCCATCGACACATATGGCCGGCATCGCGTCGAACTGGTGCTGGATGCGGCCCTGGCACTCGAACAGCACATCGATGTCGATCAGCCGCTGCGCAGGCCGAAGTACCCAGAGTATCTTCCGGAACCCAAGCCGCTCGTCGACGACGAGTTTCGCAAGCGATTCGCTGCGCTGGAGCCGAGCGCGCCCTTCACGGCAGGCGAAGTGCGCAAGCGCGCGCCGGTGCCGCCGCATCCGGAGCGCGATCTGCTGTGGTTCATCGCGACCTACGCGCCGGAAATGGAAAGCTGGGAGCGGGACATCTTCCTGGCTGTGCGCGAAGAGTCCTTCTACTTCTACCCGGTGTTCGCCACGCAGATCATGAACGAAGGGTGGGCCTCATACTGGCACGCCCGGCTGCTGCGTGAAGCGGATTTCATTCCGCAGCAGGCGTATCTCGATGCGATCAAGTGCCACTCGGATGTCGTGCGTCCCATCGCCGCGGATCAGCAGATTGCGCTGACCATTAATCCGTATCACCTCGGCTTCTCGCTCTGGGAGAAGATCATCGAGGCCGAGGGGCTCGAGGCGGCGCGCAAGATCATGGAGCTGGACGACGACTTCGGCTTCGTGCGCAACCATCTCACGCGCGAGCTGGCCGACGAGCTGGGTCTGTTCCGCTACAGCGCCCGATCGGACGGGCAGATCAAGGTGCTGGAGCACGATCTGCCGGCGCTGCAGGAGAGTCTACTGCATCAGAAATACAACTTCGGTGCCCCGAGCGTTGCGGCAAAACACATCCGCGTGGATGGCACCCTGGAGCTGGTGCACGATCACGTCACTGATGGCCGGGGGCTCGATCCGGAGCGCAGTCGCAAGGTGCTGGAATACGTGCACCGCGTGTGGCGGCGACCTGTCGTGCTCACCACCGTGGACGGTCAGGGGTCCGGTCTCGAGCTCAGAACGCCTTGAGCCTCGGAACGGCGCTGAGCGCTTCTGACCTCAGCGGCGGGTCTGGCTGACGCGCCAGCGCGTTCCTTTCGCCCCTGCAGAGTGCTGTGGTCGATCGCCAGCAGTCCTTGCCCGAGCGATCGCGGTGCTTCAATGCGGAGCCATTCAACGCGCCAGGGCTTTCACCTCACGCCTTCAGGGCTCGTCCCAGCTCTCTTCGCGCTGCGACGTCACAATTGATACGGGATCACTGGCCGGGAACGTCGCGGCCAATGCGTCGTCCAGCTGCCGCTGGATGCGGTGACGCCTCGCCGCGGCGATGGCGGCCTAGTTGGCCGCCGCCACCGCGGCGGCATCCTCCGCCACCAAGCTGGCATCCCCATCAGGTTTGGCAGTGTTACCCGGGTTTGCCGTTCTCATCGAAGAGCACCTCGTCGTCCGGATCCTCCGTGGCGTCCATCTCGTCCTCGGCACTCTCGCCGGCCTGACGCACGGGATTCACGCGTTCGAGCTCGTCGTGCTCGGGATCGACCGGCGGGTCGTGAATCGGTTCACGCTGACGCGGATCTTCCGGTGTGGGTGTGCCCGGCGTGCCATCCTTCGGCTGAAACACGGGCTTGTCGTGCTCGTTCGGTGTCGTTCGCGGTTTCGGCATGAATTCACTCCAGCGAGTGTGCGTGCCCTCGGGCGGGCGTTGGGTGAGACGGTCACGGTACGAGTGCCGGCCACGCGACGAAGTCGGCCATGCACGGGCGGGGCGTCGGCGGACGGGCCGCAGCGCTGTCAGCGTCGTCCCACGCGTCGACCAAGCTCCGGCTCGGCGGCGATCCGCGTCCGCCGGCCGCGATCGGCGCCGATCATGCGCCCGTATCCATGCACCCTGAGTCCGTCACGCCTAGCCTCGCGCGCGTGTCGGGGAGTAGGCTTGAAGCCCTGCCGGCCCGCGACAAGACCGGTCGTCGTCTCCAGCGTCAACGTCCTTGGGGTGTGCGCTATGGGCTATACGACACACGACATCCGCAACATCGCCCTCGTCGGGAATGCGGGTGGCGGCAAGACGCTCCTGCTCGAGGCGCTCCTGCTCCAGGCAAACGTCATCCGCACGAAGGGAAGCCTGCAACGCGGTACCACGGTGTCGGACTTCGATCCGCAGGAGAAGCGTCTGCAGCATTCCATCGATACCGCCCTCTGCAGCTTCGATTCCGGATCGCACCATTTCACGTTGGTCGACACACCGGGCTATCCGGATTTTCTCGGCCGCACGTTCTCCGTGCTCGAAGCGGTGGAGTCCGTTGCGCTCGTCATCAGTGCGAGCGCCGGGGTCGATACCGTGGCGGAACGGCTCATGGAGTTCGCGCGGGATCGCGGCCTGTGCCGCCTGATCATCGTGAACAAGATCGACAGCAAGGACGCGCAACCCGAGGAGGTGCTCCGGCAGGTGCGCGAGATCTTCGGAGCGGAGTGCCTGCCGCTCAACCTGCCGTGCGACGGCGGCAATGGCGTCGTGGACTGCTTCTTCCAGCCGAATGGCAGGACGGCGGATTTCTCCAGCGTCGAAGCGGCCCACACGCAGATCATCGACCAGGTGGTCGAGGTCGACGAGGAGCTGATGGCCCTGTATCTGGAGCAGGGTGAAGAGCTGTCACCGGAGCAACTTCACAACCCTTTTGAGAAGGCGTTGCGCGAGGGTCACCTCGTGCCGGTGTGCTTCACCTCGGCAGAGACGGGCGTCGGGATCCCCGAGCTGTTCGACATCATCGTGCGCCTGATGCCGAATCCGCTCGAGGGCAATCCGCCACCGTTCCGCAAGGGCCGGGAGCCGGGCGCCGTGCGCGTGACGGTCTCGCCGGACCCGATGCAGCACGTGGTCGCGCACGTGTTCAAGATCTCGCTCGACCCGTACGTCGGAAAGCTCGGGATCTTCCGCGTGCATCAGGGAACCGTGCGGCCGGGGAGTCAACTGTTTGTGGGCGACGCGCGCAAGCCCATTCGCATAGCCCACCTGTACAAGGTGATGGGCAAGGATACGGTCGAAGTTCCGCAGGCGATTCCCGGCGACATCTGCGCGGTCTCGAAGATCGAGGAGCTCTATTTCGACGCCGTGCTCCATGACTCGCACGACGAGGACGAATACCACCTCGAATCGATCACATTCCCGCCGCCCATGCTCGGTGTTGCCATCGAGCCCGAGCGGCGCGGAGACGAGCAACGTCTGGCCGATGCGCTTCACAAGCTGACGACGGAAGATCCGTGTGTGCGGCTGGAGCACCACGCCTCACTCAATGAGACCGTGCTGTACGGCATGGGCGAGTTCCATCTGCGTGTGTTGCTCGAGCGCATGACGGAACGGTATGGCGTGCGCGTGAAGACGCACCCGCCGAGCATTCCCTATCGCGAAACCATCACCCGGCCCGCCGAGGGACACTGTCGTCACAAGAAGCAGACGGGCGGCGCCGGGCAGTTCGGAGAGGTGTTCCTGCGGGTGGAGGCGCTCGAACGCGGCAAGGGGTTCGAGTTCGTGGATGAAGTCGTGGGCGGCGCCATCCCGGGTCAGTTCATTCCCGCCGTGGAAAAGGGCGTGCGGCAGGTGCTGAACGAAGGCGCCGTCGCCGGGTTTCCGATGCAGGACATCCGCGTCACGGTGTATGACGGCAAGCATCATTCCGTGGACTCGAAGGAAGTGGCTTTCGTGTCGGCCGGGCGCAAGGCGTTTCTCGACGCCATTCACAAGGCAAACCCCATCATCCTCGAGCCCGTTGTGAAGGTGGAGATCACTGCGCCCGCATCGGCAATCGGAGACATCACGGGGGACCTCGCCACCAAGCGTGCGCGCATCAACGGGAATGACACGCGGCCGGGTCAGCGGGCCGCGGTGACCGCGCTGGTGCCGCTTGCCGAGATCACTGAGTATCAGTCCCGGCTGAAGTCACTCACGGGCGGAACTGGCGCATTCACTATGGAGCTCAGTCACTACGACCCCGTGCCGCCGCGCAAGCAGCAGGAACTGATGCAGGCGTGGCGACCGCGCGAGGATGAGAGTTGATGGACCGCGCTTGATGCTCGATCTCCCCGGTATTCCCGAGCTGGACAAGCGTACGTTGGTGGGGGCGTGCGCACGGCTCAGGCTGCACGTGGATGCGGAGCGGCTCAAAGCGGAAGTGGCGGCGCTCCCACGGGACGTATGGGGAAGCACAGGTGGCCGCGTCGGCGTACACAGCGCGGCGGAGGCGGTTTTTCTGCGAGGGTATGCGCCGGCGGAAGGTGCCAGGCCCATAGCGGATCGGGAATTGCTCGCGCAATTGCCCTACGTGCGAGAGATCATTTACGAGCAGATTCCTGCGCAGCCGCTGCGCTGCCTGCTTGCGAAATTGCCTGCCGGTGCCGCAATTCCTCCGCACATCGACCGTGCGCCGTATTTTGCGAAGAGTCTGCGTTTGCATATGCCGGTCGAAACGCATGAGCAGGCGTGGATGGTCTGCGCGGGCTGGTGCTATCTGATGCACGCGGGAGAAGTCTGGGTTTTGAACAATTGCGCGGAGCATGCCGTGTGGAACGCGCATCCCATGCTTCCCAGAACGCACCTGATCTGTGATTTCCTTCCGAGTGACGCGCTGCTCGGCATGGTCGCCGAAGCGGACCGCCACCTCGGTGTGGAGCGGCCCGACGTCAGCGCGCACGTGAGAGCGGCCGCGAACCCTTCGAAGCATGCTGGTGCAAGCGTATGAGTTTCTATTGCCGTTGGGTCTCGCCTCGGCTGCAGCCTGCTTGAGGCGTCACGCGATCACATCCGGCGCTGCGTGTGACGCTGGTCTTCCCCGGCAACGCCTTGAAGATGTCCCGCAGCTTGCGGTCGCGCACGGTGATATCGCAACCGTTCTGGATAGCGACGAAACATGTAACTTGTATCGTTTGCGCCGCAGGCGCTCGCTGAAGCACTGCCCGAGGCGGTCCTGCCGATGAACCGATCGTCATGATCGCAACCGATCATTTCGTCTTTCTTCATCTGCACAAGTCGGGTGGCACCTTCGTCAATGAAGGGTTGCTCCGGTTCGTTCCCGGCGCACGCCAGATCGGTTACCACCTGCCTCGAAGTCTCATTCCTCCGCCCCTTGCGCACCTGCCTGTGCTGGGGCTGGTGAGGAATCCGTGGAGCTATTACGTCTCGTGGTACGCGTTCCAGTCGCGCAGGCCGCAGCCGAATGCGCTGTTTCAGGTTCTGAGCGACGGCGGTAGGCTCGGGTTCGAGCCGACCATCCGGAACATGCTCGACCTCGGAACGACCGGCTCACATCTGGATGCGCTCGTCGCCGCGCTGCCGAAGGCCTACACGCATCGCGGCCTGAATCTTCCGGCGTTCGTGGTCGAACGCATACGCGGCACGGGGCTGGGGTTCTATTCATTTCTATATAAGTACCTGTACGACGGGCCGGGCCTCCTTCACATGGGG
>JADGHX010000224.1 GCA_019683695.1 Steroidobacteraceae bacterium
GCGTCCGCCGGAGCCCTACAAGGGCAAGGGCGTGCGCTACGCCGGCGAACAGATCGTCCTGAAGGAAGGCAAGAAGAAGTAGGTCTTTACGTATGCAGATCGGAAAGAAAGACCGGCGCTTGCGCCGCGCAGTGAAGACCCGGGCCCACATCCGCGAGCTGGGCATCGCACGCCTGTCCGTTCACAAGACGCCGCGTCACATCTACGCGCAGCTCACGGATGCGCAGGGCGCCAAGGTGATTGCCGCCGCCTCCACGCTGCAGGCTGCAGTTCGCGAAGGTCTGAAGAGCACCGGCAACATCGAGGCTGCGAAAGCCGTCGGTCGCGCCATCGCCGAGCGGGCCAAGGCGGCGGGCGTCACGCGTGTGGCGTTCGATCGTTCGGGATTTCAGTACCACGGGCGCGTGAAGGCGCTGGCGGATGCCGCGCGCGAGTCCGGTCTCGAGTTCTGATTCGCGAGAGCCCCATTCAGATCAGGCGCACAGCCCCCAATTCAGATCAGGTAATCCCATGGCAAGAGTGGAAAAAGCGCAGGCCGCCGACGAGTTCGTCGAGAAGCTGGTCGCGGTCAATCGCACGGCGAAGGTCGTGAAGGGCGGCCGGCAGTTCGGCTTCACCGCGCTCACGGTGGTCGGTGACGGCGCCGGGCGCGTCGGCTACGGGTTCGGCAAGGCGCGCGAGGTGCCCGTGGCGATCTCCAAGGCCATGGCCCAGGCCCGCAAGAATCTCATCACGGTGAGCCTGCGGAACGACACGCTGCACTACCCCATCAAAGGCTCCCATGGCGCCACGCGTGTGCTGATGCAGCCGGCGTCCGAAGGTACGGGCGTCATCGCGGGCGGCGGCATGCGTGCCGTGCTGGAGTGCGTGGGCGTGCGCAACGTGCTCGCGAAGAGCTACGGCTCGCGCAACCCCATCAACGTGGTCCGCGCCACCATCAGTGCGCTCGCGAGCGTGCGCTCGCCGGAAGAGATTGCGGCGAAGCGCGGCAAGACGCTCGAAGAGATCATGGGCTGAAGGCGCGAGGGGACAGCGACATGGCAGGCACGATCAAGGTCACGCTGGTGAAGAGCCTCGCGGGCCAGCTCCGGAACATCGTCGCGTCGGCACGGGGCCTGGGGCTGCGCAAGCTCCACCAGTCCGTCACGGTGCAGGACACGCCGGAGAATCGCGGGATGATCAACGCCGCGATCCATCTCCTGAAGGTCGAGAAAACGGCCTGAGCCGCCGCGGCGGAACGGGCATTGTTTCGATAGCGAGTCAAAGTCATGCAACTGAATACCATCAAGCCGGCCCCGGGATCCAAACGACCGCGCCTGCGCGTCGGCCGCGGCGCCTCCGCCGGCCAGGGCAAGACCTGCGGACGTGGCGTGAAGGGCCAGCGTGCGCGCAAGGGTGGCTATCACAAGGTCGGCTTCGAAGGCGGCCAGATGCCCCTGCAGCGCCGTCTGCCGAAGGTGGGCTTCCGCTCGGCCCTCAAGGCCACGCGTGGGGAAGTGCGCCTGTCGGAGCTCGCCAAGGTGGATGCTCCGGTGATCGATCTCGCCGCGCTCAAGCAGGCGGGGGTGGTCCCGGTGTTTGCTGAGCAGGCGAAGGTGATCCTCTCCGGGGAGATCACGAAGGCGGTCACGCTGAAGGGCGTGGCGGCCACCAAGGGTGCGCGCGCGGCGATCGAAGCCGCGGGTGGCAAGTTCGAGTAAGGGGCGTTCCGCACCACCAACCCAGGTTCAACACGTGGCCACAGCTCCGTCGATCACCAGCAATCCCGCCTCCGTCATAGGCGATGCTGCCCGGTTTGGGGAGATCCGCGGCCGCCTGCTGTTCCTGCTGGGCGCCCTCATCGTCTACCGCATCGGCACGTTCATCCCCACCCCGGGCATCAACCCGGTCGAGGTGGCGCGGTTCTTCGAGGACCAGTCGAACACCATCTTCGGCGTGGTGAACATGTTCACGGGCGGCGCGCTCCAGCGCCTGTCCATCTTCGCCATGGGCGTGATGCCCTACATCTCGGCGTCCATCATCATCCAGATGATGTCCATGGTCGTGCCGACGCTCATGGAATGGCGCAAGGAAGGCGAATCCGGGCGGCGCAAGCTCACCGAATACACGCGCTACCTCACGGTGGTCCTCGGCGCGTTCCAGTCGTTCGCGGCGGCGGTGGCCCTGCAGAACGGCGGGCTGGTGCTCAGTCCGGGGTTCCAGTGGCTGTTCACGGCCACCATCACCATGACCACCGGCACCATGTTCCTCATGTGGCTCGGTGAGCAGATCACCGAGCGCGGCGTGGGCAACGGCATCTCCATGATCATTCTCGCCGGCATCGTGGCGGGCATTCCAGGTGCCGTGGGCAACACCGCGGACATGATCACGAGCGGCGAGATGCAGGGCCCGTTCGCGCTGTTCCTGGTGATCGCCGTCGCCGGCGTCACGGCCTTCGTGGTCTTCGTGGAGCGCGCCCAGCGTCGCATCACGGTCAATTACGCGAAGCGCCAGGTGGGGCGGCGCATGTTCGCCGGGCAGAGCAGCCACCTGCCGTTCAAGCTGAATATGTCGGGCGTGATCCCGCCGATCTTCGCGTCGAGCCTGCTGCTGTTCCCGGCCACCATCGCCGGCTTCTTCGGCACCGGGGCCGAGGGCGGTTTCGGCGCGTTCCTGCAGAACCTGGCCACGGCGCTGCAGTACGGGCAGCCGCTGCACCTGGTGATCTATGCCCTGCTGATCCTGTTCTTCTGCTTCTTCTACACGGCGCTGGTGTTCAATGCCCGGGACACGGCCGAGAACCTGAAGAAGTCGAACGCCTTCATTCCGGGCATCCGCCCGGGTCAGCAGACCGCCGATTACATCGACAAGGTGCTCACACGGCTCACGCTCTGGGGCGCCCTGTACGTGATGGGCGTGTGTCTGCTGCCGGAGATCCTGATTTCGTGGGCGGGCGTGCCGTTCCAGTTCGGTGGCACCTCGCTCCTCATCGTGGTCGTGGTCGTGATGGACTTCATGTCGCAGCTCCAGGCGCACCTGATGTCGCATCACTACCCGGGCCTTCTCAAGAAGGCGAACCTGCTCGGCTACGGCCGCAGCGGGTCGGGTAGCTGAAGGAGGCCGGCGTCACCCGCGGCTTCCGTTAACAGAGGACTCAAATCGTGAAGGTTCGTCCGTCCGTTAAGAAGATCTGCAAGAACTGCAAGGTCGTGCGCCGCCGCCGGGTGGTGTACGTCATCTGCTCCGATCCGCGCCACAAGCAGCGGCAGGGCTAGGCCTGGCAGGCGTTCCGAGAGGAATTGCAGGGGAATTCGAACGTAAATTGCCGTAGAATGCCGCGCTTTTTCGCAGCGGCGCCGCGGCGAGGCTGGAAGACATGGCACGCATAGCCGGTATCAACATTCCGATGAACAAGCACGTGTGGGTGGGCCTCACGCACATCTACGGCGTCGGTCGCTCCCGTGCACGCATGCTCTGCGAGGCCGCAGGCATCGACCCCAGCACGAAGGTGAAGGACCTCACCGAGGCCGAGGTGAACGCCATCCGCTCGCAGCTTGCGAAGTTCCCCGTCGAGGGCGACCTGCGCCGCGAGGTGTCCATGAACATCAAGCGCCTCATGGACCTCGGCTCCTACCGGGGCCTGCGCCACCGGCGCGGCCTGCCGGTCCGTGGCCAGCGCACGCGCACCAACGCGCGCACCCGCAAGGGGCCGCGCAAGCAGGCCGTGAAACTGAACGCCCCTCCGGGTAAGGGCTGATAGAGACTTATGGCTGATCCGAAATCACAGGCCGGCGCGGCCGGCAAGAAGCCGAAGAAGGCTCGCAAGAACGTGCTCGATGCCATCGCGCACGTGCACGCGTCCTTCAACAACACCATCGTCACCATCACGGACCGCCAGGGGAACACCCTGTCGTGGGCCACGTCCGGCGGCTGCGGCTTCCGCGGCTCCCGCAAGAGCACGCCCTTTGCCGCTCAGGTGGCGGCCGAGAAGGCCGGTCGTGCCGCGCAGGAGCACGGCGTGAAGAACGTGGAAGTGCGCGTGGGCGGCCCCGGCCCGGGGCGCGAGTCCGCGGTGCGCGCCCTGAATGGCTGTGGCCTGAAGATCACGAGCATCTCGGACGTCACGCCCATCCCGCACAACGGCTGCCGCGCGCCGAAGAAGCGCCGCGTCTAGGAGAAAGAGCGAATGGCTCGTTACGTCGGTCCGAAGTGCAAGCTCGCCCGCCGCGAGGGCACTGACCTCTTTTTGAAGAGCGGCATCAAGCCGCTCGAGAACAAGTGCAAGTTCACCGTGCCCCCGGGTGGGTTGAAAGGTGAGCGTCGCACCCGACTATCCGACTACGGTCTGCAGCTGCGCGAGAAGCAGAAGCTGCGCCGCATGTACGGCGTCCTCGAGCGTCAGTTCGGCAATTACTACGTGGAAGCCGCGCGCCGTTCGGGCGCCACGGGCGAGAACCTGCTCAAGCTCCTCGAGTGCCGGCTGGACAACGTGGTCTATCGCATGGGCTTTGCCTCCACGCGCGCGGAAGCGCGGCAGCTGGTGAGCCACAAGGCCGTCATGGTGAACGACCAGGTCGTGTCGATCGCGTCGTATCAGGTCAAGCCGGGCGATGTGGTGCAGATCCGCGAGAAGGCGCGCAAGCAGCTGCGCATCGCGGGCGCGCTCAACGTGGCCCAGCAGGTGGGCTTCCCCGAGTGGGTGGAAGTCAACGACAAGGAATTCCGCGGTGTCTTCAAGCAGGTGCCCTCGCGGGACGACATCCTGCCGGACATCAACGAAAACCTGGTCGTGGAGTTGTATTCGAAGTAATCGATCCGTCGCGGCGCCCTCGCGCCGCCGTCGGATGGGATGTTGGGATCATGAGGTCCGGCACCCGGAAGCAGGGACTCCCGGTGGTCGGATCGAAGACGGTCAGCGGAAAGCGGTGTGGCGGGCGCGGGGCGCGCCTGTGAGCGCCGCTTTTGCGGACTCGAACTTCAGTCAGTACTGACTTCAGTCGCGGGGCCGTCGGCCTCGCCCAAGGCCGGAAATCGCCGGCAAGGTAGCGTGCAATGCAGGGTTCAGTCGCAGAGTTTCTGAAGCCGCGTGTGGTGAAGGTGCAGCCGATTGCGCCCCGCCAGGCGCGTGTGGTCATCGAGCCGTTCGAGCGGGGCTTCGGTCACACGCTCGGTAACGCGCTGCGTCGCGTGCTGCTCTCCTCCATGCCGGGCAGTGCCATCACCGAAGTCGAGATCGACGGGGTGTTGCACGAGTACACGAGCATCGAAGGCGTGCAGGAAGACGTCGTCGACATCCTGCTGAATCTCAAGCTCGTGGCCCTGCGCATGCACACGCGCGACAGCGCCGAGCTCCGCCTGCACAAGAAGGGCCCGGGCCCCGTGCTCGCGGGCGACATCCAGACGGATCACGACATCGAGGTGGTGAATCCGGAGCTGGTCATCGCCAATCTCACCAAGGCCGGCGAGCTGAACATGACCCTGCGCGTCGAGCGCGGCCGCGGCTATCGCCCCGCCGTGCAGCGCGCCGCCTTCGAGGAGCAGACGCGGCCCATCGGGCGTCTGCAGCTCGATGCCTCGTTTTCGCCGGTTCGCCGCGTGACGTATTCCGTGGATGCCGCGCGCGTCGAGCAGCGCACGGACCTCGACAAGCTCATCATCGACATCGAGACCAACGGCACCATCGACGCGGAGGAGGCCATTCGCCGCGCTGGCAGCATCCTGAAGGATCAGCTCTCGGTGTTCGTGGATCTGCAGGGCGAGGAAGAGTCCGCGCAGAAGGTCTCCGAGATGCAGTTCGACCCGATCCTGCTGCGTCCCGTGGACGAGCTCGAGCTCACCGTGCGCAGCGCGAACTGCCTCAAGGCCGAGAACATCCACTACATCGGCGATCTCGTTCAGCGCACGGAAGTGGAGCTGCTGCGTACGCCGAACCTCGGCAAGAAGTCGCTCACCGAGATCAAGGAAGTGCTCCAGAGCCACGGCCTGATGCTGGGCATGCGCCTGGAAGGCTGGCCGCCGGCGGGCCTGAAGCACGACGACGAGCGGGACGTGATCTGAATGCGCGGGCCGCGTCCGCGCGGGAGCGCGACGCGGCCGGTGTCTCCGTAGCAGGCCTGCGCCGGTCGGGGCGCACGCCGCGCGGGGTCGAAGAACGATTCGAAGGGTTTTTGTATGCGTCATCATCTTTCCGGCCGGCAGCTCTCGCGAAACAGCTCGCACCGGCATGCGCTTCTGCGGAACCTGAGCGTCTCGTTGCTCCGTCACGAGACCATTCGCACCACGTTGCCCAAGGCCAAGGAGCTGCGTCGCGTGGTCGAGCCGCTCATCACGCTCGCGAAGAAGGACAGCGAGGCGAGCCGTCGCGTGGCGTTCTCGCGTCTGCGCGATCGCGAAGTGGTCACGAAGCTGTTCGAGGACCTCGGTCCGCGCTTCAAGTCACGGCCGGGCGGCTACACGCGCATCCTGCACCTGATGCCGCGTCCGGGTGACTCGGCGCCGATGGCGCTGATGCAGCTCGTGGACGGCCCGGTGGCCGCCGCCGAGCCCGCGGAGGAAGGCGACGCGAAGAAGAAGCGCAGCCGCGCCAAGGCGAAAGCCAAGACCGCCGCCGCGGGTGAAGAGGCCGCACCGAAGAAAAAGTAGAAGGCCGCGGCCGCCTGATCCGGCGCACGCCTGAACCAGTGAAAACGGGCCCCTTGCGGGCCCGTTTCCGTTCCGGGCGACGGATCGCGCGCAGATCCGTGCCGGTACAGATCCGTACCGGTGATGTGAGCCGCTCATCTCGCGCGGAGCGCGGCAGGTTTGCGAGCACGGGCAAGGTCTGGCGCGGGGCATTGGTTGCCAGCCTGTAGGGGCAGGCCGGGGCTCGTGCGGCCACGGGCCCTGCGGTATCCGCTCATCACAGCGGTCGCATGCGACGAGGGGGCCCTCTCTCGTGCCAACTGCAGCACCGGGTGGCGGTGCTGTGGGAGCTCCATGAGGTCCATCACCTGGCGGAAGTGCTCACGCCGATCCGCGCGCGGGATCACGGTGCGCAACGGTGTGCCGACAGAAGCCTTCGTCTTGAAGGTAACGCAAGTGCCTGTTTGCGCGTGGCGCGCCGTTCCCCGTAGTCTCGGCGCGGCCGCGGTTGCAGGCCAGGTCGATCCGAACAACATCACAGGGGAGGCCACGCGCATGGGCTCTCTCTTATACACATATCCGAGCCCACGAGACGGAGCTACATCACGT
>JADGHX010000225.1 GCA_019683695.1 Steroidobacteraceae bacterium
GCAGTATCCCGCCGTGAGGGCCGTGGACGGCCTGTCACTCGCGGTTCCCGAAGGCATCTGCTTCGGGCTGCTGGGGCCCAATGGGGCGGGCAAGACCACCACCATCGAGATCATGGAGGGCATTCTCGCCCCCACATCCGGTGAGGTGCGTTATCGCGGCGAGCCGCTCGGGGCGCGCTTCAAGCAGGAAGCGGGCATCCTCTTCCAGAAGACCGCGCTTCAGGATTTCCTCACCGTGCGCCAGGCCCTCACGATGTTCCGGGGCCTCTACGCGCGCGGCATGGAGGTTGACGAGGTCATCCGCCTCTGCGCGCTGGAAAAGCTGGAGAAGCGCGATACGCGGAAGCTTTCCGGCGGGCAGTTGCAGCGTGTGCTGCTCGCCATTGCGCTCGTGAACGATCCGGCGGTGCTGTTCCTCGACGAGCCCACCACGGGCCTCGACCCGCAGGCACGCCGGAATTTCTGGGATCTCGTGCAATCCATCAAGGCGCGTCGGAAGACGCTCATCCTGACCACGCATTACATGGAAGAAGCCGAGCTCCTCTGCGATGAGATCGCGATCATGGATCGGGGCCGCATCATTGCGCAGGGGCCTCCGCAGCGCTTGCTGCGCGAGCATTTCGCCGAAGTGCTGCTGGAGCTGCCGCGGCAGGAGTTTCCGGCGGCCGCGCGGCAGCTTCCCTTGCGACTCATTGAATCGAGCGACCGGGTGGAAATCACCACGGACGATCTGGATGGCACGCTCCGCACACTCATGGATGCGCGCGTGCCCCTGAAGGACCTGCGCATCCGTCCGCCCAATCTGGAAGACCTCTTCCTCGAGCTCACGGGCAAGGAGCTGCGCGCATGATGAAGCGCCTCATCGCGGTGTGGCACGCGCGCAATCTGGAATTCTTCCGGGACCGCGCGACGCTCATCTTCACGTTCCTCTTTCCCGTGGCGCTCATCGTGGGCATGAGCTTCGTGTTCGGCGGAAACGAGCGGCCGCTCTTCAAGGTGGGTGTGCTCGGTGCCACGGTCGAGAAGGACGCGCATCCGTTCCTCAGCGAGCGCTTCGTCGATTTCGTTCCGGCGGAGCGTGAGGCCGACGCCATTCACAAGGTGTCGCGGCATGAGCTGGACCTGCTGCTCGACCTGCACGATGGCGTGCGGTACTGGGTGAATCCCGATTCGCCCAAGGGCTACATCGTCGAGAAACTGCTGCTGCAGACCGACCCCGAGGCGCACCGGCAGCCCGTGACGGGCGAGGCCGTTCGTTACGTCGACTGGCTCTTCCCGGGCATCCTCGGCATGAATCTCATGTTCAGCTGCCTGTTCGGCGTCGGGTACGTCGTCCTCCGATACCGCAAGAGCGGCTTTCTCAAGCGGCTGCAGGCCACGCCGCTTTCGGCCTTCGAGTTCCTGACCGCGCAGGTGCTGTCCCGGCTCTGCATCACCCTCGTCGTGACGGGCGCGTTGTACGCCGCCATTGCGCCCATCATCGGCTTTCATTCGCAGGGGAGCCTGCTGCTGCTTCTCCTTCTGGTCGTGCTGGGCGCGCTGTCGATGATCGCGCTCGGTCTCACCATCGCCGCGCGCTTCTCGAGTGAGGAACTGGTCAGCGGCCTGCTGAACATCCTCACCTGGCCCATGATGCTGCTGTCCGGCATCTGGTTCTCGCTGGAAGGCTCGCCGCAATGGGTGCGGTGGATCGCGCAGGTGTTCCCACTCACGCACCTGCTGGATGCGGCGCGCGCCGTGATGCTGGACGGCGCCGGTGTCAGCGCCATCGGCGTGCATCTTGCGTACCTCGCCATCACGGCACTGGCTTTCCTTGCATTCGGCGCCTGGTCGTTCCGCTGGCGCCAGGAGTGACGTGTGAGGTTCTACAGCGACAACACGGCAACCGCTTGCCCCGAAATATTGGAAGCGCTCACGCGCGTGAACACCGGGCGCGTGAAGGCGTACGGAGACGACGAATGGACACGTGAGCTGGACGGCGTCTTCAGCGACTACTTCGGCCGCGAAGTGCGAGCGTTCCCGGTCGTGACGGGCACCGCCGCGAATTCCCTGAGCCTTGCCACGCTGTCGCCGCCTTACGGCGCCGTGTTCGCGCACCAGCAGGCTCACGTCGTGAGCGATGAGTGCGGAGCGACGGAGTTCTTCTCCAATGGCGCGCGGCTGGTGCTCGTGCCCGGCGAGAACGGGCGCATGACGCCGGAAACCTTGCAGGCCGCGCTGGAGGCGATCCCCGTCTCCGTGCATACCGTGCAGCCGGCCGCGCTGACGCTCACTCAGGCCACTGAGCTGGGCACCTCTTACCGGCTCGACGATCTCGCCGCGCTCACCGACATCGCGCGTCGCCATGGCCTGAAAGTGCACATGGACGGCGCACGCTTCGCGAACGCCCTCGAGTTCCTGGGTTGCTCGCCGGCGGACATGACCTGGCGCGCCGGGGTGGATGTGCTCTCCTTCGGCGCCACGAAGAATGGCGCGCTCGCCGCCGAGGCGGTGATCTTCTTCGATCCGCAGCTCGTGCGCGATTTCGAGCTGCGCCGCAAGCGCGCCGGACACCTGATCTCGAAATCCCGTTTCGTCTCGGCGCAGCTGCTGGCGTACCTGCAAAGTGGCGTGTGGAAGCGCAACGCCGCGCGCACGAACGCGCTGGCCCGGAAGATCGGCGCCGCCGCGGGGTCCGCGCTGCTGTACCCGGTGGAAGCCAACGAGATCTTCCTGCAGCTGGAGGACGCGGGGAAACGCACGTTGCGTGCGGCCGGGTTCGAGTTCTACGACTGGGGCGCCGAGCGCTCCGGCTGCGCGCGCTTCGTCGTGTCCTGGGATCAGCCCGAAGCGGACGTCGAGGCGCTCTGCCGCGCGCTTCAGTCGCTCAGCCGGACGTGATCTCCATCAGCAGCCGCCGCGCGAGCGCGAAATCCGGCGCAATGAGCAGCGCACGTTCGAGGGCGTCACGCGCGGCCAGCACGTCGCCGCGCTCGAGGTACCCGCGCCCGAGATGGGCGTAGGCTTCCGCCGCGCCCCAGCGCGGCGCGTGCTCCACGGCGTGCCGCTCCGCTTCGAAGGCGGCGGCCGCCTCTTGAAGCTTCGCAAGCGCCTCATCGTCGATCGGGCCGCTCTCCCCTTTCTCGAGGGCCTGCAGCAGCAGCACGCGCGGATCGCGCGGCGCCAGCTTCGACGCGCGCGCCATCTGCCCGGCGCTCCTCGTGCCTGCCAGGGGATTCCATGGGCTCAGGATCGAGGCGGTGCGCAGGCAGGCCGACTGCAACGCAAGTGCGGGCGCGAAATCGGGTTGGGCCTTGAGCGAGCCGCTCAGACGATCGATGCAGCGCTCGATGGCGTCCTTCGCGTGCTCCTTGTCGCGCGAGGCAAGCACAAGCGCAAGGCGGTAGTTTGCGAGGCCCGCGTAGTACGCGCTCAGCGGCTCCTGCGTGGCTTCGTTTCGGGCCAGCTGGGCGGCGATGTCGCGCAGGGCACGAGCGTCTTCCGTGTAGAAGGCGTACTCGATGCGGCCTTCCATATCCAGCCACTCACTCTCGACCGCGAAGCCCTGGTACGACAGTAACGCGGTCACGACCAGGAGCACGAGGGTCGCGGGGCGGGATCGCGACACGAACCCGCTGGCACGAAGGTCTTCTTCGACCCGTCGACGGGACGCCCTTTTCATGAGGGCAGCGAAGGATGTTGGCATCTGAATCGCTCGCTTGTGTTCCGTACAATGCGCCCGAGCATGACGAACCCTAACACACGCCCTTTCGGGGCAGGCGCGACGGCAGTCTCACCGGCCCTCATCGACATCGGCATCAACCTCACGCACGACAGCTACGACAGCGATCGCCCGGCTGTGCTGGAGCGCGCCGCTGCGGCGGGCGTGGTGCAGATGGTGGTGACGGGCGCCAGTGGCGAAGGCTCTCACAAAGCCGTCGAGCTGGCACGCCTGCATCCCACCCGCCTCTTCGCCACGGCCGGCGTGCATCCTCACCACGCCACCGAGCTGACGAGCGAGCTGGCCGACGATCTCGAGCAGCTTGCGCGGCAACCGGAGGTCGTCGCGGTCGGCGAGTGCGGCCTCGATTATTTCCGTGACTACTCGCCGCGAGATGTGCAGCGCGAGGCGTTCGCGCGCCAGCTCGAAACGGCGGCGCGCGTCGGCAAACCGCTGTTTCTCCACCAACGAGACGCGCACGCGGATTTCCTGGCCATTCTCAAGGAGCATCCACGTGCGCTGGACGCGGGCGGCGTGGCGCATTGCTTTACCGGCACTGCTGCGGAACTGCGCGCGTATCTGGAGCTGGGGCTCTTCATCGGCATCACGGGATGGATTTGCGACGAGCGCCGCGGACGCCACTTGCTGGAGCTCGCGCGCGAGATCCCGGCCGAGCGGCTCATGCTGGAGACGGACGGGCCGTATCTCCTGCCCCGCGACCTCGAGCCCCGGCCCACTTCCCGGCGGAACGAGCCGGCGTATCTTCCCCACATCGCCGCCACGGTCGCGCGCGCCCGGGGAGAATCCGTCGAGTCCCTCGCGCAAGCGACGACTGCCACGGCCCGGCGGTTCTTCCGCTTGCCAGATATCACGTGAGCATTCACCCGTAAGTTACCGCTTTAACTGACTTTAGAGGCTTTCCATGGACGCATTCCGCGTGCTCGAATCGATCGGCCGGCAATGGCAGGGCTCCATCGTGGAACGCCTGCAGGCGTACGTTCGCATCCCTGCCAAGTCCCCGATGTTCGACCCGGAATGGGAGCGCAACGGGTTCATCGATGCCGCGGTGACCCTCATCGCGGACTGGTGCCGGGCGCAGCCGATTCCCGGCATGCGCGTGGAGGTGCGTCGGTTGCCGGGGCTCACGCCCGTTGTACTCGTGGACATTCCCGGCGAGCTGCCGGACTGCGTGCTCCTCTATGGTCACCTCGACAAGCAGCCCGAATTCACCGGCTGGTTGCCCGGCCTCGGTCCGTGGGAGCCGGTGATCCGGGACGGAAAGCTCTACGGCCGGGGCGGCGCGGACGATGGATACGCCGCGTTCAGCTCCCTGGCGGCCATCGCGGCGCTCAAGGAGCAGAACGTGAAGCTGCCGCGCTGTGTCGTGCTGATCGAAGCCTCGGAGGAAAGTGGCAGCGTTCACCTGCCTGCACATCTGAAGGCACTGGGTGAGTCTCTCGGCAACCCGTCTCTGGTCGTCTGCCTCGATGCGGAATCCGGCAACTACGAGCAGCTCTGGTGCACGACGTCCCTTCGCGGAAATCTCACCGGCGAGCTGCGCGTGCGTGTGCTCGAAGAAGGTGTGCACTCGGGAATGGCCACCGGCATCGCGCCCACACCCTTCCGCATCATCCAGCAGTTGCTGAGTCGGCTCGAGAATCCGGTCACCGGCGACATTCTGCTGGAGGAGCTGCAGGTGTCGCTTCCGCCCGATCGCCGCTCGCAAATCCAGGCCGCTGCGCAAGTGCTCGGTTCGACGATCGCGGGCAAGCTGCCCTTCTCGGAAGGTGTGCAGCCGGTTTCCGACGATCCGGTCGAACAGCTGATCAACTCCACCTGGCGCGCCACGCTCGCCGTGACGGGCGCCGATGGCCTGCCACCCATCAAGTCTGCGGGGAACGTGCTGCTGCCCGAAGTCGCGGTGAAGATTTCGTTGCGCCTGCCACCCACGTGCGACCCGAAGCGCGCAGCGGAGGCCGTGCGCGAAACGCTGGAGCGCGACCCGCCTTATGGCGCGCAGGTGCGCTTCCGCGGTGATGCCGGTTCAGGCGGGTGGAACGCGCCAGCCTTCGCGCCCTGGCTGGAGCAGTCGCTCAGCAACGCCTCCCGCCAGATCTTCGGTCGCGACGCCGTGCATATCGGCGGCGGCGGCACGATTCCCTTCATGGGGATGCTCGGTCAGCAATTCCCCGCCGCGCAGTTCTTCGTGACGGGCGTGCTCGGGCCGCATTCCAACGCGCACGGCCCGAACGAATTCCTGCACCTCGACTACGCCCGCAAGCTCACCGCGTGCGTCGCCCTGGTGCTTGCGGATCATGCGCGTCAATGCGGCGGCTGAGCGATCCGAAAGAGCAACAGCCCGCACATGGAGCGCGCATTTCAGCGCGCACGGGCTAAAACGGGTTCCTGCACCTGCACCACGCTCGCAAGCTCGCGGCGTGCGTCGCCCTGGTGCTTGCGGGTCATGCGCGCCAATGCGGCGGCTGAGCGATCCGACAGAGCAACAGCCCGCACATGGAGCGCGCATTTCAGCGCGCACGGGCTAAAACGGGTTCCTGCACCTGCACCACGCTCGCAAGCTCACGGCAGGCGTCGCCCTGGTGGTTGCAGATCATGCGCGTCAGCGCGGAGCTGAGAGACTCGATAGGGCAACCGGGCGCACATGAGGCCCCGCAACCGAGGTGCGCCCTCACCTGCCGCGAACGAACGCGTTCCCCAGCGCAGACATCGGCGCCTCAAAACAGGCGCGGCTGATTCATCCCGCTCGGAGTGACGGCGCTCTTCAGCTGCTGCCAGGCCTCCTGGAAGCGCTCGACCGTGCCGGCGAAGGCCGCGCGCTCCACGGGCGGAAACTCCGAACGCAGCGCGTCGATCATGAGCGTCCACTTGGGCAGACCCTTCGGGAAGCGCCCGTTGCGCGTGAACACGACGCGCCCCTCGACCGGCACTTCACCCGCCACCGCCTTCACCGCAGCGACCCGGTCGTAGAGCCCGCTCTGAGGATTGGTGAACGTGGTGCGAATGGCGCCGTTCATCACGGTCCACTCCGACATCTGATCGCCGCCGAAGATGTTCCCGTGAACATCCCGCAGATCGATCACGAGAATCCCGACCGGTGTGAGCAGGATGAAATCCACATGGAAGTTTCCGCCCATGCCATCCGGCACGAGCACGTCCACGAGACTGTCCGTGCCAACGGCCGTCACCGCGGCGACGAGCGCCTTGTGAGCGCGACGCGCGCGATACCAGCGCCAGACCCACGACAACCCCCAGCCCAGCACGACGGCCGCCGCGACGAGCCCCCACGTCGTGGGCGGCAGTGACTGCAGAACCTCCACGCCTTCTCCCTTTCAGCCGCGTGCGATCAGATCAGCGCGCTGCGCAGCGCGCCGAGCGCGGCGGCGGCGGCCCCCCCCCCCGGCCGCCCCCCAAACAGGCAGGCCAGCGT
>JADGHX010000044.1 GCA_019683695.1 Steroidobacteraceae bacterium
CCCGCCACTCCCCACCGCGCGCACAGGAATGACCCTTGCTCCGTCCGCGCTCGCGCCCCACGCACACGCCCTCTTCCGAGGCTCCCGCTTGAGCAAGCCCCTCCAAGTGGCCATCGCCGTGCTCCTGGTCGGCGCCCTGCTGTTCTGGGTAACCGACCCGCACGAGATCTGGCTGACGCTGAACAGGCTCGATGTCCGCTGGGCACTCGTCGCCGTGCTCATCATCACGGCCGACCGGCTCTTCATGACCTACAAGTGGCTGGGCCTGCTCGCCGCGCGCGGCCACACGCTATCGGTCTTCGAGGGCACAGCCCTGTATTGCAATGCGATGCTCTGGGGCATGGCCCTCCCGACGACAGTGGGTGCAGACACGGTACGAACGCTCTCACTGCGCAAACGCGGTGTTCCGCTCCCCGACGCGATCTCATCCATCCTCGTCGAGCGCGCCATCGGCTTCCTGAGCGCCATGGCCATGGCGCTCGTCGCCCTGCTGGCGCTGCGTCACTGGTTACCCGGATACGCGACCTTCTGGCCGTGGTTTCTAGCGGGCGGAATTTTCTTCTCGGCCGCGATCCTGGTGTTCGTGCTGTCGTTCAGCCCGCGAGCGTTCGACATGCTCGAGAAGATCGTGCCCTCACGATGGCACGACTTGAGTGTGATGCGGAAACTGAAGTCGCTCCACGAGGCCTACCGATCACTGCGCACGGGGCCCGGCGTGCTTCTCCGATTCACAGCGATGACGTTCCTTCAGCAGCTGATCCCGATACCCCTCAACTGGGCGGTGGCGCGTGCGCTCGGCATCGACATCCCGCTCATCGTGCTGCTCGGTGTGCTGCCCTTGACGCTTCTCGTCTCCCGCTTGCCGGTGACGGTCGAAGGCATCGGCGTGTTCGAGGGCGCGTTCGTCGCACTGCTCAGCCAGGCCGGTGTACATCCGGCACAGGCCGTGGCAATCGCCCTCACCTCTCGCGCGCTGTTCATCGTGACATTGCTGCCCTGGTGGCTCATGCACGGAATACGGTCCGGATGGCTACGTCCCCGTATCCTGTAACGGTGAAGACACAAGCACCTCGGCCGCCTGCGGCGGGGTGACCTGATCGGGCGCGGGGACGATCTCGTTCAGCACGGCGAGCGTGCGCTCGGCCGTGAGGCGCCACGAGAAGTCACGCGCACGAGCCAGCCCCTTCATGCGCAGCTCCGCCCGTATCGTTTCGGAGCCGGTCACCTCCGTGAGCGCGGCGGCAATGCTCGCCTCGTCCCGGGGATCGACAAGCCGCGCGGCACCCCCGGCGATCTCCGGGCTCGCACAGGTGGTGGGGACGATCGCCGGACAGCCGCAGGCGAAGGCTTCGACGATCGGAAAGCTGAAACTTTCGCAGAGCGTGGTCACCACGAAGCACTCGGCGAGCTGGTAGGCCATATGCATTCGTGAGTTGGGCACGAAGCCGATGAAGTGCACGTCTCGCAGCTCCCGATCCCCGAAGCCTCGCGCGCGCAAGTACGGCTCGATGCGATGCCCGGCCACCACCAGAGGCAGGTCGCCGCCCGCGGCCCGATATCGGCAATAGGCGCGGATCAGCCGCTCGATGTTGCCGCCCGGATAACGCGGAAGCTTCGCATGCCCGATGTGGTACGCACGGGTCACGCTCAGGATGTAACGCGCCGGCAGCCGGAACTCCTCCCGGAATCGGGCCTGCTCGGCGGCATCGCCCTGAGGCGTGAAGTTCGGCGCGATGCCGGCGTAGGTCACGACCGTTCCGCGCACGTCAATGTGTGCGTATTTCTGCAGGTCATCGAGCGTCGCCTGCGAGATCGCCGTGACACGAGCCGCGGCCCGGCTGTACCACGGCAGCATCAAGCGGATGTAAAGATTGTCCCACCAGGGATAATTTTCAGGATTGACGTACCAGTCGCAGCCCTGCTGCACGAAGACGCAGGGTATGCGCGTGAACAGCGGAATCGAGAATTTCGGATTGAAGATGATCTGGGCGCTCATCCGCCGCGCGGCACGGGGGCACACCCATTGGTCCCAGAGCAACTTGGTCGGGGCGGGCAGCACGTACGTTTCCACATTCGGCATGTCCGCGAAGAGCGTGCGATGTTTCCCCGTGGACAGCAGCATCACGTAACGGGTGTGCCTGTCGATCGTGAACATCTCCCGCAGCAGGTTGATGCAATACACGCCGATGCCATCGTCCTGGTCAACTGCGCGGCCCATGATCGCGATCGTTCGACTTCCCATACGCAGACCCTCCATCAGTGAGCGATGTTCTGGAGCGAGGCGAACGTGGCCACTTTCCGGCCGAGCACCGAGGTGAGCCGCGCCCGACGTTCGCCAGGAAGGAAGCGCAGCCAGTCGGATTTCAGTCGGCCGAACACGCGAACCGGCAGATCCCGCCGCCGCTCGTAGCGGTAGTCGAGCGCGCATCCGAACACCGCGACCGCCCCGATCTCTCGCGCCATGCGCAGGGCCGCCATGGACCCCACCATCCACGGGAACGCAAAGCACCGGGGCCGCGATCGCAAGTGCCGTGCGAAGGCGTCCCAGGACTGCTCGAACTCCGACGCGACGAGTCTCGTGAGCGAAGCCCGATCCATGAATCGCCCGCCATCCCGTGCCATACCGCGTTCATGCAGCGAGCACAGCGCCCTGTGGGCGTGCCTGGAATCGAAGAATTTCGCACCTCCCTCGGCTTCCACGTGTGCCTGGCAGGCACGCGCCACATGCACGCTTTCGAGATAGCAGCGGTTCGTGGAGAGCAGCGGCGCTGCCGCATAGACGGGCGTGCCGAGTTGCGGATAGCCAAGCTGCTGCTCACCGCCGGCATCGCGCATCGGCCAGTCATACACGTCGTACCGCGCGCGCATGGACGGGCTCACAAATCCGACAAGATGTGGCGAGGTGTGCACCAATGCATGACGATGCGCGTGACATTCTATGGAGAACACACCGCTGCTCTGGCATCTGCGCACGTCGTTCCAGGACATGAAGAGCGCCGCCTCTGGTGATCGTCTGTCGAGCTCGCCTATCCAGTACGTGGGAACGAACAGCACGGCGTGCGCCCCGAAGCTCTGCAGAAGGGGCAGCGCCACGGATGCCACACTCGCGCGTGCATCGTCGAACGTGAGAAGCACCTCGTGCCCATTTCGGGACACGCCCTGGCGCGCCAGAAACTCCTCGAGCGTGAGCGTCCGATAGCCGTTCGCCGCGAGAAACTCCAGGTCGCCGCGCAGCTCGGGACCTTCCACGTCGTGGTAGTTGAAGATGGGGATCTCCCCTGCACGCACGGGCAAGCCAAGGAGAAACCCCGGGTAGCGCGTGCGGAGAATCCTGCCGAACGTGCGCAGAGCGCGACGGAACGCCGACACGTGAACCTCCCTGCTCCGCGAGACGCGGTCAATAGTGCGACGGTGTTTCTGGGCTCACTTGGTGCTCTCTGCGGTAGTACCGGAATTTTCCGGAGCGCTCCCTCGAGATGAACGGCACCCGCTCCACGTCCACCCGACACTGCGCGCCAAACGGCGCTCGAACCGCATCCGCCAGCGCTGACGACAGCGCTGCGCCGATCTCCTGGTCACGTTCCACGAGCACTCGCCACCAATCCGGCCGCACCTGCTCGAGCACCAGGTTGCGAAACTCACCCGGCGGAAACGATGCCATGACGCGACCAATGCCCTCGCCGACTGCCGAGGCATGAATCTGTCGGCCATCTGCCGTTGCGTATACATCGACCGTGCGTCCGGTCAGGTCGGTGAGGACGGGATGTGGCAGGCCGCAGGGGCACGGCTCCGGCGCAATGCGACCGCGATCGCCGACCCGGTAGCGAACGAGGGGCATCGCCCTGTTCGTCAGTGAGGTCAGGACGAGGTCGCCCACCTCGCCCGGCGGAGCCGGCTCGTTCCCGTGAAACACCTCCACGTGCACGTTCTCTGAAAAGATGTGCAGCGAGCCGTGCGGGCATTCCGCGGCGATGGAACCCATTTCGGTGCAGCCGTAGAACTGAACGACGCGCGCGCCCAGGTGCCGCTGTATCTCCTCACGTTGGAAGGGATACAGCTGCTCTCCACCAACCTTCACGAACGGCACCAGCACCGGCCCTGCATGCGGATGGCGTGCGCGCACATGGCGCGCCAACTGCGTGACCGCGGAGGGCAGCCCGGAGCACAGCACAGGTTGCGCCTTCATGAGATAGCTGGCGGCGCTGTCCATTCCGGCGCGAGTGAGCGTGCCGGTACGGAATACCTTGCAATTCTTGACCCAGTCGGTCATCGGATGATCGACACCCACGAGCATGAGCGTCCTCACGCCGATGGGGACGCCGTGCCAGAGCATCGCTCGATACTCGCTCGCCCAACTCCATGCCGCACTTTGCGGATTCACGGCGACCCGTACGGGTGCGCCAGTCGAGTGGGAGCTCTGTCGATAGTACCTGCCCGGAATTACACGTGAGGCCAGAAGCTCGTGCATCTTTGCATGAACGGTCTGCCGTTCCAGAACAGGCCAGCAGCGGATGTCCTCCGCACTCGACGTGCGGCGCTCAGCACTCCATGCTCCGCTTGAGTAGAGCGGAACGTACCGCCGGGCGTACCGAAGTGCCTGCTCGAGATGCGCGTGAGCAAGACCTTCGAATTCCACGCGACTCATTCGTTCCCAGCCTTGCAGACGGCGCACGAACGCGCCGACGGGTCGCCCGCGCAGGCGCTGAAGCATCAGGTAGAGGCCACGGTGCCACATCTGATCCAGGGTGCGACGGGACGCTAATTCGATGTGCGCGTCCCGATCAGGATTCACCGGTATGCGAGGCAGATCGCGTCTGTCGTCGACGAGAAGTTCGGGCGTTCCCATGACTGGACGAAGAGCAAATGCTGGAGTGGACGCCCAAAGACAAGCAATACACGTTCCGTCTGCTCTGCAGCGTGATTACGCACAGATCGCGAGCGCGAGCAGCGATCTTGCATCGCGTACAAGAAGGATCACCGCATTGCACACAGCGCCAAAGCGCACGGCCGAGAGATCAGCGCCGCATTCGCGCCTCCTGCGAGCAACTGCTGACGTTTGTGTTGTTCTAGCGCCTGACGGAAGGCGCTTCTGCACGCCGGCGCGTCGCCGCCGGCATCGTCCACCACCCGCAGACAGCGCCTGCAAGGGCCATCGCGGCCATCAACAGCATGACGATACGAAAGCTGTGCAAGAACGACTCGCGGAGGATTTGCGTCAGTATCGCGCGATCGTCTTCGGCCGACCCCGCGGGCACCTTCGCTTCAGCGAGTTTCGAAGCCTCCGCGAGCACACCCTCTCTCAGTTCCACGGGGACGCGCGCTTCTGCGAGCTGCTCCACCAGCGTCTCGCGAAAAACGCCAACAGCTAGCGCCCCGAGCACCGCCACCGCAACCATGCCCGCAATGCGCGCTGTCGCGTTGTTGATGGCAGATGCCACACCGCTGTGCCGGTCGCCGGCGGATTCCATGACCGCGGTAGTGAGCGGGGCGACCGTAACGGCCATCCCAAGCCCAAGCACGACCATCGCGGGAAAGTAGCTGGTCCAGTACGACTGCGCGACATCCGGCACCGCGAGCAGAATGAACCCGCCAGCCACAATCACGGGACCTACCGTCAGCGGCGCGCGCATTCCATAGCGATCCGTGAGCGCGCCGGACCATCGGGAAAGAATTCCCATGATGAGTGTGAACGGAAGAAACGCGGCGCCCGCACCTGTGGCGGAAAAGCCCTGAATGCCGATCAGGTTGAACGGAACGAAGAAAAGCGCACCACCGAGCGCAAAATACAAAAGAAAGGTGACGGCGTTGGCGCCGCTGAAGGGCCGGGATCGGAACAGCTCAAGTGGCATCATCGGAGCAGGCGCGTGTTTCTGCCACCCGAGAAAGCCCATGAGCAGCGCCACGCCCGCGACCACTGAGGCCAGCACAACGGGACGCGTCGCGCCCGCGGCCGATGCATTGGTCAGCCCATACGCGAGCGCACCCAGGCCTGCGGCCGCAAGAACGCCGCCTCGGCAATCCACCGCAGCCTGATTCGCTTCGTCCCGGCTTTCCGGCACACGCCAGAGCACGAGCGCCAACGTGACGACGCCGAGCGGCACGTTCACGAAGAAGATCGTGCGCCAGGACGATGCGTCCACGAGCCAACCACCCAGCACCGGCCCAAGCGCCGTGGTGATCGCCGAGAATCCGGCCCACGTGCCAACGGCTCGCCCGCGCTCACCTTGTGGAAAGGTGGCACTGATGATCGCGAGACTGCCGGGAACCATGAGCGCTCCGCCCAGCCCCTGCAACGCGCGCGCACTGATCAGTGCGGTGACGTTCGGGGCGAGTCCGCAGACGATCGACGCAATCGTGAAGATGAGCGCGCCGAGCGCGAACATGCTCCGTCGGCCGTAGCGATCGCCGGCGGCGCCGCCAACCAGCATCAACGCCCCCAGCATCAGCATGTACGCGTTGACGATCCACTGGGCGCCGAGGAAGGACGTGTTCAGATCGGCCTGCATCGCCGGCAGCGCGATGCTGACCACCGACCCGTCGATGAACGCCATGCTCGACCCGAGAATCGTGGCAGCCAGAACCCACCGTTTCGTGTTCTCTGCACAGCCCGCCGTGCGCGGCGACCCCAGGATCACACCTTCATCGCACGCGGTTCGAGTGACACCGATCATGCGTGCCGCTCAGCACACCGCATTCCGTTCTTTGGCTCACGCCACCGCTGAGGGCCGGTTGCAGCGCTGTTGAGATCAGGGCGCAGCCAACACTCGACAGCTGCTGCTACAAGCAGCCGTTGCTGCGGGAACGGGCTATCGTGCGCGCACGTGCTTCGAAATTGCCGCACCCGGCTCACGCCGCCGCACGCTCATCGAGGACCGCCAGCGACGGGCGAACTGCAGTCCCGCTTTCTCGAGCTCGCTCATGCAGAACACGAACAGTCCGGCCGCAACGACCCGCAGCCATTCCGCCGCGGACAGGTCCGTGGAGCTGAGGATGGCCTGAAGTGGCACCGCGTGCGTGAACCAGACCTGCAACACGATGCAGGCCTCACTCGTGAACTTCACGCGGCATCGGATTCGATGCAGGCGCTCAGTGCCCGCGGGCGTCATGCACGCCTGCGGTATTCACGGCGAGAGTATCAGACTGCGCACACGCACCTCACACGGCGTCTGCTGCACGAGCGGGTTCGGATACGGGGTACGCCTGGGCCTGCGGCTTGATCAGAACGAAATCGGAATCGAGGGCGTCCACGAGTCTGCCCGTGAGCGTTCCGACCAGCATCGTCACGCCGGGGCGCCGGGTGAGCGCGCCCATCACGATCACATCCGGATCGCACCCCGCTGCCCAGCTTGGCAAGCTTTGTTCCGGCTCTCCGGCGAGCACCTGCACGTGCTCCTTGCCGACCCGAAACTCCTTGGCGAGTCTGCCGAGCGATTCGCGGCGCTTGATTTGCGAAGGCGAGTCCGGGGTACTTTCGCTGAAGACGACGTCCAGCTCGCCCTGGCAGCCTCTGACCAGAAGCAGTGCCGTCTGCACAATCGAGCGCGCCAGCGTCATCGCGCCCGGATCGGATACGTCGACGGCAGCCGCAAAGCGCGGCCGCGCGCTCCAGGGGCGGTTACGGGTCAGCATGAGCGGCACGGGACACGCTCGCGCCAACTGCCAGTCGTTGGCATCGAGCGTCAGGCGATCGAGGAACGCGCGGCCGGCGGCACTCTTGATGACCAGATCGGGCTTCGTTTCAAGCACCCGATCCACGACGGCCGCGTACAGAGGACTCTCGCAGGCAACATGCGTCGTGACTTCGACATCTTCGGCGAGCGAGCGCCGCAAGGCGTCCAGACACCGCTCGCCCGCGGTGAGACACACGGTCCGCGCCGCCTGAATCCCCCTCGGGTCATAGAGATGACTCAAGGTGTACGCGTACTCGGAATCGCACAGGAACAGCTCGAGCCGCGCGCCAAAATGCCTTGCGAGCACCATCGCCTTCGCAAGGACCTGACGGCTCTCATCCGCCGGATTGATCACCACGAGAATGGAAGTCAGCTTGTCCACGGCACACATCCACGACATTTGAGTGGATGCTCGCCCGTCCGGACGCCGGGCGGTATGCGCGCGGCTCCCTATCGGCTGAGGAAACGTGCGTAACCCGGAGACGCCGGCCGTCTCTCAGCGAGCTTCGGTGCCCGCGATGCGATCCTGAAATGGAGAGCCGTGGCGGCCTGGAAGCACCCTTGTGCAGCAGCGACCAGCCACCAGCGTTGCGCCAGGCTCGTGCGGTCCGCCGCCCTTCGCGGGGTGCAATCAGCGCACGTCCTGCTGACGCTCACCCGATGTCGGGCCGTGTGATTCAGGCCAGTCGAGGCGCGAGAGAAAATCGGCGATGCCGACCAGATCATCCTGCTCGAGCCGCGCGAGCAGGCGTACGTGCGATCGCGAGAAGTTGGGCCGGCGCCCGTCAACCGCGTCGTACATCTGACGAAGCAGATATTCGTAATGTTGACCAGCGAGTATCGGGACGACGTCCTTCGCATTCCCTTCGCCCGATGATCCGTGGCAGTGCGCGCACTGGTCTGCGTATGCGCGGGAGCCGTGTTCGGTGAGCTCGCCATCCCCCACATTTCGTGGACCGACTCCCACAAGCTGGGCGGCGTAAGCAGCCACGTCGGCGATGTCCTGTGGCGTGCCGAGAATATGGCGCCCGGCAAAATGCTCCATGCGAATGTCCCAGCGCTGCTCGTATCGGTAATCCACGAGCTGCCTGATCACAACGGAGGCGTGCTGCCCCGCTATTCTCGGCACGTTGCCTTCCTCGGACCCCATGCCGCCGGCACCGTGACAGGCCGCGCAGTCTCGAAAAAGCGTCGCGCCGCGGTTGACATCGGGCTGCGCTCGTAACGCTGCCGAAAAGTCTCGGGAGGCTGATGACACCGCCGCCCACGCATGCGCAACGAAGAGGCTCGTTGCGAGCACCACACACTCCAGGGCGGCCTGGGTTGCCTTGCTTGCGCTCATCAGCGTGACCACCGCACGTTGCTCACCGCCAGCCACGATGTCCGCGACAGCTTGCGTGGCCGGAGCTCGAAGCAGCAGAAGGCGACATCATGCCAGCAAGCCTCGCACCTAGCTGAGCATTTCGTAATCCGTCGTCCTGCGCAGGGCCTACGTGGATGTGCCTAACAGCTCAGCTGTGCGCTACGCGCGATTGACCCGCGCACGTTCCGACGTCCTACGAGGGTGCGCACCGTCGCGCACGGCCTTCACCGCGAGGCTACGCGATTGTTGACATCCTGCAGAATGAGCGCAGAACGCACCTCTCTCGCGGCCACAGACGACAGGGTCTCTGAAGCGGAGAGCTATCGCATCGAGGCGTGCAGTTCATGCGACAAGCGGCGCAGAGACGCGGAACAGTTTGTCCGTGACCGTTTCGAGCGAACGCATGGCGCCCGCATCTCGGAGCTCATGCCGACGCTGCTGATCCTGTCGAACGCTACAGGATCGATACACGGCGTGTGCGGCTACCGGCTCGCCCGCACCGAGCAGCTCTTCCTCGAACAGTATCTGGATGCGCCCATCGAACGCCTGCTCTCGATGCTCACGCGCAGGAGAGTGGATCGGGAACGCGTCGTCGAGGTCGGCAACTTCGCGTCCACAGACGCGCGCGCAGCGAAAGCGCTCGTTGCAACGCTGACGGCGCATCTGTTGGAGCGGAACCTGCTGTGGGCCGGATTCACGGCCACCTCATCCATGCGACGCCTGCTGCATCTCATGGGCGCCCGCGCGCTCGATCTCGGCTCAGCGGATGGTGCGCGCGTTCAGCATGCTCTCGAAAGCTGGGGACGGTACTACACACATCATCCGCGTGTGATGGCCGGCTTTCTGCCGAAAGCACGCCGCCTGCCGGCGTTCTGGAGGACATGCCGTGCAAGTTGACTCGCTGCTCGGAAGCCGCCCTCGGAAATACCCCGGACGCATCGCACTGGACGATGGAGAGCGGCGAGTCACCTACGGGCAATTGCCGCAGCTCGTGAACGACGAGGCGCGAGTGCTCTCAATCCTCGGCGGGAACCGATTCGGCCTGCTTGCCCGGAACGGCTGCGCGTGGGCGATCGCTGACCTGGCTCTTCATCAACTCCAGCGTCTGAACGTGCCTCTGCCCGGCTATTTCACATCCGCTCAGTTGCGGCACGTGATCGATGATGCCGGCATCGACACCCTGCTCACGGACGATCCCGCACGCGTTCAGGACCGATGGCCGGAGTTCGTGCTCCTGGTTTCGTCGCCGGCGAGCGGGCTGTCGCTACTCCGCCGTGCCCTGCATCCGGACCGCGTGCCCGGCGTTCCTGAAGGGGTCACGAAGGTGACCTACACTTCAGGGAGCACCTCCGAGCCGAAAGGCGTATGCCTCAGCGCGAGCGCGATCGGCTCCGTTTCGCGCTCGCTCTGTGCCGCGACGGCATCACTTCGCATCAGACGACATCTGAGTCTGCTGCCGTTGCCAACGCTGCTCGAGAACATCGGCGGCGTTCACGTCGCTCTGCAATGTGCCGCGACGTGCATTCTGCCGCCGGCCTCGCAAACCGGCATGGACTACGGCGCCCTGGATGAGTCTCATCTGCTCGCAGCGTTGGACGCAGCACAGCCGGAAAGTCTGATTCTCGTGCCTGAGCTGCTGCGCATACTTGTGAGCGCCGCGCGCGCCGGTCGCGCATTGCCCTCCTCGCTCAAGTTCATCGCCTTAGGCGGCGCGCCGGTCTCGGAGGACCTGCTGCGGGAAGCCGCCGAACTTCAGCTTCCGGTATATGAAGGCTACGGGCTCAGCGAATGCGCGTCCGCCGTCTGTCTGAACACGCCGGGTGCAGCCCGGCGCGGCAGCGTCGGCCGCCCCCTGCCGCATGCTCGCGTGCGGTTGGATTCAGCAGGTCAACTCTTGGTGAGTGGCGCAGTGATGTCCGGATACCTTGGCGCGCCCCTCGCGTCCCCATTGCTCGAGGTCGCAACGGGCGACATCGGCGAGATCGATGACCAAGGGTATGTGCACATCCGAGGCCGCCTGCGGAACATCTACATCACGAGTCTGGGCCGAAACGTGTCGCCGGAATGGGTGGAGCGCGAAATCACTCGCGACCCGGCGATACAGCACGCCGTCGTCTATGGCGAGGGGAAGCCACACGCGGCCGCCCTGCTGAGCCCTGCGCGCGCAGGGCTGGACGACTCCGTCGCTGAACGAGCCATTGCGCGCGCGAACACCCGGCTTCCGGACTATGCGCTGGTGCGGCGTTGGGCCTGGATGCCCGAGATACCCTCCCCCTCGAACGGCCTTCTCACCGCAAGCGGGCGTTTGCGACGAGATCGTGTACTCGAGCGATTCGCGAGCGTGCTGCAGCACCTCTTGCAGACACCGTCGGAGGCAAGCGTTTCATGACACACTTCGAGCAGCTGCAGCACTTCACACGCGTCGAACGGGAGGCCCTGCACACGCTCCCGATCATCTGCCGCGCACTGGCAGGTCAGATCACGCGCAAGACGTATCTGGCATTTCTCGCCGAGGCGTATCACCACGTGCGTCACACCGTGCCGCTTCTCATGGCCGTTGGGTCTCGATTGACGACGCGGCAGCGCTGGCTGCAAGAGCATGTCGTTCGATATCTCGAGGAGGAGGTCGGCCACGACGAATGGATTCTCAGCGACATCCGCGCTGCCGGCGGCGATCCCAATCAGGTGCGCGAAGGAACGCCGGGCATTGCGACGGATGCGATGGTGGCCTACGCGTACGACACGGTCATGCGTCGAGAACCCACGGGCTTCTTCGGAATGGTGTTCGTACTCGAAGGGACGAGCGTCGCGCTCGCACTCTCCGCAGCGAGCGCCCTGCAGGAAAGCCTGAAGCTACCCGATAACGCATGCACCTATCTGCGAAGTCACGGAACGTTGGATCAGCAGCACGTGGGCGACCTGGAAGCCATCATTAATCGCCTTGACCCGGCGCGCGAGTTTCGCGCCGTCGCGACGTGCGCGCGGACCATCTACTGGCTCTATGCCAACATGTTGCGTGAGCTCGACTCTGCACAGTTGCCACACACGGCTGAAATGGCTGCGAGGGGGCCCGCATGCGCCTGAACGATGCGCGAGTCTTGCTGACGGGGGCTGCGGGCGGCATTGGCCGTGCCCTCGCCGCCGAACTGCTGAAGCAAGGCGCGCAGGTCCTGATGGTCGATCGCGACGAGGCGTCGCTCCGCGTCGCGAGCCACCAGCTCGCATTCGGAGAGTCGGGTCATGAGGTGCGCGTCGTCGATCTCACCCAGCCGTCGGAGCGCACGCGCCTGTGCCAGCTCGCAGGTGCGTGGCGCGGCGGCGTGAACGTGCTCATCAACAACGCCGGGGTGAATCCATTCGGACTGTTCGACGATCTCACCTCCGCTCAGATCGAGCGCACGCTGGCCGTCAACGTCCTCGCCCCGATGCAGCTCACCCATGAGCTGCTGCCGCATCTGCGCGCACAACCGTGCACCAGCATCCTGAACATCGGCTCCGTGTTCGGCGCAATCGGCTACCCCGGATACGTGGCGTATTCCGCTTCGAAGTTTGCCATTCGCGGATTCACCGAGGCGTTGCGTCGTGAGCTGGGATCAGGCGGACCGAAAGTTCTTTACCTTGCCCCGCGCGCCACACGAACGCCGATCAATTCTTCCACCGTGGAGCAGATGAACAAACAGCTCCGGGTGGCGATGGATCCGCCTCAGGCGGTGGCGCGCACGGCGATCAGGCTTCTCGCATCGGATCGTCCATCCACGGTGGTGGGCTGGCCCGAGAAGCTCTTCGTGCGACTCAACGCATGGGTGCCGGCCCTGGTGGACCGAGCCATCCGCCGGCAGCTTCCGATCATCGAACACCACGCACGCCGGAACCGGGATGACCCCACGCAGCAAGCAACACCCGCCCCAGGCTCGATTCCGGTACCCAGGAGACAGATCCCATGACCCCGATCGCACGCACGAGATGGATGAGGAGACTCGCGGCACTTGCAGCCACACTGGGCCTGATCGGCCCGGCTGCGGCACAGACGCTCGACTTCGACACGGAGCTGCTGGCGATTCAGCACGCCTGGGACGAGGCGAGCTACAGCTCCGCGAACGAGGATCAAAAGCGCGAACGGCTCGAAGCCCTGAGCCATCGGGTGGATGCGTTCGTTCGCTCCTACAACGGTCGCGCGGAGCCGCTCATCTGGCAGGGAATCGTCCTCAGCAGCTATGCGGGCGCGAAGGGTGGGCTCGGTGCGCTCTCGCTCGCGAAGAAGGCACGGGACAGCCTGCTCGCCGCACTACAAGCCAATCCCGATGCGCTGAGCGGATCCGCCTACACGAGCCTCGGGGCGCTGTACTTCAAGGTGCCCGGATTTCCGATCGGCTTCGGCAATGATCGCAAGGCCGACGAGTACCTGAAGAAGGCGTTGCAGATCAATCCGGAGGGTATCGACCCCAACTACTTCTACGGCGAGCTTCTGTTCGAACAGCACAAGTACGCGGAGGCCGGACCGTACCTGCAGAAGGCGCTGGCGGCGCCGCCGCGCCCGCAGCGACCGCTGGCGGACAGCGGCCGCCGTGCCGAAGCGAACGCGCTGCTCGAACGCGTTCGCGAGAAGATCGGTCCGGGCGCGCTCGACACCGCGAACGCGCACGCTGGCACGCCCTAGGAATTCGCCCGTTGCGAGAAGTTTGCGCGGTGCGAGGAGCTCGGTTGGTGCGAGCGGTTCTGCCTGGGGTGCTACGGCGCGCGCGGCGGTCCGCTCAAGCGCACGATTGAGCCACAGCCGGGAAATTGGCAGGTGCGCCGGCCGGCGCGAGAGGGCTGGGCTTGATGCATGGCTGGCCAGCCAGATCGAGCAGCCCAACGGCCGGCGAGGTTGAATCGCCCGGCGCAAGCAGACGTCACTGCCGCGTGTAAATGACTTCTCCGCTGCGGATCACACACCGGACTGCCGCGAAATTGCGCGGTGACTCCGCCGGATCGCCGTCCAGCACGACAAGGTCCGCATCCATCCCGGCGGCGATGCGGCCTCGCCGGTCCTGCTCTTTCCAACGCGCAGCGGGTGTCGTGGTCAGCGACGCGAGAATCTGCATGGGCGTGAAGCCCGCGTCGGCCATCAGCTCGTACTCGCGCGTCGGATCGTAATCGGTCATGTAGCCCACGTCCGTGCCGAAGAGCACCTCCCCACCCATTGCCGCGAACTTGCCGACTTCCCGGGCCTCTTCCTTCAGAACCCGCGCGGCCGTTGGCGCCGGCACGTGCTGCTTCTGCATCTCGAACTCGAGCAGCTTGAGCGTGGGGATCATCGACATTCCCGCGTCGCGTACCTGTTTCATGAGTGACTCCGGCCAGGGCGCCGGCGCGTCGAGCGGCGGGTGCGCCAGGATGTCCACATGAGCATCGAGGGCTTCGCGCACGCCTTGAAGATCCGTCGGATGAGCGAACGCCAGTTTCGCCTGACGGTGGGTTTCATCCACCGCGGCGCGTGCGATGTCGGGAGGAATGCGCTTCACGCTGTTGTCCGCTTGTGGCGTGCCGATGAAGAGCTTGGTGCCATCGACCCCTGCCGCGAGGTTCCCACGCACCACCTTCAGCGCCTCATCGACCGTTTCGGGCTGTGGAAGGCTGTCCAGCAGTTCCCTGGGCATGTGTGAGATGTAGGCCGGCAGCCCGTGCGGCGGAAAAAGCGGCCAGCCCACCGTGAGAATCCTCGGTCCGCGCACTTCGCCGCTTTCGATCCGGCGCCGCATCGCCAGCGTGTTGTCGCGGTCGGAGGCGATATCGAAAACCGTGGTGTATCCGTATCGGGTCAGCATTTGCGTCAGCGCCCGCTCGAGCCTCTCGACGCTCTGATCGCGGGCGCCCTGAAATTCGTCTCCGGTGAAATGGACGTGACTGTTCTGCAAGCCGGCGACGACCACACCTCCGTTGCACTGAGGTTCTGCCGTCGCGGCTGTTGCGCGCTTGCCTGAAGCGGGCGCCACGGACTCGATCTTCGCACCGGCGATCACCACCTGACCGCGGGTTGCGGGCACATCCGGTGCCGGATAGATCTTCACTGCGTCCAACGCCCAACGCTGCTGAGCCTGTGCAAGCGGTGCCATCTGTGCGGCCAGAGCGATGACAAGGATCTTCGCCCATTTGTCAGACATGTTCCGTCCTCATGGAATCGGGAAAGCGAGTGCCATCATGTGCAGCCGAAACGCGGCGTCGCTCGCTCTTCCAGTTATCGGGCAAGCGTGGCCGTACCGATGGGTATTACATCATGGTCGGCGCGCGCACTGCGGGCTGACGTTTATCGGGCCGACGCGGATTAGCGGCGCTCGGCCGTGCCTGGCTGCTACTGACCCGCGATTTGGCGGGCTGCCGCGCGTACAAAGCCGCGCGCATGGCCAGGAGGCCTCATACCCAAGGAGCCATCATCGGCACGGACGGCATCAGGTCGCTGATGGCCGCGGCGCTGCTTCAACCGATGTTCCGGGTTTCGGGGGGCGCGTTTGGCCAGTTCCCGGAGGGGGTGTGGGACACACGTTCCTCGCGGCAGCGGAAAGGCAAACGCACCCCCGTTCCCGGCGATGGGGGCAACCGGCGAAGCCTAAAGCGCACCTCTCGTGAGCCGATTTCGCGCGTCCCTGCGCGTATTCCCGTGAAGACCTTCGGAATCACACCGCGGCGTGCTCGCCTGCGGCGGCACTGGCCGCGCGGTTGGATTGCCCGCGCCGGCCGACAGGCAGCCGGCAGACATTGCCCGGGAGAGTCATTGCATGACAAGCGTATCTGCAGCCATCACTCACCAGCCAGCAGCAGCGCCCCGCGCTCACGCCGCGTTGCGCCGCGAGCATCGATTCTTCACTGGCATGGCCATCGCGATGGCGATCGTGTGCTTCGCAGGGTTTGCACCCACCTATTACCTGAAGGCGCACTTCGGCACGCCGCAGCTCAAACCACTGGTGCACTTCCACGGGCTGGTTTTCACGTTGTGGATCGTGCTGCTGATCGTGCAGACGTCTCTGGTTGCGAGCGGCCGCGTGCGCTTGCATCGGCAGCTCGGTCTCGCAGGCGCTGCATTGGCCGTGCTGATGTTCGTGTCTGCCGCTGCGGTTGCCCTTGTACGCGGGAAGACCATCACTCCAGGTGTTCCGCACGACGTGGTGCTCGCGTTTCTGGCGATCGCGGTCGTGGCGCTGCTGCTTTTCCCCGCGCTGATCGGCGCCGCCTTGTATTTCCGCCGTGACGCGGGCGCTCACAAACGACTGATGATGCTCGCCACCACCGTTTTCGTGACTGCGGCGGTTCATCGGCTGCTGATGTGGCTGATCGATCCCGCAATCAGCCCGCCGGTGTTCTTCGGCGTGACCGACCTGTTCATCGTGGCGCTAGCCGTGTACGACGTGTCTACCCGTGGTCGCCTGCACAGCGCGACGTTGTGGGGCGGCCTGACGATCATCGTGTCGCAGCCGGCTGCGGTTCTCCTCGGAGGATCGCAGGCGTGGATGACATTCGCCCACTGGATCACCGGCACCTGAAGACCGGTCTTGCGCGAATCCGCGCGCCCATTGGGGACGGTCGCAGGAGGTGATGCGTTGCGGCCATTTTGATGCGTTTGCGGCGGATATCCGACGAGCAAGCGCATCCGGGCTTCTGGTCTGATGCGCGGTGATGGATAAGCAAGTGAGATCACCGATGCGGACATGGACGGTCCTGGCGCTTCTCGTGTGCTGCGTGCTCTGCACGCCCTCTTTTTGTATCGCCGGCGAGCGGCCGCCGCTGATGCTGGCAGAGGTCTATGACGGCAACGTCGATCTGACGGACTACTGGGTCAGTGAGAAGTACGACGGCATCCGCGCTTATTGGGACGGGCACCGCTTGCTGACGCGCGGTGGCCACGTCATCCGCGCACCCGACGGGTTCGTCGCGGGGTGGCCGACGGTGCCACTCGATGGCGAGTTGTGGGCGGGCCGCGGTCGGTTTGCCGTCGTTGCCCAGACGGTGCGCGATGAACGTCCGGATGAGTCGGCGTGGCGGCAGATTCGATTCATGGTGTTCGATCTGCCTGCGCACCCGGGTCCCTTCACGGAACGGCTGGCCGTCATGCGGCGCCTGCTGTCCGGCGCATCCAGCGATCACGTTCAGCTCGTTCCACAAGTCAAGGTGGCGAACCGCCGCGAGCTCGATGCAATGCTGCGCGATATTGTCTCCGCAGGCGGCGAAGGCTTGATGCTGCACCGGGGCGGCTCCCTGTATCACGCCGGGCGTACCCGGGACCTGCTCAAACTGAAGCCCTATGCCGATGCCGAAGCGCGGGTGATCGCGCATGTGCCGGGAAAAGGCAAATACCTCGGTCTGCTCGGCGCGCTGCTCGTGGAGCGACCGGACGGCCTGCGCTTCCGGCTCGGCACCGGGTTCACAGATGAAGAGCGTCGCCATCCGCCCCCGGTGGGGAGCTGGGTCACGTACAGCTATCAGGGCTTCACCGCCGGCGGCGTTCCGCGCTTCGCGCGCTTCATGAGAGTGCGCGATGAGCCGCCGGAGGAGGATGAGCCGCCGGTGAAGTGATTGCAGCCTTGTGGATCGGGCGCAGAGATTGCCGTGGTGTACCGGAATACAAGCGGGGCGCAGGTCGTCACGTACCCCGGCGGCGCCGATCTTCTGGCCGTGCATGCGGTCTTCCGCCCGGAGTGTCGCCAACCGACAACGAAACCGGCTGGCGACGAACACTCGCAAGGCTTGCGTGGAGCTCAGATCGAAGCGGAACCGCTCCGGTCGCGCACGGTCTTCAGTTTCGATTCAGCGGTGGGCGGCCAGCATGCCGCCCGCATCAAGTGGGGCCGAAGCAGTACCGGCCTTCTGAGAAAGGCAGAACGCGCATGAACAAGTCGCTGTTGATCGGGTTGATCGTCGGTGCGGGTGCGACCGCGGGCGTGGGCACGCTCGCCAATCTGGCGCTCAAGAGCCCTTCCGAGACGCAACCGGAGATCGTTGCGGCCGAGCCTTCGGTTCCGCCCGCCAATGAAGCGCAACCGGGCGCCGCTGCCGGCGAGGCGGCCGAACCCACTGCTCCAGCGCTGTCGGCGAATGCAGACAACGCCGAGCCTGCGTCCGTTACTCCGGCCCCCGCGCCGCGTGTCGAGAAACCTGCACGCTGGGAGCCGAGATACGCGCGCGTCGTGAACGTGCAGCCGGTGAGCCGCACGGTGTCCGAGCCGCGTGAGGTCTGCCACGACGTGGAGGTGGAGCAGCAGGCACCGGTTCGCGACAAGCACCAGGTCGCGGGCACCGTGATCGGCGGCGTCATCGGGGGCGTCATCGGCAACCAGATCGGCGATGGGGACGGCCGCAAGATCGCGAAGATCGCCGGCGCACTCGGCGGCGCGTATGCCGGCAACAAGGTGCAGGAGCGCATCCAGAAGTCGCGCACCGTCACCACCGTCGAGAAGAAGTGCGAGACGGTGTACGAATCACGCGAAGTGCCGGACGGCTATCGCGTCACGTACGAGTGGGACGGCATCACCCGCACGGTGAAGATGGACAGCGACCCCGGCGATCGCCTGCCCGTGCGCGACGGGGAAGTGATCCTTACCGCGAGTGCGCGCTGACCCGCAACCCACCCACTCTTCCCGACCTGACAACAGCCGCGACATCGCGGCTGTTGTCATTTCACCCCTGAGATTTCTGCTCCCGAAGGCGCCAGCGGCAGCACGTAATCCTTCACGTCTCGCTTCACCAGCACCTCCGGGTACACGCCGGCGGGCACCTCATAACCGAGCACTGAAGGGCGCAATGCGTAGGCGCCTTCCAGCAGTCCGCTCACCGTGAAGCGCCCGTCCGGCGGCAACGTGATCGTATGCGTAATCCCGCCGGACGTCGGTCCGATGAGCAGACGCATTCCTTCCGGAATGGCCTTGCCGTCAGTCAGGACGATTCGCCCCGAGAGCGTCAGTCCACGCTCAACGTGAACGTCGCCGACGTCGACGATGTCACCGTCCCTTCCCGTTGCGAGCAGGACCGGCTTCACGGCGCCACGCCCTGCGAAAGATTCCGCGATGGCGTACAGCTCCCACACGCGCCCCGGCGGCACGTTCGTGAACGCGAACCGCCCTCTTTCGTCAGTGGCGATGCGCACTTCCGGATGCCAGTAGGCAGAATCACGAAGCGAAGTCACCAGCCCGAGCTCCACGCCTGGAACGGGCTTGCCGTTCGCGAGCAAGCGCCCATGGACGGTCGCTCCGGAAGTCAGCGTGATCGTGTGCCGCTCGGCGCCGGTGCTGCCCGAGAACAGCGAGGGCGCCATCGCTCGCGGCGATATCCGCACGCTCATCTGCAGCAACGGCCTGCTCGCAGCGAGCTCGAATTCGCCATTCTCGTTGGTCACCGCAAGCTTGTCCGACCACGACCTGGGCTCGCTGACCCACCAGGTGTACGAATGGCCGTCGGGGCCCATGTACGTCATGCCGCTGCCTTCGACCACGGCACCCGCCACTGCCCTGCCTTTCGCATCCACCACGCGACCGCGCAACACGCGACGCACGTCTTCGATCGGCTCACGAGTGGTCAGTGCGGCCGAGGCTGCGACACCCTTGAGCGGGTCGAAATTTTTGATCCACTCGGGTGAGTAGCCATCCTTCAGCACCAGCAGATCGAACACGAGATCGTCTGCCAGACCCGGAATGCTGAACTGGCCCGAATCATCGGTGGACGTGCGCTTCCCGCAATCCGCATAGCACGTCGGGCAGAAGATGCTGTATCCCGTACGCACGCCGGCCGAGTACACCAGCACAGTGGTGTTCGAAATGGGATTGCCCTGCGCGTCCTGAACTCGCCCCTGGGCCGTGGCGCCCACGGCGACCTCGCCGCCCACAAGAGAGACCGCGAGAAGCGGAATCCACAGCATCGTCCGCATTGATGCCCCCTCCCTGCTCCGATGTGTGCCCGCGTTGCGCGGGCCCGATCTGATTCTTCTCGCGGATTCTAGCGGGCGCGCGGGCAAGGCGCTTTTCGCCGTTGGTCGGAAGAGCGCTCCGACATGTTTCCTGCAACCTCACGCACCGAGGCAGGCGGCGTTACGCGCGTACGACGGCCGTGTGGCGCGGCGCGGCTCGATGGAGCCGGGGCACTCGATGGCTGCAGAGTGTGATTGGTGTGGTCGAGAGTCGGCAGACCATGCCCGTGCGCGCTCACTCGACCAGGTTGCCCGTGGCGGCGAACACCGATCGCAGACGCTGCACTCATTGCGGTGCGGGCCCGACATCCGCATCTTCCGCTCATTGCACGCCACAGCGTGCGCACACGGCGCGATGCGTTATGAAGCGGCCTTGAAGAGGCGCCGGCCGAAGCCGGCGCCAAAGTCCTTGTCGGGCGTATTGCCCGAAGCACGCAGGAGGCGCTTCAGCGCTTCGGCCACTGGATGAGCTCCACCCGGTTGCCCGCCGGATCGATCATGAAGCCGATGAGCATGCCCGTGTCACCGAACGGGCGGGGCTCGCCGTCCATCTTGCCGCCCGCCGCCTTCACTGCCGCGGCCGTGGCCGCCATGTCCGTGACGTTCAGGATCAGATGCGGAACCGGGTCGTCGATCGCATCGGACTTGCGGCTCATGATCACGACCTGCGCGTTCTTGTTGGCCTTCGCGGCCTCCACGGACTCCCCGAAGTTCATCATGATCTCCAGCATGCCCGGGAACTGAAGCCGGTTGACTTCGTGCAAACCGAACGCCGTCTGATAGAACTTCGCCAGCGCGGCGACGTCCACCGCGCCCAGGCGCACAGCATTCAGGGACACATCGGCCTGCGCGGCGCTGGCCAGCACTGCCGCTCCCGCTGCCGCCAGACACCGCACAATCATTCTTCTCATTGGACTCCCCTCGTGTGAAATCTCGGCCGCGGCGATATTAGCCTGCCGGCGGCGGGCTCGCGCGAACAGCTCAGCGGGTAGCGGCGCCTGACCGCCTCGCGAAGCGTGAACGCCTCGAGCCAACATTACGCTCGCCACATCGCAAACCCGGAAAGCGGGGGTATGGCAGGATGAGTCAATCGCCGGTGTAGCCGGCGCGGCTGATCCATATGGAGCACCCTTACTTGACGACCCGACTTTCCCTGGCATGTGCGCTGTTGCTGCTGGCAGGTTGCGCACGCGAGCCCGAGCAGCCCCGGCAGGTCGATACGGCGGATGCAACTTCCAGCGCCGTGGCGGAAGCGCCTACCGAACCGCAGGAAGCACGGGCAGAGAACCAGCCGCCCGATGCCTTCTACACAGGGCGCTGGTCAGCAGATGCCGCGCATTGCAGTGACCCCTGGGTCATCACGGAAAAAGACCTGCACACGCCCGGTGAGGTGGTGTGCCAGTTCAATCGAGTGAATCGCACACCGCGCGGCGCCGAAGCGGAAGCGACGTGCACTGCTGAAGGCCCACCGCAACACTGGACGCTGCAGTTCTCGTACGCGCAGTCCGCACGCGCGCTGCTCATCGAAAACGGGCCCTTCGCAGATGTCGGCCTTGTTCGATGCGGGAACGACACGCCCGTGAGCCCGCCTGCTCCGGGCACTCCTGGCGGCTTGCCGGATGACCGCACGCCCGTGTCTGAAGCGCCATTTTCGAGCACGAGCGCGCAGGGTGCGGCGAACGTGCTGCAGACCTACTACGGCCTGATCGCGGCCGGGCGCTACGACGAGGCGTGGCGCTTGTGGACGCAGGGCGGTGAAGGAAGCGGAATGACCGCCGACGCCTTCGCGAAGAGCTTCGCGCAATATGAAAGCTACAACGCGAACATCGGCGCGCCGGGGCGCATCGAAGGCGCTGCGGGTTCGCTCTACGTGAGTGTTCCGGTTCAGATCTACGGTCGGCGCAAGACGGGCGAGGAAGTTCACCTGCTCGGCGAAGCCACGCTCCGGCGGGTGAACGACGTGCCCGGCTCCACGCCCGAGCAACGGTCCTGGCACATCTTCCGGATCGACGTGCGCCCGTCCCCCGGCCACGAGCCGCACTCACCCTGACGAGCGGACACGGAAACCGCGCGCGATCTGGACCTCGCCCGATCGGGCGCCAAGGCACGCGGATGAGCTGTCGCTCCGGCTCGCAGATCCGCTCGATGATCTTGTGCTCGGCGGGATTCCGCCCGGCTCATCGCGAGCGACGGTGACCGTCTGCGCGGGCGCTGATCTGGTCGACGAGCAGCCGTTTGCGCCCGATCGTCCTGCCAGTCGTCACCGTGCGAGCGCGTAAGCGCTGGCTCGGCCGGGCTCGGGCACGAAGCATGCCGTTCGCGCGTTAAGTGACATCGAGCCTGTGCGCGCGCTCGATGTCTGTTGGGCCCGGGAATGGCCCGGCCCGCGGTGCAGCCTGTGGAGGTCCGCCATGCAAGAGCGCGAGATCATGCGCGTGGCGCCGGAATCACCACGACGAATAGACGAGCAGCGGTCGTATTTCCCGGACTGGACGCTGCGCCTGCTCGAGTTCCGGGAAGAGCTCGAGGCCGATCACAACTCCTATCTCGCGGGCGGGTACGCCGAGGAGTTCGGCTATTGGGCGCACCCGGGCGCGTCCCGTGGCGTGCCCGTGGTCGACGGCGCGCCACCCGAAAACTCCGCGGAGTGGCTGGGGCAGGCGGCCGCCATGCATCCGGGCTACCCCATCAGGCCGTATCCGTTCGCTGCGGATCGTGAGCCCAGCGAGCCACACGAAGGCGCAGCTTCTAAGCCAACGTTCATCCTGGCGTCGCGTGAGACCGTTTTCGATTTCGATTCCGCGGCGGACACCGCGCCTCGCGGCACGTTCGTCAGGGTGACGGAGCGGCCCTATGAGCGAGAACGGCACCACTTCGCCCAGCGTGCAACCGCCCTCCTCACTCGCACGCTTGCCGCGCTCGTTGCGCTCCAGTGGGAACTGCCCCGACGTCGGCGCGCCACGAACGTGGAAGCCATAGGCGTGGAATTCACCAGCCTGAAGCGATGAGCGCGTGGCGCACCGTGATGCCGAGCCGCTCATCGCGCGCGGGCCGCATCGAGCCGCCCGCGCGCGTTGATGGTGCTTCAGGACAAGATCAGAACTCCACCTCGACCCCCAGCGTGTAACGCCGGCCGAGCGGATCGTGCAGGCTCGGGATGGTGGTGCTGGCGCCGAAGAAGTCGCTCCACGTCGCCACCACCGGCGGGTCCTCGTCGAGCACGTTGTTCACGTTCGCGCGCAAGGAGTGCAAGAATAGTTCGCGCATCACGCGCCCGAGCGCGCGTGAGGGTTCGTGCGCGCGCCGAGCCGAACTCGCAACCGCAGTGCGGGCCAGCGTTGATGTGATGTGTCTCCCAACAGAGACGGATATGCATGCAGACTGAATCCATCCGCTCGCAGCGCCCGAAGCTCGGCGGCAATCTGCATCAATGAGATCGCGAAGAGGGCAAAGCCCCGGGTGGCTTGACGAGATAGTTGACTCCGTCAACTATATCGCCCACCGCCCCTTCCGGAGAGATCCGCATGAGCACGCCCGACGGCGATATCGCCCTGGTCCGCGCTTTCAACCGCGACTACACGCGGCGCATCGGCGCGCTCTGCGAGGGCTATCTGGACAGCCCCTATTCCCTCACCGAAGCGCGGGTGATTTACGAGATCGCCCAGCGCGAAGACGTCACGGCCAGCGAGCTGGTTGAGCACCTGGCGCTCGACCGTGGCTACCTGAGCCGCATCCTCAAGAAGTTCGAAGCCCGGGGAATCATCAAAAGGCAAGCGTCGACGGCGGATGGCAGGCGTCGGCACCTGCGGCTCACGCCGGCGGGCAAGCGGGAATTCATGACGCTCAACCGCCGTTCGCAGCAGCAGGTGCAGGCCATGCTGTCCAGCCTCGACGCCGGGCGCCGCCGGGTCGTGTTGAACGGCATGCGCGCGCTACGCACGGCGCTCAACTCTGATCAGGCCTCGAAACCAACCGCCGGCTCCGGTATCACGCTGCGTCCCCATCAGCCGGGCGACATCGGCTGGGTCATCGAACAACACGGCCAGTTGTACGCGCAGGAGTACGGCTGGAATCTCGAGTTCGAAGCGCTCGTGGCAGAGATCGCCGCGCAGTTCATTCGCAAGTTCGACCCCACGCGCGAGCGATGCTGGATTGCGGAGCGCGATGGGAAAAGGCTGGGATGCATCTTCCTCGTAGCGAAGGATCGCTCCACCGCGAAGCTGCGTCTGCTCCTCGTGAAGCCCGAAGCAAGGGGTGCCGGGCTGGGGCGCACGCTCGTTTCAGAATGCGTGCGGTTCGCACGCGAAGCCGGATATCGCAAGATCGTGCTCTGGACTCAGAAAAATCTCACGGCCGCGCGTCACCTCTATGCCGAGGCGGGTTTCAGGAAGGTGGCCGAGGAGCCGCATCACAGCTTCGGGAAGAACCTGATCAGCGAGACGTGGGAGCTCTCGCTCAGGTCGCACGCGGCGCATGAGCGCACCGGGCGGCAAGCGAAGGCCGCTCGCCCTCAGCCGTCCCGTGAGCTCGCACGGGCACGGTAGCGGCGTACCATCCAATCACATCGAGCGGCAACTCCAAGGGCTCCACCGGGACGATCTGCAACCGCCGGCCATACGTGTCGGTGCTATCCTTTTCACATGGGAGGCGAAATCGAAGTCGTGGAGGAGCCGATCGCCGGCGCCTCCGAGGCCGGCGTGGCAGAGAACCAGACAAGCCCTGCCCCGGCGCAGGACCCTGACAAGACCCCAAGCCCGTGCCTCAACTGTGGCGCACCGCTGACCGGAGCCTACTGCGCCGCGTGTGGGCAGGCCGCGCATTTGCACCGGAGCCTGCTCGCGCTCGGGCACGACATTCTGCATGGCGCTTTTCATTTCGAGGGGAAGATCTGGCGAACGCTGCCGGAGCTCCTCTGGCACCCCGGCCGCCTGACACGCCGCTACATCAACGGAGAGCGGGTGCGGTTCGTCTCGCCCATGGCCCTCTTCCTGTTCGCCGTGTTTCTCATGTTCGCGGTGTTCGCTTTCAAGGGTGGCGCGCTGGGCGGGGAAGGCACGTTGCTCGAACAGATCGCGAGCGGGCCTGCGGACTGGAAGCGCGGTACGGAGCGTGCGATGGATATCACGGAGCAGAGGATCGAGCTGCTGCGTGAGGAACGGGAAAAGCCGCAACTCACGAGCGAACGCCGCGCCGAGATCGACAGGCAGATCGCCGAGCTGCAATCGGCTCGCACCGTCATGGATGCATTGTCCCGGGGCGACGTCGCCCGCATCGCCGAGTTGACCGCGGCACGTGCGCCGCAGAACGCAACCGATGCGAAGCCCCCTGCGGCGGACCAACAGGAAGAAAAGGGCTTCAGCTGGCCGCCGCGCAACAGCCTGCTCGCAAGACAGCTCGATGCGCTGGAACACAACCAGGAACTGCTTCTCTACAAGCTGAAGACGAACGGATACAAGTTCTCGTGGGCACTCATCCCGCTCAGCGTGCCGTTTCTCTGGGTGCTCTTCTTCTGGCGGCGGGACATCAAGCTCTACGATCACGCGGTGTTCGTGACGTACTCCATCTCTTTCATGATGTTACTGGTGGTGCTGCTCTCGCTCGCCGCTTCTGCCGGTGTGAGCGGGGCCTTCTGGGGCACCGCCCTCGTCGTCGTGCCGCCGATTCACATGTACCGGCAGCTGCGCGAGGCCTACGGCCTGTCCCGATTTGGTGCGTGGGTACGGCTGTTCCTGCTGCTCATCGCCATCTCGATCGTGCTCAGCGTGTTCATGGTGCTGCTGTTCGTGATCGGCGCTCTTGACTGAATCGCCATCCGAGCCCGATGACGAACGATCGCCTGTAACTTCCGCATCACGCGGATCGATCAACGGACAGGCGTTGTACCCTTTCTGACACAAACGCTCGGACACTGCGGTGGCAGTGTTCGTTTCTCCCGCCACCGTGCGGCTTATGAAACTTATGCGGGGAGGTGCTGTTGCCAGCACACAAGCCCTGCGCTATCTCTCGACGCGTTCGCTTGCTGGATGCCTTTCACGGCGGGAGGTCTCACAACAACCGCATAGCTCGATCACGAGCAAGGTCTCAATTCGCCACACATCGATACGAGGGGGGAAATCATGGTCTCGGAACGTTCCGTTTCTGCGCCTGGTTCGGCGCGTCCGTGCGCGCCGTCGCTGCTGGTGAGGGCTGCTGTAGCGACCGCGTTGGCCGGTGCGGCCGTCGCGCCCGCTTACGCGCAGGAATCCGCCCAGAACGATGAATTGCAGGAAGTGACGGTTACGGGCTCACGCATCGCGCGGCGCGATCTCACCGCCGCCAGCCCCATCATGACCGTCACGCCGGAAGTGCTCGAAACGTCTTCCACCACGGCAGTCGAATCCGTTCTTCAGCAATTGCCGCAGTTCGTGCCTGCCGGCAACCAGTTCGTCTCCGGCGCGCAGGCGGGCGCCGCCCAGACGCCCGGCGCCGCCACCCTGAACCTGCGCGGTCTCGGGGCGAACCGGAATCTCGTGCTCATCGACGGGCGCCGCGCGCAGCCGGCAAACGCCCTGCTCGTGGTGGACATCAACACCATTCCCGCCGCAGCGCTTCAGGGCGTGGAAGTGATCACCGGTGGTGCCTCGGCGGTGTACGGGCCCGACGCCATCGCCGGTGTCGTCAACTTCATCCTGAAGAAGGACTTCGAAGGCCTCGACATCGACGCGCAAACCGGCATGAGCGAGCGCAGCGACGGTGAGGAATCGCGCGTGAGCGTGCTCATGGGCATGAACGGCGCGGACGGCCGGGGCAACATCATGGTCGGCCTCGACTGGACCAAGCGCGAAGGCGTCTTCATGCGCGAGCGCGATTTCTACGTCAACGGCTGGCTCGATCCCAACAACCAGGGTCCTGACTTCATCCAGACGGCGAGCTACGCCGGCGGTCAGGTGCTGACGGGCGGCCCGAACCAGCCCTCGCAGGCCGCGATCGATGCGCTGTTCCCGAATGTGCCTCCGGGCACGATCGGACCCGCCTCCGAGTTCCGATTCCAGAGTGACGGCTCGGTGTTCGTCACGCAGCAGGGCTACGGCTACACCGGCCCCATCGGTCAGCTCGACGCGGGGCGCTACACCATGGTCACGCGGCTCGCGAACGGCAACCTCGATCAGAAATACACCACGCAGTTCGTGTCGACGCCTCTGGAACGGCATTCCCTGTTCCTGCGCGGCCGCTACGATCTCAACGACAGCGTCAGCGCTTTCGCGCAGGCCAACTACAGCAACATCGAGGTCATCACGCGTGGAAACCTGGCGCCCGCCGTGACGGTGTGGCAGGCGCCGATCCCACGCGACGGGCGCGAATTGCCTGCGGCACTGAACGCGCTGCTCGATTCACGTCCGCGGCCGGATGACCCGTGGAGCCTGTATCAGGTGCTCGACTACTACGGGCCGCTCACCTCCGACAACACCACGAACGTCTGGCAGGTGATGGCGGGACTGCAGGGCCGCCTCGGCTTTCGCGACTGGACCTGGGAAGCGTATGTCTCCCGCGGCGACACGAACACCGTGGCGGAAACGGGATTTCCCTCGCTCCAGCGCTACTCCGCGCTCGTCGCGGCCCCGGACTTCGGCAAGAACGCCAACATCACCGGCACCGGCCGCGGCTACGCGCTCCGCTGCACCACAGGACTTCCGGTATTCGAGGAATTCACGCCGTCCGAGGATTGCCTGAGGAGCATCGAGACACGCGCGCGCCAGCTCACCGAGCTCACACAGGACATCGTCGAAGCCAACATGCAGGGCGCGGCATTCAACCTGCCCGCCGGAGAAGCGCGATTCGCCGCAGGATTCCACTACCGCAAGAATGATTTCCGCTTCGACCCGGGCTATCCGGTGGAACAGGTGCTCGACAACCCGATCGGCCTCTTCGCCTCCAACAGCACCGAGGGCAGCACGGACGTTCGCGAGGTGTATGGCGAGCTGCTCGTGCCGGTGATCCGCAATCTGGAGCTCGAGCTCGGCTATCGCCTCTCGGATTTCGATACGGCCGGCACCGTGGACACGTACAAGGGCCTGTTCACGTGGAAGGCGCTCGACACCGTGACGTTCCGCGGGGGCTACCAGTTCGCCACGCGCGCACCGAACACGGCCGAGCTGTTCACGGGCCCGAGCCTCTCGGTGGTGCCCTTCCCGAGCGTGGATCCGTGCTCGGCGGTGACCTTGTCTCCCTGGGGCAACGTGCCGTCGAACCCCAACCGCAAGCAGGTGCAGGACCTGTGCCGCGCCCTGATCGGCAACAACACCTCCGCCTTCGATACGCAGACTTACAACACGCCGCACGGACCGGACGGCTTCACGCGGCAGAACCCGCCGTTCTTCCCGCTCGAGATCGAGGTGCTGCGCGGAAACCCGAACGTCGAGCCCGAAGTCGGCCGCACGTGGACGCTGGGCGCCGTCATCAACGAGCCCTTCGGCTGGCCGAGACTCACGTTCACCGTGGATGCCTACCGCATCAAGGTGACGGATGCGATCTCGCCGATCTCCTCGACCACCGTCTACAACAACTGCTTCAACTTCAATGGCGTGAGCAACCCGACGTACGACGTGAACAATCCGTTCTGCCAGCTGATCCGGCGCCATCCGGTCACGGGCGATCGCGAGGAGGTGGACGCGCTGTACATGAACCTGGGCACGCTCAAGACGCAGGGTGTGGACGTCTCCGTGTCCTGGAACCGGGACATCGGGCCCGGCACTTTCTCACTGCAGAGCACCCTCAACTACCTGGACTATTTCCGGTACCAGACGGACCCGGACTCGCCCATGCGGGATGCCACCGGCACGATCGGCACGACGGCGGCCCAGGACTCGCAGTTCGACTACCGGCTGCTCACGAACTTCGGGTACCGGTGGAACAACTTCAACGTCGGCCTGCTCTGGCGGCACCTGCCGAGCGCGGATAACGCGGATCGCGCCATCAACCCGAGCAGCTCGGTGGCGGGCACGGGCTCGTACAACCTGTTCAACGTATACGGCACTTACTCAATGGGTCAGTACACGTTCCGTGCGGGCATCGACAACGTGTTCGACAAGGAAC
>JADGHX010000226.1 GCA_019683695.1 Steroidobacteraceae bacterium
CTCGTGGGCTCGGTGATGTGTATTAGAGACATGCAAGTGACCGAGGAGCTCACGGAGCAGCAGTTCAGGACGCTGCCGCACGTGATCGGCTGGCCGCAGAGTCACAGCGTGCCGCTCGAGGAATACATCCGCCGCCTGCTCAACGTGGAGATCAATGTGCGGGCCACGGTGCAGAGCCTGGTGGAAATCCCGTTTCTGCTTCAGGGCACCGAGCTCATCGCGACGCTCCCCGAGCGCGTCGCCACGCGCCTGAACGATGTGGCGCCCGTGAAGATCTTCCCCGTGCCCCTGCGCGTGCCCGAAACACGCGAAGTGCTCGTCTGGCACAAGCGCAACGAGCCGGACCCGGGCCACGCCTGGCTGCGCGAGCTGCTCATCGAAGTGGCCCGGGAGCCCTGATTTCCCGTCAACCCAGGATCTGCGCGTGGTGGCGCAGGTGGTCTTCCATGAAAGTGGAGATGAAGTAGTACCCGTGGTCGTAACCCTGCTGCCGTCGCAGCGTGAACGGGTAACCCACCTCGCGCGCCGCTTCCTCGAACAGGTGCGGATGCAGCTGGGTCTGCAGGAACTGATCTGACATGCCCTGATCGATGAGCAGCGGCGGCCGGGAGCGCGCGTCTTTCACCTTGCGCACCAGCTCGGTCGCGTCGTACGCATCCCACGCGGATTGATCCGGCCCCAGGTAGCCGTTGAACGCCTTCTGGCCCCACGGGCAGCGCTTTGGCGCAGCGATCGGCGCGAACGCCGAGATCGAGCGGTAACGCCCGCCCGGATTCTTGAAGCCGATCGTCAGCGCGCCATGCCCGCCCATCGAATGCCCGAAGATGCCCTGCCGCTTCGGATCGGCCGGGAAGTGCGCGTCGATGAGCGCCGGCAGCTCCGCCGTCACGTACGAGTACATGTGGTAGTGCCGTGACCACGGCTCCTGCGTGGCGTCGAGATAGAAACCGGCTCCGACGCCGAAGTCCCAGGAATCGCTGTCACCCGGCAACGGCACGCCGCGCGGGCTCGTGTCCGGCGCCACGAGCATGAGCCCGAGCTCAGCGGCCACCCGCTGAGCCCCGGCCTTGATCATGAACGTCTCTTCCGTGCAGGTGAGCCCGGCGAGGTAATACAGCACAGGTACGCGTCCGCGCTCGGCCTGCGGCGGCGTGAACACTGCGAACTTCATCGTGCAGTTGTTCACACGCGAGGTGTGCTTGTAGAACCCCACCGTGCCGCCGAAGCAGCGGTGCGTGCTCACCGTCTCGAAGGGCACCTCGCTCATGCCGGAAGCACGCCCTTCTGTTTCGCCGTGTGCGTGGCGATGAGGTCCATGAGCGGCGGCGAGAGGCAGTCATAGGGCTCGAGCCCCAGCTCCTTCAGGCGCGCGCGCACCTCACCCATCTGCTCCGGCTTCGCGCCGCCGCCCTCGATGACGGAGGAGACGAATGCCGCGAATTCCGGCGCCGCCCAGCCTTCGTCCTTCGAAAGCTCCACGTGCACGAAGTCGAGCCCGTAGAACGGGTGATCCTTCTTTTCGATACGCCCGTACATGTGCACGCCGCACTGGCTGCACGCGTAGCGCTGGATGACCGCGCTCGGGTCCACGACCTTGAGCTTCTGCGCGTTCGCGGTGACCTCGAGATTGTCCCGCGGGATCACCGCGACCACGGAGAACATCGCGCCTTCGGGCTTCCAGCATTTCGTGCAGCCGCAGGCGTGATTGAACGCGACGTTGCCTTTCAGTGTGACCGTCACCGGATCGGTGGCGCATTTGCAGGTGAGCGTCCCGCCGGCGAAGTCCTTCTTGCCTGGTTTGATGCCCTTGTCCAGCAGCGGATGAAGCGAGATAGCCATGGTCGTGTCCCCTTCTGAGTGTGTCAGTCGGTTGTGCGTAACGTCAGCGCCCGCGGAAGTTGCTCTGAACAGGCCGTGAAACGCGCCGTGAACCTAGTACACGACGACGGAGCGGATCGATTCACCCTTGTGCATCAGGTCGAACGCATCGTTGATCTTCTCGAGCGGCATCTTGTGCGTGATGAGATCGTCGATGTTGATCTTGCCGTCCATGTACCAGTCCACGATCTTCGGCACGTCCGTGCGGCCGCGCGCACCGCCGAACGCCGTGCCTTTCCACACGCGCCCGGTCACGAGCTGGAACGGCCGCGTCTTGATTTCCTGCCCCGCGCCGGCCACGCCGATGATCACCGAGACGCCCCAGCCGCGATGGCAGCACTCGAGCGCCTGACGCATGAGATCCACGTTGCCCACGCACTCGAAGCTGTAGTCCGCGCCGCCATCGGTGAGGCTGATGAGGTGCTGCACCAGATCGCCGCCCACTTCCTTCGGATTCACGAAGTGCGTCATGCCGAACTTCTCGGCGAGCGCCTTGCGGCGCGGGTTGATGTCGACGCCGATGATCTTGTTGGCGCCCACCATGCGCGCGCCCTGGATGACATTGAGGCCGATGCCGCCGAGCCCGAACACCACGACGTTCGCACCGGGCTCCACCTTGGCGGTGTTGATGACGGCGCCCACGCCTGTGGTGACGCCGCAGCCGATGTAGCACACCTTGTCGAACGGTGCGTCCTCGCGAATCTTCGCCACCGCGATCTCAGGAAGCACCGTGTAGTTGGAGAACGTGGAGCAGCCCATGTAGTGATACACCGGCTTGCCATCGAGCGAGAAACGCGTCGTGCCATCGGGCATGAGACCCTTGCCCTGCGTGGCGCGGATGGCGGTGCAGAGATTCGTCTTGCGCGACAGGCACGATTTGCACTGCCGACATTCCGGCGTGTAGAGCGGAATGACGTGATCGCCCTTCTTCACCGAGGTGACACCGGGCCCGACGTCCACCACCACGCCGGCACCTTCGTGACCGAAGATGCAGGGGAAAATGCCTTCGGGATCCGCGCCCGAGCGCGTGAACTCATCGGTGTGGCAGATGCCCGTGGCTTTGAGCTCGACGAGCACTTCACCGGCCCTCGGCCCTTCCAGATCGAGCGTCACGATTTCGAGAGGCTTGCCGGCCGCGAAGGCGATGGCTGCTTTCGTTTTCATGGTCTCTCAGTTCGTTTCAAAGGTGGGTGCCGGATGTTGTCACTCTCATCGCGCCGGGACAATCCAGTCACACGCGGCTCGCGGCGGCAGGTGTGTCAACAACGTGCGTGGGCGCAGCCGGAGCGGCGTATCTGAAACGGATGTGTCCCGATTCCGTGACACTCGATCGGGCGAATGGCCTTATGCTTTCGCCGCCCCATCGGGCTCACATGCAATGTTCCTGTTTTCCGGCAAGCCATGACGAAAACCTACGACGCGCCCCTCGCCCACATGCGGTTCGCCCTCGATCACGCGGCGCGGGAGAGCGGACTCGCCTCGATTCCGGCGGCGACCGAGTCGCTCACCGAGGTGGCGGATTCCGTACTCGAGAGTGCATCCCGCTTCGCCGGCGAGGTGCTCTCGCCACTCAATCCCATTGGCGATCGCACGCCTGCGCGTTGCACACCCGAAGGCGTGGTCACTTCTCCGGGCTTCGCCGAGGCTTACGCACGCTTCCGCGCGGACGGGTGGACTGCACTCGCTGCGCCGATCGACGCAGGCGGAATGGGGTTGCCGTCGCTCATTGCCGCGGCGACGGGCGAGATGTGGGCCGGAGCCAATCTTGCGTTTGCGATGTGCCCGGAAGTGGCCGCGGGTGCGATTCACGCACTGACACATCATGCTCCGCAGGAATTGCGCGAGCGCTACCTGCCTGCGCTCGTGAGTGGCGAGTGGACCGCATCGATGGCGCTCACCGAACCGCAGGCCGGTTCCGATCTTTCGATGCTACGCACGCGCGCCGAGCCGGATGCGTCCGGCGACGGCAGCTGGCGTCTGTTCGGACGCAAGATCTACATCTCGTGGGGCGATCACGACTTCACGGACAACATCGTGCATCTGGTGCTCGCGCGCACGCCGGACGCGCCGGAGGGACTGAAGGGCATCTCGCTCTTTCTGGTGCCGAAGCGCGTACCGGGACCCGACGGTGCACTTCACGACAATGACATTCGCGCCATCTCGCTCGAGCACAAGATGGGCATTCGCGCGAGCCCCACGTGCGCGATGGTGCTCGGCGAGCGCGATGGCGCACGCGGCTGGCTCGTCGGCCGGTTGCACGAGGGCCTCGCGTGCACGTTCACCATGATGAATGAGATGCGGCTGGGTGTCGGCATCCATTCCCTCGGCCTCTCCGAGCGCGCGTTGCAGCTCGCACGCGCGCACGCGCACGAACGCCACCAAGGGCGCACGATCGCCGGACCGAATCGTCCCATCATCGAGCACGCGGACGTGCGGCGGATGCTGCTGCAGATGAAAGCTCTCACGCAGGCGGCGAGAGGCCTCGTGTACACGACTGCGGCCACACTGGATGTGGCGCGCCTTGCGGAGGACGAATCGGTCCGCACGGCCGCGGCGGGCCGCGCAAGCCTGCTGACTCCGGTGGTGAAGGCCTGGGTGTCCGAGAGCGCCTTCGAGGTGGCCTCACTCGGCGTACAGATTCACGGCGGCACGGGCTATGTCGATGACGCCGAGATCTCCCAGATCTTCCGTGACGCCCGCATCGGGCCGATCTTCGAAGGCACGAACTACATCCAGGCGCAGGACCTGCTCAATCGCAAGGTGATCCGGGAAAGAGGCACCACCCTCAACGCGCTGCTGGACGACATTCACAAGGCCGCCGAGCATCTGCCCGAGGACCGTGCGGAACTCGCCCCGCTGCGTACGCAAACCCTGCAGGTGTGCGCACGCCTGCGCGATGCCGCGACCGGTATTGTCGAGACCGCATTCACCGATGCGGACCTCGTGGGCTCCGTGGCCTACCACTTCCTGCATTGGCTCGGCACGCTTGCCGGAGCCTGGCAATGGTGCCTCTATGCGCGCTCGGCAGCGGCCCGACCCGAGAACGATGCGACTGCGCGCGCGACGCTGGACGCGGCCGTTTTCTACGCCGCGCACATCCTGCCGCGCGCGCTCATGCACGAAGCCATCGTGCGGGCGGGATCGGCGCCGATCGCGCGCGTCCCGCCCGGCAGCATCTGACTTTCCGTCAGGAGGCGCTGGTCGCGCCCCGGAGACCGGCGGGCTGCTGCTCGCCTTCGGTCTCCGACTGCGGCGTCTCGGGCTTCAGCTTGAGGAAGCTGATGACGATCGCCGCCACGAACGAGCCCATCCCCATCCAGAACGAGACCATCCCGATGCTCGCTCCGGACTGGAACAGGAAGCCCGCGATGATCGGCGCCAGCACCGAGCCGCCGCGGCCGATACCGATGCCGAAGCCCGTGCCCGACGCACGCACGTGCGTGGGGAACGCCTGCGCGAAGATGGCGTACATGCCGACGATGGCGCCATTCGAGAAGAAGCCCGCGAACGCGACGGCCAGTGCGAGCTTGTCCAGATCCGCCGGCGTCTGGCCGAACAGGATCACGCCCACCGTGGAGAGCAGCATCGCGCCGATGGTGAGACCCTTCACGCTGAACTTCTGCGTGAGGATGCCCAGCACGGCGCCGCCAAGCGCGCCACCCACGTTCGCCCACACGAGCACGCCCGCCGCGGACGAGGCTGCGAAGCCCATGTCCACGACGATCTTCGGAATCCACTTGAGCGTGTAATAAAACGTGGTGATGTGGAAGAAGTAACCCGCCGCCACGAGGATCGTCGTGACGATGAGCCCCGGCGCGAAGATATCCGTGACGGAGCGCTTGCGAACCTCCGGGGAGATCGCGGGCAAGGCGCTCACGGCGGCGTGCCCCATGCGCTGCAGGGCCTTGTTGATCTTCTCCAGCGCGTTGGCCGGCTGCTTGCGCGTCAGCCAGTGCACCGATTCGGGGATGAAGATCAGCACCAGCGGAATGAACGCGGTGGTGACCGCCGACCCGAAGTAGAACACGCTGCGCCAGGTGTAGGACTCGAGAAGGTCCGCCGCGACGATGCCGCCCACCACGGCGCCCACCGGATAGCCGATGGCCATGATGGACACGCACAGATGCTTGCGGCGCGCATTGGAGAACTCGGCCGCCACCGCGTTGATGGCCGCGAGCAGACCGCCGATGCCGAGCCCCGTGAGAATGCGCCAGAAGCACAGGTCGTAGATGCCCTTCACCGTGGTGGCCATGAACATGCCGATGGCCATGACGGCGAGACAGCCGAGCATCGTGGGCCGGCGCCCGATCTTGTCGGCGAGGCCCCCCAGGGCGAGCGAGCCGATGGCCATGCCGATCAGCTCCATCGAGAGCACGATGCCGAGTGCCGCACGGTCGATGCCCCACTCCGCCGCAATACCCGGCGAGGCAAAGCTGATCGAGAGCACATCGAAGCCATCGAGCGCGTTCAGGCCCACGGTGATGGCTACCGCGATGATCTGCAGCGCGCTCATGGGCGCGCTCAGGAGTGTTTCGCGCGGATCTTGATTCACAGACGCCCCCTCGGACTTGAGAGGGGCCGGAGCGTACCACCTCCCCGCCTCGCCTGGCGCTCCGACGTGACGGCGTGGCCACAGGAGAAAACGGACCGGGGCTCAGGCGACGTTGGTCAGCTTGCCGAGCAACTCGACGAGCTGCGCGCGCCCCTGCTCGCCGATGCGCTGGACCAGCCGCGCCTCGTGGCGGGCCTGGGCGGCACGGGCGCGCTTGAGGAGCGCCTTGCCCGCCGGCGTGAGATGGAGCGCATACGAGCGGCGGTCGCCGGGTGCCGCACGGCGCACGGCGAGGCCGCGGCGTTCGAACTCGTTCAGCACGGCCACGAAATTGGTCTTCTGGATGCCGAGCGCGGCGCTGACCTCGGACTGGCGCAGGCCCGGGTTCGTGGCGATGACGGTGAGCACGCCAAACTCGCCGGGACTGAGCTCCAGCGCCTGGAGCTCCGCGATGAAATCCGCGTAGGCGAGCATCTGTGCGCGCCGGAGCAGGTAGCCGAGGTAGCCATGCATGGTGCCCATGTCCACCCGCGAGTTCCCCCCTGGCTTGCCGGCAGTGCCCCGGGCCCGCCCGGGGCCTGCCCCGCGC
>JADGHX010000045.1 GCA_019683695.1 Steroidobacteraceae bacterium
CAACGATGGTGTGGTGGATGATCAGGACAAGTGTCCGCAGACCCCGGCTGGCGTAGCCGTGGATCCTTCGGGTTGCCCGAGGCAGGGCTCCATCACCCTCGAAGGCGTCACCTTCGAGCTCAACTCGGCGCAGCTCACCGCTGCCTCGCAGACGATACTCGATGACCTGGCGCGGGATCTGAAAAAGTACCCGAACCTGCGCATCGAGCTGCAGGGCCATACGGACAGCAGCGGTGAGGATGCCTACAACCTTGCGCTGTCCCAGCGGCGAGCCGATGCGGTACGTGCTCACCTGATTTCCCAAGGCGTGCCTGCGAACCAGCTCGTAGCGCGCGGCTATGGCGAAACCCAGCCGATCGACGACAACAGCACGAGCCAGGGTCGCGCGCGGAACCGCCGCGTCGTGGTGCTGGTGCTCGAGAACCCCGGCAACGTGAAGGTCGAGGGCGAGGGGACGCTCCAGCAATGATGGGCTGACCCATTGCGGCCCGGCTGTGTCTCGCAGCCGGGCCGCAAACGCATCCGGTCATCGCCATGCCGGTTGCAGCTCCTCTGCGCTTGCGTAGCTCAGGGCCGTCTGCAGCGCCTTTCTCACGAGCAGGTCGGGCCGCAACCACGTCTGGTAGTACCGCCAGTTGTTTTCCATCAACGCTGTGCGCAGGCTCGGCTTGTCCATCAGCGCGCCGATCTTCTCCACACACTCCGCTGCGGACGTGAACGAGAGAAAGTTGCGGCCCTCGCGAAAATCGCCTGGCACGGCGTAGCGCAGCGGCTCGGACACGATCGCTTTCGAGAACGCGACATACTCGCCCATCTTCCAGCCAATGGAGCTGTGCAGCCCCGTGCTCGCCACGCAGATGGGGAATTTGCGCAGCATTTTCAGGTACTGCTTCTTGCGGGATTGGGCCTCGTTCTCGAGGAGCGCGTGCCTGAACCGGCGCCGCGCATACTCCGTGTGCTGCAGCCCGCCCCGGAAACGGTCCGGGCCGAACGCCTTCCGCAGCCGCAGGATGCATTCCACGCGCATCTCGTTCAGCGCGATGCGCTGCTCGATCTTTTCCCGGGGCTGATCCTTGATGTCTGCCGGATCGTACACGCGCGTCATGAAAAGAATACGGGGCTCGCGCTCGGGCTCCGGCGGGCAGCACAGCGAATCCGCATCGAGCCCGGCGCGGCCGGAAATCGGCTTGCGGGCCAGGAAGGCGGCGGTGTACCGCGCCATCCTCAGCAATCGTTCCGTCGGCTCGCGCGCGAGCGCGATGCGCCGGCCCGCATCGAAGCCGTCGAAGCCGCCCGCGTACACCTCATAGTTGAGGCCCAGCGGCCAGACCTTGCCGCTGTGGCGCGCCGGAACGGCGCCCACCGCGAAACTCCTCTTGAAGTACACGTCGCAGGTCTCGAGGGCTTCCTCGTCCAGCTCGAAGCTGTCGTGCAGATCGAACCAGGCGCGAATCCGCTCGTTGATCACCACGAGCATGTGACTCAGCCGCGCATCACGCAGATGCGGCGCGGGCGGCCGCTTCACGCGCGGCAGCGGCCGCACCTCCTGTGTGAGACGGATCAGCCCCTGACGGGCGAGCAGCACGAGGCCCGTCTGAATCTGCGACGCATGTGTGGAGCAACTCCACACAACCATTCTGCATGTCGGTTTCGACATGACGACCCCTCCGTTCAACTGTTCGGGCCCGCGCGTTGCGCACGCGTGCCCCGTGCGGGCGGCTTCGAGGCCGCCCTGGTTCACTTACATGTTGTTGTCACGCCTTCCGTCTGGCGTTTGGAATGCCGTGATGGGCGGCACCGCCTTGCGCATGAGAAGCGGGCGGGTGCTCGTGGGGGTTGGCAGGCAGCGCCTCGCTCGGCGCATTTCGTGCCGGTGTGCCTGATGTGAACATCACTATGTCGATCTCTCCGTCTGGCGCGCTCCACACCACGCGTGGGTTCCTCGATGCGAGCTTCGAGGTGAAGCGGTCTGTGTTGCGCGCACTCACCACCAAAAACGTGCGGCCGCTGGCATCCATGCGCGATCCGAGCACATCCATTGAATGGAGCAGTGGAAGGTTTCCCCACCGCTCCACCGTGCCGTGCTCGCACGCATACGCTGCGAAACGCTGGTCCGATTCGTCGATGTACGTGTAGTTGAAAGGTCGGAAGTAGTAGTCCACGCCGGGCACGGCGTTCACGACGAGGTCCCGGCCCTGCACGGCATGGACACGCAGCCATCGGGCTGCGCCCCGCAGATCGCTGCGCGACACGAGATGCGACTCGAGCCTCGAGGACAGTCCCTGCCGCAGGTTCACTTCCGCGCTGTCGATGTTCACGAGATGACGCGGCCGGAAATCCTCCGTGAGCGTGTACACCGAAATGACAGCCAAGGCGCCTGCGGTTGCCGCAGCCGCACTCCAGCGGGCGCGCGCCCCCAGCCACTCCGCCACTCGAACCACCGCGGTGATCGCAAGGAGCAGGGCCACGGGATACAGAAAGAAGATGTATCTCGTCTCTTGTCGTGGCGGGTTGCTCACGCCCACCACGAACAACATGCTCACGAGGACGAGCAGCAGCGCCCGCGCGGGGCTCAGCCCTCGATCCTTCAGGGTGAGCTGAAAGAAGCACACCGCAACAAGCAGCGCCAGCAAGCCGGCGAAGAACGGAGCGGCTCCGGACCATGGCCGCACTACCTGCAACAGCAGATCCGGCATGCGCACGAACTCGTAAGCCAGTAGCACGAGCTTGTTGTTGCCGAGCCAGAGCGTTCCCGCTTGGGTGTACCAGTCGCTCGTCGCGAGGCCGTACGCGACCCAGAACAGCGTGCTCGCAGCAATGGCGATCCAGAATGGCAGCGAGGCGCGGCTGAATAGCTCCGGCCAGCGAACGCTTTCCATCACCAGCAGGATGACCAGAATGGCCGCGGTCGCGGCGAGCTGGTGTGCCAGAGCCAGCACGACGGCCGCCGCCAGGCCGAGTGCGAGGGGCCAGCGATCACGCCGGCTCCAAATCCATCGCAGCGACGCCGCCGCCAGCGCAGCGGGAACGATGCCGAGCACGATCCATAACGGATGCGCGCTCAACGTGCTCCACAGCGGCACGGGCTCGCCCGTGCGAGGCACACTCGCCTCTTCGACGTCGAAGCCCGCGGGGAACTCCTGCCCCGTTCCGGAAAGCCGGAAATCCGCCGTAACGAACACATATACGAGCGCGAGCAGCACGGTGCTGCCCACGAGATACAGCACGTCTCGGCGCGAGAAGTTGCCCGACGGATGAATCAGGAAAGGCGCGAGCAGATTCGCGAGCGCAAGGAACACGCTCCCCTCCCAGGTGAGCGCGCCCAGAATCGTCAGGATGAGCATCGGCCAGAGCGCGCGCTGATCGTGGTCCACGGTGTACCGGACGAAGAACACCAGGTACCACAGGAACACCGCCTGGAATGGCGCATACATCCGCCCGAAGCGCGCCATTTCCACTTCCCAGACCGAGACGGCGAGTATCGCGACCGCGGCGAGGGCCACTGCCCGGCCGTGAACGCGCCGGCCCAGCAGGTACACGGCCGGCAGCGCCAGCAGGCTGCTGACGGCCGCAATGGACCGTGCGGACAACTCCGGCGTGATGCCGGCGGACCGCAAGGCAGCGGAGAGGTATTGGAGCGCGAGCCCCCGCGTGTACAGCCCGCCGCACTCGAAGGCCGGGATGCCGAACGCCAGCACGTTGTCCACCGAGCGCGCGATGTAATACTCATCGGGCGCCATCGACGCGCCGCCGAGTCCCCTGAAGCGCGCATACAGACCGAGCACGAAGGCCCCCGCCCCCAGCACGTAGAGCAAAACCGTGAGCGGCTTTTCGGCGGACGAGGCGCGCGCAGTCATCGGCAGCAGTAGTTGGTTCTCCGATCTCGTCGGGGTATCCCTGCGGGCGGGTTCACCGGGTAGCACCTTTCGTACCCGGCAGCGCAATGTTGCGATTGTGTCCGGTGTTGCACCCGGTCAAGCTGCGTGCCGGCCGCCGGGAGACCTCGCAATGTCGCTCGTCAACACGCTGCTCGTATTCGTGCTGATCATCCTGTCGGGATTCGCCGACTCGCTGGGATTCGTGTACGCCTCGCGCATCTGGGAGAAGGATGCGGTCTCGTGGCCGGCGGTCGGGTTGGCGGCGCTCGGATGGGCCGTCGGCATCACCTTGTATGTCTTCTCGCTGCGATTCCTGTCGCGTGGCGGCGTCAGGTCCGCGGAAATGCAGACGATCCTGTGGTTCGCAATGACGATCATCGGTGTGGTGATCTTCAGCGGAAAATTTTTCAGGTGGCCGCGACTCGAGCAGGTGGTGGCGGTGCTCGTGCTCGCCGGAGTCGGGTGGTTGCTCGTGAGAACGGGCGAATGACACGCCCCCGGAACACGCGCGTGCCGGCGGCCCAGTTCAGTGCTGAGGGTGACGCTCGCCTTCTTCGGGGGCGTCTTGCAGATGACCAGCCGCTTCCGGACGGCGGCTCTGCCCGAGCGGGCTGATATAGTCTGTGCTTTCAGACAGGGGCAAGCAGGCGCCACGACACGCCTGTTGAGCAAGCATCATGAGCTTGAATGCACGTCGCGCGCTGCTGAAGTTTCTTGCAGCCAGCCCGGTACTCGCAGGCCTGAAGGCTTCGCACGTCTTTGCGGACGAACGCGCACTCGCTTCCGCCGCCGAGGCGCTCGATGTGTTCGATCTCGAAGCCGCTGCCAAACGGCTCGTGCCGCCGGCGCACTGGGGCTATCTGCAGAGCGGCGTCGATGGCGAAACAACGTTACGCGCGAACCAGGCTGCGTTCTCGCGCTACCAATTGCGTGCACGGCGGTTCGTGGATGTCAGCCGCGTGGACCTTGCCACGCAGGTGCTGGGAACGCGGCTCGCCTCGCCCGTCATGTTCTGCCCCATCGGCAGCCTGCGTGCCTTGCATCCGGAAGGCGAGATTGCGGTGGCGCGGGCGGCCCGTGAGAAAAGCGCGCTGCTCATGGTGTCCACGGGCGCCTCGTTCCCGATTGAAGACATCACCGCGGCGCGCGGTGCACCTGTGTGGTTTCAGCTTTACACCACGAACCGCTTCGAGGCGACGAAGAAGCTCGTGAAGCGGGCCGAATCCGCCGGCTGCCCGGTTGTGCTCGTCACAGTGGATACACCCGCCGGCAGAAACACGGTGACCGCCCTGCGCATGAGACGGCAAGACACGCGCAACTGCAGTGCGTGCCACACGGTCGATGAGCGCGGCAACCCGCGTCTGAATCTGGCGGCGAAGCCGATGTTCGCCGGCATCGATACGAAAGGGCTCGCGTACACGCTGCCCTCCATGACGTGGGACTTCATCAAGCGCCTGAAGGACATCACCACGATGAAGGTCGTCATCAAGGGCATCGAAGCCCGGGAGGACGCCGCTCTGGCCGTGGAGCATGGCGCCGATGGCATTCTCGTCTCGAATCACGGCGGGCGAGCGCTCGAGAGCGGGCGCGGCACCCTCGAGTCTCTGCCGGACGTGGTCGCCGGCGCCGCCGGGCGCATCCCGGTGATGATGGATGGCGGCGTGCGCCGGGGCACGGACGTGTATAAGGCGCTCGCCCTTGGCGCGAGTGCAGTGGGTATCGGCCGGCCGTACGCGTGGGGACTGGCCGCCTTCGGGCAGGCCGGCGCCGAGCGTGTGCTGGAGATCCTCAATCTGGAGCTGCGGCTCGCGATGGTGGGCTGCGGCGCGCGGTCGATCGCGGAAGTGCTGCCCACAACGCTTATCGACACGGGGGCGCGATACACGTCCTGAGCGAACAGGCGACGCGGATCCAAGGCCGGTGCAGCTCACCCGCGGGATGCGGCGACTTGGGGCAGCCTTCCGCTGAGTCGAGTCACGGCTCACCGCGTCTCCCAAACGTCGCTGTTCGCACGGCAGTACTCGCGAACGAATGCATCGTGGCTGGGTAGGTCCGCCACAGTGCGGCTCACCTGAGCACGAATGCCGTTCATCACATTTGCCAGCTCCGAGTCTGACAGTGTGCGGGCTGCGGGATGGTAGTGCTGCGGGACAATGCCTTGCCCGAGCATGACCGCGACCCAGGAGTCCACCCGGAAGAGCTCGCCATCACGCTGCCACGCATGCGCCGCCTCCCGAAAGAGACGCATGCGGCACGCCAGAGAATCCGGGATTTCCAGGCTCCTGCAGTGCCGCCAGAACGGCGTGTCGTCCCGCTCGGTGGCGTGATAATGCAGAACGACGAAGTCCCGGATGTGCTCGATCTCCGCGCGCGCCTCCTCGTTGTAGCGGTCCACGAGCGATTGCCGCACGCCGTCGAACGGGAAGAGCTGCATGAAGCGCGTCACGCCGGTCACGATCATGTGAATGCTGGTGGACTCGAGCGGCTCGATGAAGCCACTGGCCAGCCCGAAGGCCACGCAGTTCTTGTTCCACGCGCGCCGGCGGCGCCCCGGCTGGAATCTGAGAAAGAACGGCGGTCGGATCGCCTTATCCTCAATCGACTGCATGAGCTTGTCTCGCGCCGTCTCGTCGGACATGTACCGGCTGCAATACACCACTCCACTCCCCACCCGGTGCTGCAGCGGGATCACCCATCGCCACCCCGCCTCGTGGGCGATGGCGCTGGTGTAGGGATCCGGCGGCTTCAGAGACTCTGCCTGCACCGCGACGGCACGATCGCACAGCAACCAGTGTGACCAATCCTCGAAACCCGTGTGCAGGGCCTGCTCGATGAGCAGCCCGCGAAACCCGGTGCAGTCGATGAAAAAGTCGCCCGGAATCACTTCCCCCGACTGCAGCACGAGCGACTCGATATAGCCGGTATCCGCAGCCTTGCGGACTTCCGCGATCTTCCCCTCGATGCGCCGAACGCCTTTGCGCTCCGCAAGCCCGCGCAGGAATCTCGCATACAGCGCGGCGTCGATGTGATACGCGAAGTTGATCTCCGACTGTGGCGAGGTGGCGAACTTGCCGGCGTTCGCAGCGGCCCATTCGCAGCAGTACTCCCCAGGGGTGCGGTAAAGCCCAGCTCTCTCGCGCGCAGCCAGAAGTGGTGGAACTCGCACAGCCAGGTGGGCTTGCCGTGACGGCCGAACGGATGGATGTAGCGGTCGCCTGGTTTGGGCCAGTTCTCGAACCAGATGCCCAGTTTGAACGTGGCGGCGCAGGCGCGCATGAACTCCTGCTCATCGATGCCCAGCAGCTTGTTGAAGACGCGCATGGGCGGCACGGTGGATTCGCCGACACCGACGATGCCGATCTCCTCCGACTCGACGAGCGTGATTTCGAGCAGGCTGCCGAGCTGACGTGACAGCGCCGCCGCCGCGATCCACCCAGCCGTCCCCCCGCCTGCGATCACCACACGCCTGATTTCCGTGCTCACGTTCGGCTCCGTTCACCCGAAGAGAGGTTCCCGCCAGCGCGTCCGATGCGGCACATGCGCGCTCACCGGTTCAACAGGTTCAGCAGCATGGCCCTGATCTGGCGCGCCTTGGTGTCGTCCATCGGCCCGAGCAGACCGCGCGCCGCCTCCGGCAGATGTGCGCCAGCCTGCTCTGCAGGCCCGAAAACGTAGTACTCGAACACGGCCCGCCACGCCTGCTTCTCACGTTCCGGCCGGTCCCTGAGCGCCCACAGCGCGTGATACAGCGCATTCATCGGTGTGGGGATGAAGGCCGGCGTGACGCTCCACCAGTAGTTCACGAGCACGTTGAACGGGCTCAACGCCTGCACGTGATGCCACCACATGCTCGGAATGAAGAGCGCATCTCCGGGCTCGAGCTCCGCGACCTCGGCGGCTTCCAGCGCGGCGCGAAAACGCGGATACCGCTCGAAATCCGGGTTCCCAAAATCCACCACGCTGATCGCCTGCCCGCCCGGTGTCGGGTCGAGCGGACCGGGATACAGGTTGAAGATCTGCTCCGGTGGAAACATCGTGATACGCCGCGTGCCCACGGCGCAGCAGGCGAGGTTGTAAGGTGCGTCGTAGTGGCACGAGGCGATGGTCCGGTTGCCGATCCAGATGCTCGCGAGCGGCTGCACGCCCTGAGGCGCGAACGCCACGTCATTCTCGCGCCGGAATCCCGGCAGGCAGGCATCGATCGGCGTGGACGCGATGTAGTACGTGGGCGGCTGCTCGTCCGTCATGTGCTCGCGGATCGCGCTCAGCACCTCATCCAGCCGGGCGCGGCGGTGCACGGCATTCAGCTGGGTGAAATCCGCGTTGTAGAACATGCGGCCGCCGATCCCCACGTCGCCGAACGTGGTCCCCACGGTCTTCCCGTTGTAGAACGAGCGGAGGTACGTCATGGCCTCCTCGTCCGAGCGAAGGCCCGCCTGAACGAGGCCCCAGTGCTTCACGAGCCCCTTCAGCACGACCGGCCTTGCGCCGGCCAACAGATCATCGAGCGGCAGGCTGTCTGCGCGACAGCCTTCCACGCAACGCGTTCTGCCAAGCCTGATGCCGAGGTGCTCGATGCGACACTCCTTCCGCGCTACGAAACCCTTGCGCCAGCGACCAGGCGCTTCCGGTGTTTCATGTCGATCAGTTTCTTCACGTTGTTCAGCGAGGCGATGACGAGGAAGGCACCCTGCAGGAACCCCGCCTTGTTCAGCGTGACAAGCGCATCGCCGTCGAGCTGCGAGAGTTTCTCTTCGCTGATGGTGTAGAGGCCCGTCAGGTCGTACTGCTCCTCGGCGTTGAGCTGGACCTGCACGTTCACGGGCTCGATCAGGCCGAAGCGCTCGAAGGCCGCACACATCGCCCGGTTGAGCGCCACGCCTTCATGAATGCCGCGCAGGATGGACGCGATGCGCTCCAGGTATCGGGTGTTCCCGCCGTGTGGCAGGAACACGGGCTCACCCTCGGAGAAGCTGACCCGGGGGTCGTCCATGTCGATATGAATGACGGGTTCCTTGCGCGCCTCGCCACCCGCCTCACGCTCCTGAAACCCGATGAGAAACGGCCCGCGCGCAATCACACCCGGGATGTAGCTCGCGTGCCAGCCGTGCTCGTCCAGAAACAGGTTCTCGTCTTTCGCAAAGCCGAGCAGGGCGATCGAGACGTATTCGCCGGTGCGCGCGTCCTTGCGGAAGAAGATGGGGTACTCGCGTTGGATATCGCCGAATTCGGTGGGGAACGTCAGCACGCTGCCGACGTTCTCCCCGAATTCCGCGCCGTGCCGGGTGATGACCCGCAGATCCTTGTGCGTAACGTTGTTCAGCAAGACATGCCGGGTCATCGCTCCATCCACCCCTGCGGGCAGGGCCGCCCGCCAGGCACTTTACCTCAGAACCGGTACCGCATCCCGAGCGCAAAGCGCGCGCCCTGATCTTCCACGAACCACACTTGCTTCTTCGAGCGCCCGTGCCAGCGCACGTCCTCCTCGGTGAGGTTCAGCCCCTCGAAGGCGAGCGAGAGATTCTCATTCACCTCGTAGCCGATGCTGAGGTCGAGCTGATCGCAGGCCTCCACGTAGATGGGGTTGCGGCAGCAGCCCACGTTGATGTTCGAGAGGTACTTGTCGCGCCAGTTGTACGCGAGACGCACCGTGAAGCCGTACTTCTCGTACATGGCGATCACGTTCGCGGAGTCGCTGAGGCCCAGCAACGCGAACTGGTTCACCTGCGGATCGCCCGCATCGTCGAAGGACACGTCGCCGTCCACGATCGTGTAGTTCACCTGCAGGCCGAATCCGGTATCGCCGAAGAAGTGCTGGGCCGCGAATTCCGCGCCGCGGATGCGGGCATCGCGGTTGTTCACCGGCCGCGTCACATTGAACTCATACGGCGGGTCGTCCGCGTTCGGCAGGATGTCGAACTGCGCGAACGTCCTGTGCTGGTTGTCCGACCCATCGAAGTTCTCCGCACCGCCGGGGTAGAAGTTGCCTTCGTACATCACGCCCTCGGGGTGCTCCGTCATGGCGATCATCACGAACAGATTGGTGTCGTTCGTGGAGAAGCCCCGCGCGCGCAGCGCTTCGAACGCTGCCTGGGCGCGCGGGCCGCCCGTCTGGTCGCGGATGTCGAAGAGATGCTCTCGGTTCACCTCATTGCCGATGAAGTTGGCCACGCGCTTCTCGAAAACGCCCATGGCGAGATAGCTGCTCTCGGCGAAGTACCACTCGAGGGACAGATCGAAGTTGTCGGACTCCAGGGGCACGAGCGCCGGGTTGGAGCCGTTGGCGGTCGGGAAGAATCCGTTGATCGTCGAGCCGTCGGAGTCCTGCACGGCGATCGCCGAGCGCAGGTCGTTGTATTGCGCCCGGGCGATCGTGCGGCTGTATCCGAATCGGGCCTTCAGGTCATCGCGCAGCTGGATGTCGAAGTCGAAGCTCGGCAGCCAGTGGTCGTAGTCCGCCTTCTGCGAGAAGGGCACGAAATCCGTTCCACGCAGGACCGAGAAGTCGTTGTTGTCCTCCCAGACGAGCGCGGTAGGAATCAGCATCTGAGAGATCGCTTCGACATCGGTCTGCTCGTAGCGCAGACCCACGAGCACATTGGCTGGCAGCGAGCCGATGTTGAGCTTCTTGCCATAGGCGAGATACGCGGCCTTGGTGTCTTCCTTGATCCGGTGATCCTCGTTGAAGCCCGGGTTGTAGGAGAGCACGCCGTTGGTCTGCGTGGCATCGCGCCACACGCCGTAGTTCGCCACCGCCCATTGGGCGAGCGCGTTTGCGTTGCCCTTGAAGCCGCCTCTCGGCACACCGGTCGTGTCGAAATCCTCGAACTCATCGACGAGGCTGAAGCTCTCGATGAGATCTCCCGGGATCTCGCCGGGACTCGCCACGCCCCAGTCCCCGAGCCGCATCTGGCCGTTCGAGGCCTGCTGGTGCGACTCCATGGCGCGCGTTTCCACGCCGAACTGCAGGCGTCCATTGTCGAAGCTGAACGCGCCATCCAGGCGCGCCTGCGTGATGTCGGTGGTCTGCGCCTGGTAGTTGACGCGCAGGTACTGGCTGCCCAGCACCTGCTCGGAGAAGTCGAAATTGGGATCGCCGCCCGTGGCGGTGGGCGCCGTCGTGAACCCCGGATAGACCGTGCGCATCGCGAGCGGCAGGCCTTCATTGAAGAAGAAGGTCTGCACGATGCGGTTCGTGCAGTTGTTGCTCGTCGGCGGATCGCACACGCTCGGCAGGCGTGCGGCCACGCTCGTCAGCGTTTCGCCGCCGCCGGTGATCGGGTCGGACGGCAGGCTCTCGGCCTTCGAGTCATGTATGTCGAAGCTCAGCGACAGGCGGTCCGTCACGTCCCAGGCCGCATTGAAACCGATCGACTTCAGGGTGTTGTCCTGCTCGCGGTGCTGCTGCTCGAAGCCGAAGTCCTTGCCCGTGCCCTGGTCCTCTTCGAGGATGAGCGGTGTGGCCACGGCCTCTCCGGTATCGAAGACGATGCGGCTGAAGCCCTGGGCATTCATCCACAGCGTCTGGTCACCGCGATCCTCCTTGAGGTTGTTCTCCGCATAGGTGTAATCGGCTGTGAGCGTCAGCGTATCCACCGGCCTGAATTGCAGGGTGAGCTGCCCGTTCACGCGTTCGCGCTCGCGATCCGCAAAGTGATAGCGGATGTCGTTCGGAATCGCGTAGAGCTGCCCGGGCGCCGGCTCGTTCTCGATCACCGCGTTGTCGGCGAGCGGTGTGGTCAGGTCCTCGCGGTTGGCCGTCCACGTGCGGATGTTCCAGTCGTTCACCGTGGACATGGACGAGCCGCTGTTGCGCTTCTGATAGCTGCCCGTGAGTCCCACGCCCCAGGTGCGATCGTCGTTCGCGTAGCTGTAGATGCCAGACACTTCGGGCGTGATGTCGTCCCCCACGCGATTCTTGGAATCGGCGACCGCCTTGATGCCGAAGTTCGCGATCGTGCCCGCATTGCCGAAGGGCTTCGCCGTGAGGATGTTGACCGTGGCGCCGATGCCGCCGGTTGCGATGTTCGCCTTGCCGGTCTTGTAGACCTCGATGCCGGCGATGCTCTCGGAGGCGAGATTGGCGAAATTGAAGGAGCGGGTCTGGCCGTTGACGCCCCCGTCGAAACCGTTGCCGCCGCCCGCGTAGGCATCCGCCGCCGGCATCATGCGGCCGTTCAGCGTGACCATGTTGTATTCGGCGCCGAACCCGCGTGCCGTGACCAACGCGCCCTCGCCGTTTCTGCGGCTGATCGAGATCCCGGTGACGCGCTGAAGCGATTCACTGAGATTGGAATCGGGGAACTTGCCGATGTCCTCGGCCGTGATGGCATCCACGATGCCGATCGCGTCGCGCTTGATGTCCATCGACGCCTGCAGGCTCGCGCGCAGGCCGGTGACCACCACTTCCTGCAGCTCGTCCGAACCTGCCTCAGTCGTGGTCGCCTGCTGCGCGTCCGCCATGCGCATCGCGGAACCCAGCACCGCCGCAACGGCTACGGCCACCTTGCTTCGCTTGACCATCGGTCGTTCTCCCTGACGCTTTCGTTTTGCGGCTGGGTATGGGCGCGGCACGCCGAAACCTTGTTACCGCTACCATCGCCAGTCGTGAAAAAATGTTCGTTCGGGTCTGGCGCTTACCTCGGTACAGGATGACGCCGATACGTTCGGGGGGACGTGTGAGCCTTCCCGGAGCGCTTCGAATGCGCATCGGTGAATGCGAAATGCCGGAAATGCAGGGATGAAACGGCCGTGGCTCGCGGTATGCGGCGAGTGCGGCGGAACCTGGTGCCCGCACGGCAATCCGGCGCGGCGATGTCGTGCTCGCCTCTGGCCGGGCGTTTCAGCTCTCCCTGGCGTGACAAGTGGCCTCCCCCTTTGGTACCGCTATCATGCCGTGCCCATAGGATTATCCACTTTCGCTGCGTTTGCAAGCCGGCTCAGTGTTGTGCCGACGCGTCGGCGGCGTCGCGGCGGCGGGTTGCGTGGGTCTTGTAGGGAGACTCCCAATCCCGTCGCAGGTTTAACTCAGGGCACGGCGTGCCCGATTCCGCCGACGTTTCCGCTGAGCCGGTGGTGAGGCCGTCCACAAATGCCCGCACGTCCGCCAGCGAGGGGGCCGTGAAACGCAGTGGGACGGAGAGTGCGGACACCGTGTCGAAATGCGACGCGCCCGCATAGATGCGGCACTCCACATGCACGCCAGCCGCGCGCAATCGCCGTTCGAGCTCAACGGTGTCGCGCGGATGGACCAGGTAATCCTCCGTTCCGTGAATGAGCAATGCGGCCGGAGATCGCCCGTTCACGAGCGACACGGGTTGCCATCGCGCGGCGCCCATCGCTTCGGGGAAGATCTCACGCACGATCGGAAACTGGCGTTCGATCGCATAGGGCCCGGAAAGGCCGATCCATGCCCGCACCCAGCTCGGGTCACCGCCCACGTTGCGCAGATAGCGTGGATCCAGCGCGAGAGTCGCTGCGAGATGCGCGCCCGCTGAATGTCCCATCAGAAAAACAGCGTTCGGATCGCCACCGAACTCTGCGGCGTGCGCGTGCACCCACTTCACCGCAAGCGCGCCATCCTCCACGAACCGCGGAAATCGCACGTTCGGGTACAGCCGATAGTCCGGAAGCACGGCCACATATCCGGCGTTGGCGAGCGCAGCGCCGACGAACCGGTACTGCTCCTTCGCGCCCCGGATCCAGACTCCGCCGTACCAGAAGACGATCACCGGCCGCTGTCGCGCACCCATGGGCACGGGCGCGGAAGGCGCGTACACGTCCAGCGTCTGCCGCGGGGAAGTGCCGTACGCGATCGAGGCATGACGCTCGTATTGCCCGATATGCGCCGGCGCGTTCACGATGCCGAACAGAATCCGGCTGCAGTTCGCAACGGCAACCGGCATTGCCAGCACCAACGCGACAGCCACGATTCGCGAGGGACGCACGACCATGGGCGGATACCGCTGCAAACCTCGTCCCTGCTGCCAGTGCGCCCAGTGTATTACGCCCGGAACTCAGTTCTCCGCCGAGCACGCCTGAAGCGCAGCGCAGCTCGCGACGTGCGTGCGCTTCAGTGATCCCATTCGTGGAAGAACTCCGCACCGGGCGGCTTGCCGTCAACCCACATCTCCGAAGGGTCCCAGTGCTCGGCGATGAGACCCTGGTCGTCGATGCGGAAGACATCGAACCAGGTGATCGAGTAGACGTGGTCCGGGTTCGCGCGATCGCGCACCTTGCGCACGTGACTCACCATCACGAGATCCCGCTCCGCGATGATGGAGATCACGGGCATCTTCATGAGTGGCGCGATCGGCCGCGGCGGGCGCTGCTTGCGAAAGAGCTCCATGAACGCGGCGCGCCCGGACTTCACGTTCGGGTTGTGCTGGATGTAGCCCTCGGCCATGAACTCCGGCGCGCGCTCCACGTGGCCTCCCTCGTACACAATGCGCCAGAAATCGAAGACGAGCTTCTTGTTTCGCGCGAGCTTCGGGTCCGGGCTCTCGAGCATTGCGAGCTGGTCGCGCGCGGGAACAGGGGGCTCCTGCGCGTGTGCCGTGGCAAAGAGGCTCGCAAGCGCGAGCCCAAGCAGACCGATGCGCGTGCGTTTCAGGTGCGTGCGGAAAAGGAGCGGCCGCGGTGCCGCGCGCTCGAGCCGCTGGAGCACTTCCGGAGCCCGGCTGATGCGCTCGAACGCGCGCGCCAGCAGCGTGCACATTCCGAAGCAACGCTTGAGCGCGTCCGGCCAGCAGGATTTCTCGCGAATGCTGGCCCGCTCAAAGGCTGGACGTACGTGTCGGTGAGCTGCTGGATGTCTGCTTTGGCCCGGCGAGCGCTCGCGCATGATGCCCCCTTCTCTTTCGTTGTTTCCGGAGCATTACTTAGTAGCCCAGGAGGATCGCGGACCGCAACTTCAGCCGTTGCGGCTGGCCGCGGTCGGCACATGCGCTCGTGTCGGCTCATCCGGACGATGCGTCGAGCGCTCGCAGACCGTGCGTGCTCGCTAGCGTGCTGCGTTCCGCGCAGGATGAGCAGCTCAGAATCGCCGGCACGAACTCGAGGTGGAGCTCGGGGCCCCGAGCAACGTGAGCGTCCGGAGCGGTCGAGAGATCACGGTTTGAGCGCCACACGCACAACGAAGCAGCAGCAGATCGGCAGCTGCCGGCACCTGTGGAAAGCGCAGACCGCCAGTTCCGCCACTTCGACGAAGCGGCTGGAGATCGCCCGGCCCGCGCGAGCGAACCAGGCCCACGCGAGCTGGTGAGCATGGTGAGCGCTCGCGCTGCCACGCGTGGCCTGGTTGCGCCGCCGTCGCATTCGCGATGCCGAGCGTGTCTCAGGCTGAAGCCACCGGGGCAAGCAGATTCGCATCCCGGGCCAGTCGCCAGCGGCCGTTCTCCTTGCGGAGAACCGAAAGTGTGTGTCTCACTCCTTCATCGGATCAGGCCGGCCACGCGCACCAGAGTGGTGAAACAATCGTTCACGATGCAAGGGCACTCACAAGCACACGCGCGATCTCCGAATGTGCGGCGGAGAGGGTCTCCATGTCGAGCGAGGATTCCGACATGTAGATGGCGATCAGCAGCGGCTTGCGCCCGGGCGGCCAGGCGATCGCGACATCGTTGGCGGCGCCGTTGGCGCCCGTGCCCGTCTTGTCGCCGGCCATCCAGCCGGAGGGGAGGCCCGCACGGATTCGCTGCAGGCCCGTAATGGAGCTCACGAGCCAGCTCGTGAGCAACTCGCGCGACCGCGTGCTCAGTGCGCCCCGCGTGAGCACGTGCTCAAGGCAGTTGACCATTGCTCGCGGCGTCGTCGTATCACGGGGATCGCCAGGCAAATTGGCGTTCAGATCAGGCTCGTAACGATCGAGCCGGGTTTCGGTATCACCGAGTGACCGTATGTATCGGGTAAGCCCAGCAGGGCCGTCAATCAATCTCAGCAACAGGTTTGCCGCCGGATTGTCGCCGACTTCCACAATAGCCGCGCACAACTCCCGAATGCTGGCGGAGCCTTTCGACAGCAGCTTCGATGTCACCGGCGCGTGCGGGAGCATGTCCTTCTCTCCGAACGTCACAGCCTGCTCGAGGCTGAGCTCACCGCGATCCACACGCGCCAATATCGCCGCCACCAGAAGCCACTTGAATGTGGATGCCATGGCGTATCGGGAGCGATCATCGAATCCCACGCGAGTGCCGGTCTCGGTATCCAGCGCGTGCACGCCGAGACGGCCGCCGATGCGCTTGTGAATGGCCGCGATGGCCTCCTCGGCGGATGCGACTGAGCGCGCGGCCTTCACGTGCGGGAACCTGCCGAGCAGGGCCGCAACGCCCGCAACCAGAAGCCACCGGCGGCTCATCTGAGTTGCGGTGCCGCCGGCCGCGTCATGTGCTTGCATCGAGGATTCCGGATTCATGCATGAGCCTCACAGATCAGCAACGCGCTGCGAACATACCCAGCCCGTGCTGCCAAATGCGTGCGCAATTGTGACAGATCATGGCGCTCGTCCCTTCTTGCCGGTTGTCTGCTTATGCGTACAGATAATGTGCCGCGCATTCTCGCTGAAACGACCCGAGCGCGTGTCAACGCGGTGAGCGAACGCCGACCGCCACGTTTCGATGACGTCTGCGAACCCGAGGTTACAGTCGAGCCACAGCGCACCATCAACGCAAGTACCCGCGCGAATATCGGACAGCTATCATTCGCGCTGCTGGTCAGGCAGAGGTGAGGGCTCCGCATGCGCGGACTTCGCTCGTTCATGCTCGGGTTCGTGCTGCTGGCGGCGTATCCGCTGGCCGCGCACGAGGATCCGGAGATCGCCGGCTACGTCGAGGTGCCCGGCGGAAAGATCTGGTATCGCCTCAACGGGCTGCGGCACCTGGGCACGCGTCCCGCGCTCATCGTCATTCATGGCGGGCCGGGCGGCTCGCATCGCTCGCTCATGCCGTTCGTGGAGCTGGCGGACGAGTGGCCCGTGGTGCTCTACGATCAGCTCGACTCCGGCAACAGCGACCGGCCGAACCGCCCCGAGAACTGGACGGTTGAGCGGTTCGTCGCGGAGATCGAGGCGCTGCGCAGGCACCTGAAACTGTCCAAGGTGATCGTTGTGGGTCACAGCTGGGGCGGCGCGCTCGCGGCGCAGTACGCGATCACGCATCCCCGCGCGTTGTCCGCGGTGATTCTGTCCAGCCCGCTGATCAGCACCCCCGAGTGGCTCGCCGATGCCGGGCAGCTCGTGGACGAGCTGGATCCGCAGACGCGCGACACCATTCGCCGGCACGTCGCGGCCGGCACGTTCGACTCGCCCGAGTACCTCGACGCGGAAAGGGCGTTCTACGCGCAGCACATGTGCCGCATGACACCTTGCCCCGGCCGCGAGTACCGCGAAGGCAGCCGGAACGAGTTCAACGTCGCGCTGTACCGGTACATGTGGGGCCCCTCCGAGTTCCATGCAACTGGCACGCTCCGGACGTTCGACGTGAGCGGCGAGCTGAATCGCCTTGAGGCACCGACCCTCGTGATCTGTGGCGAGTTCGACGAGGCGCGCCCGGAAACCTGCCGCCGGCACAGCGCGAGGATCCCCAACTCGAAGGTCACGATCGTACCGAACGCTGCGCACGCCGCACTCCTCGAGCAGAAGGCGACCTATCTGGCAGCGGTGCGGAAATTCCTCGAAGAGCAGGCCCGATGAGCCCGCCGTGCGCGCCGCGCATGCGCATGAGCGGCTCGGCGTCACCGGCACGGATTTCGATCACCGGCACGAAGCTCGAAATGTGCTTGCCGCCAGGAGCAGCGTGAACGTCCCAGAGCAACGTGAACGGCGCAGAGCACCGTGAGCGTCCGGAGCGGTGGCGCAGCCGATCGCTCGTTCGGGCCGCGGGCCGGGTTGAGCACAGCTGATGCGACGTGCCGGCCGTCGCAGCTGGCGACTTCTCACTGAGCCGTGAACTGCGTCCTGGGCTCGCCGTTGATGTGCACTTCGTATGTGCGCCCCGACTCGAAATCGCTCCCGAGGGTGACCGTGTTGTCCGAGGTGCCGTAGATCATCGTGCACACGACGTCATCTCTGGCAGGCACGGTGTTCCACACAGTGACATCGATCACGGCGTCCTGCCGCTTGTGCTCGATGCGACTGAACTTCGCGCATCCGCTCGGCAGCCCGGAAACGACCCGCAGCGCGTACTGAGGGGGCGCGGATTCACGCACGATCACCTCTGCGGACTCGATGGGCGCCAGAACCTCCTTGCGATCCCCGGATGGCGGCGCCTCCGCCGTTTGAGCAGCCGCGGGTGCCTGTGCCGGCGAATTTCCTTCGCTGCCCGTGCAGGCAACGAGCAGGGTGAGAGCTGAACTGATCGGCAGCAGCGCTGCAAGACTGAGTCCGCGCATTCGGTGTCCTCCTGCGCCGGATCATCGCGACTCGAAGCGCCGTGGGCAAGCCGCCGACGAGGACGTGGCGCTCAACGGACCTGCGTGCAAGCGCTTCGCGCCAGGAGTAGCGCTTCTTCTGCCCCGGATCGAAAACCGCATCGAATCACATGCGGCTGAAAGCCCAGCTCACCATGCGCCCGTTCCGATAGGGCATCACGCCGTGGAAGGGTCGCGGATCGCGATCGAACACCAGCGGCAGGAAGTGGCGATCACCCTCCCACATCGGCAGGCTGTCCAGCGCATCGAGTGCCACCCATTCGAGCGTGCCTTCCGGATTGCGCTCGAGCGGCGTGCCCTCGAAGCGCTTCACCACGAACACGAACCCGAACCAGTCCTCGCCGTGCTTGCCGAACCCCGGCCAGCTGATCGTGCCGCGCAGGCTCAACTCCACGCACTCGATGCCCGCTTCCTCGCGGATCTCGCGACACAGGCCAGCGGCTGCATCCTCGTGCGGCTCGAGCTTGCCGCCGAGTCCGTTGTACTTGCCGGCGTGATGATCGTCCTCACGCGCGTTGCGATGGATCATCAGAACGCGACGTCCGTCGGGTGAGAGCACATACCCGAGCGTCGCAAGAATCGGTGTGTACGGCATGGCGCGACGTTGCCCGAAGCCGGATGCGCTTGTCCAGCGCTGCCGCCCGCAATCGGCAGGCGCAGGCACCCGCTCACGAGCGACACACCAGCGCGAACACACGTTTCAGGTATTCGCGCATGCCCGGATCCCGCCAGGACCGTCCGCGCCAGCCGACATACCCATCCGGGCGCACCAGGAATGCGCCTTCAGGCGGGCCGTAGGCACGAGAAAACGCGCCCTCGCAGTCCTGCAATAGCGTGAGGTGCGGCTGTTCCGGGAGCGGCTCGCCATCTGCGACCACGGCAACGCGAACGAGCGAACCGAGCTGAGCGTGCATCTCGCGTGCGAGGTCTGCAATTTCCGCAACACTCTCTCGTGCAGCATCCGCCTGCAGATGGGCAAGGAGCACGTGCTGCGGCCCGCGAAGCACATCGAACAAGTGGAGCGAGAAGCCGAAGCCGTGTCGTCTCATCCCGTCCGCGTCGGGCGCGCGATCACCCGCAGCGGGACCGGTGTGCTCACGGGCATCGTCACGGACCCACTCCGTGCCGCGATAGGAAACGCGGATCTGCGTATCCGCAAGTCGATCGAGCTTTCCGCCGGGCTCACGTCCGTAGTTCACGCTCGCCGCGACTGTGCGGGCCACCACGTCCGCACCGACGGGCCGCCGCTCGGCCTCGTAGCTATCCAGCAGACTCTCTGGCGCCACGCCTCGCAGGACCAGCGCAAGCTTCCATGCGAGGTTGTATGTGTCCTGAATGCCCGTGTTCATGCCCTGCCCGCCTGTGGGCGGGTGAATGTGGGCCGCATCCCCTGCGATGAACACGCGACCCTGCCGATACTGCTTGGCCAATCGCATGCTGATGCGGAAGAGCGAGGACCACCGCAGGTCCGACACCATGGCTTTTTCGGGGAGCAGCTCGTCCGCCACACCTTGCAGAATCTCGGCAGACGGCCCGCGCATCTCGGACTGGATGCCGTGCTCGCCGCCATTCGATGCGGGCGCCAGTTCATTCGGAGCCAACGCGGAAACGCGATATCGCCCGCGTTCGGGCAGAGGAATCGCGATGAACATCTGCGGCGCTCCGTCCTCCACGAGGCGCAGGGCTCTCAACGACATGCCGTATGGAAGATCCCACGACACATGCACGTCACCGAGCATGAACATCATCGGGAACGCGTCCCCCTCGAACGGTATGCCGAGCGCGTGGCGTACGGCGCTGTGCGCACCATCGCACCCGATGACGTAGCGGAAGGATTCTTCTCGCGTGCCACCGCTTGAATCGGTCAGCTGAACCGCTACTTCGTTTTCGCGCTGACTGAGCGTGGTGAGCGTGACTCCACGCTCCACCTCAACACCCAGGTGATGCAGATGCTCTGTCAGGATTCGCTCGGTCTCGTTCTGAGGCACCCCGAGCTCGGCGTAGGGCAACTCCGGCAGCGACAGATCGGAGTCGCCGACACTGCGGCCGTTGATGATCGACCGCATGCCCTGGAGCCAGAGCCCGGCATCGATCATGTCGCGGGCGATGCCCATGTCGTCCCACACCTCGAGCGTGCGGGGCGTGACACCGATGGCACGGCAATAGCCGAGAGGCTGCGGCAACCGATCGATGATCCGGCACCGGCAATCGTGCCGTGCAAGCTCGCTGGCAAGCGTCAAACCGACGGGACCGGCACCCACGACCAGAACGTCCATGATGGCTCCCTCCTGGTGGCTGCTGAACGACAGACCCTGTCACGCTCTCCCGACGATCGCGCTGATGTTCTGGGGCGAAAGGAATTCCGCGGGCGAGATCGTGCCGGCGTTCATGCGCGCGAAGCCATCCATGGCGGTCGGATTGTCTTCCATGGCAGCAAACAGCTCGCGCATTTCTGGCGACGGTTCGCTGAAGCTCGCGAGCTGGCACGTGAAGTCGAACATCGCGAGGGCACTTTCATCTCGGGCGCGCTGGTACTCCTGCATCGAATCCGCGAATGCGCGATCGCCTCGCAGCGCTTCGTCCAGGCCGCGAGCGCACGCCTCCGCGTCTCGAAACGCATCGAGAATGCCCTGTGCCGTGATCGGGTCCTTGAGATATCCCGCATCGCCCACCAATGCCCAGCCGGGGCCGTACGGCTGCCGGAAGAAGTTGGGCGTCGGCGCTCCCATGATGCGTGATTCGCGCCGGGCATCGCGGAGACGCTCCGCGAACTCGGGCACCGTGCTCAACGTGCGCAGATAGCTGCCTTCGAGATCCCTCTTGTTCGCGGCGAATTCCTCGTACGGCCATCCCGCCACGACCATCGTCAGCCCATCGTGCGTTTCGGCCGCGGCGAACCCGCGGCGCGCTCTCATGTAGCTCTCGAAGCGGCCGTCGGTCGGCAGACCGCTCCAGTACGCGTAGTAAATGGCAAGCAGCGGCGCGCGTTCATTGTATGTGTGTGGATGCACGGCTCCCGCCACCACGGAGTTGCGCCCGTCCGCTCCGACAACCACACGCGCGTACTCCGTGCTCTTGCTGCCGTGGTCTTTTGAATGCCCTGTGATGCCGACAACACACCCTCCTTCCATGAGAACTTCGTCAACTACGAACCCCTCGCGCACGTCCGCACCAGAATCTGCGGCAGCCTCCACGAGCAGCGCATCAAGAATGGTTCGCCTCGGGCAATATGCGAACGGAGAATCGTCTGTTCCGGGCGCGCCAGCCAGATTGAACCCGGCAAGGTCGAACGTGTACGTGTCGATCTGCGGACAGCCCGTGGCAGCCAGCCGATGCAGAAGACCCCAGCGGTCCAGTGCCGCGACTGCAAGCGGGTGCACCACATGAGTGGACATCGTATCGCTGGGGAACGTGGCGCGATCGATGAGCAGAACGCGATGCCCCTTCTGCGCGAGCAGCATCGCAGTGGGAGAACCGGCGCATCGCGCTCCGACGACAATGACGTCGTATGCAGCCATACCCGCACCTCCCGCGGAAGATCCGTGCGCGGCAGGCTATTCCTCGCCACACGGCGTGTCCAGAACGTGCATCGTGGGCGCAAGCGTCTCGGCCACGGCTCTTGCGCGACCCCGTGGCGTCCGGGTGACAATGTGCGCCCTCAAGCAACAGAACCACGAGCGCCACGATGAGCACGATCTTCGGAAAGATCCTTTCAGGCGAGATTCCCTGCCACAAGGTGTACGAGGACGAGAAGGTGCTGGCCTTTCTCGATATCAACCCGCTGAGCCGCGGGCACACGCTCGTGATTCCGAAGGAGCCCGCGGAGACGCTGGATCAGCTGTCAGACGAGTCCGCGGCCGCGCTCGGCCGCGTGCTGCCGCGCATCTGCCGGGCGGTGATGGCGGTGACGGGGACGCGCGAGTACAACGTGCTCGAGAACAACGGGCCGGGAGCGCATCAGGTCGTGCGGCACGTGCACTTCCACATCATCCCGAAACCCGATCGCGATCAGGGACTCGGCATCGGCTGGCCCGCGCGGCAGATCGACGCGGACGCCGCCGATCTCGCCGCGAAGCTGCGCGCGGCCGTTGCATCCGGAACGTGACCCCAGGCGGCGTGGCGCGTTCCTGCTGCGCATCGACGCGTCCGGCCGTACCGATAAAGAGCGCCTGGTTAATCACCGTCGCCTGGGACGAGTTTCGGCGTCTGGTCGCACCTCACGGCGTGCGTATTCCGGGATGCGGAACCGCTTGCGATACGCTGCGGGCGCAAGGCCCGTGACGCGCTTGAACAGACGACGGAAGAACGCCGGGTCTTCGTAGCCGACGCGCCAGCCGATTTCGTCCACTGAGGCATTCGTGCGCTCGAGGCGACGCTTCGCGTCTTCGATGCGCAGGCGCTGCACGTACGCGATCGGCGTGAGCCCGGTTGCGGCCGTGAAGCGCCGCTTGAATGTGCGCTCGGCGAGCTTCGATCGCTTGATCATCTGCTCCACCGGGTTCGCCACGGAGAAATGCTTGCCGAGCCATTCCTGCGCACCGAGGATTTCGGCGTCGCCGTGCTCACGGCGGCCTTCGAAGACGATGTACGGCGCGAGCCCATCCTGATGCCATTGCAGCGCGAACATGCGCGCCAGCTCCTGCGCGGTGGTGGCACCGACGTAGCGGGAAACGAGATACAGCGCCATGTCGTGCCAGCTCGTGGAAGCGCCGGAGGTGACGAGCTCCTGACGATCCCCGGAAATCACGAGCACGCGCTCCGGATGGATAGCGACGTCGGGAAACGTCGCGGCGAACGCGCGGGCGTATCCGAAATGCACCGTCGCGTCCTTGCCATTGAAGAGGCCTGTCTCCGCGAGCAGGAAGATTCCCGAGCAGGCCGAACAGAGCACGGCGCCGCGGTCGTACATCGCATGAAGCCACTCGACGAGGCGAGGATAACGACCCGTCACCCACCGTGGCTCACGCAGCAGCACAGACGGAACGATCACGACATCTGTGGTCTCGACCGAACCGACGGCACGGTGTACGTCGATCGGGACGCCGCTTGCCAAGCCCACGCGGCCCTTCCCTTCGCCCAGGATCTCGACATGAAACGGCGCACGCCCATTCGGCGCACTTGAAAGTCCCATGAGCGCCGGCGCATTCAACACGTCGAAAAGACCGAAGAGCGTGGAGACCACCGCATCCGGCAAGGCCAGCAGGCTGACGTGAAGAGGCTGCGAGGATGCGCTCACGGTGGCACGAATGAACCGATTCTGGCGAGTTCGCCTCTCACGCGGAGGACGTGCGCTCGCGATTATGGTCGCACACGCAACCTACTTCAAAGCTGCAGGAGGAACCGCCGTGGACGCGCCCGTTATCGATCGAGTCAAACTGGACAACTTTCTTACGCGCGCGCTGAACGACATCTCCGCCGCCTATGGCGGCGTGATGGTTAGCGTGGGACACAAGCTCGGACTGTACAAAGCGCTGGCCGGCGCCGGACCGATCAGCTCGCAGGAGCTCGCAACTCGCACGGGTTGCGCCGAGCGCTACGTGAGGGAATGGCTGAATTCGCAGGCGGCTGGCGGATATGTCGCCTATCACGCCGTGAGCGATACGTACGAGCTGTCGCCGGAGCAGGCGTTCGTGCTTGCGGACGAAGAAAGCCCCGCTTTCCTGCCGAATGCTTGGCAGGTGCCCGCCTCGATGTGGTTCGATGAGGAGAAGACGCTCGAGGCATTTCGCACCGGCAGAGGCGTATCGTGGGGCGAGCACGATGCCCGGCTCCACTGCGGCGTTGCCGCGTTCTATCGCAACGGTTACAAGGCGAATCTGGTCCCGGAGTGGCTGCGCGCGCTCGATGGCGTGGTCGAGAAGCTCGAAGCGGGCATCGAGGTGGCCGACATCGGTTGCGGGTTCGGGCACTCGACGATACTGATGGCGAAAGCGTTCCCGCGCTCCCGCTTCAACGGGTTCGACGTGCACGCGCCCTCAATTGCCGAGGCACGTCGGCTCGCCGCAAAGGCCGGCGTCTCCGGGCGTACGCATTTCGAAGTGGCCCGGGCCGTGGACTACCCGGGCACGAACTATGGCCTCATCTGCTTCTTCGATTGCCTGCACGACATGGGCGACCCGGTTTCCGCCGCGCGCTATGCCGCGAAGGTGCTGGCACCCGGCGGCACGGTGATGCTGATCGAGCCGTTCGCGAACGACCGGCTCGAAGACAACCTCTCGCCGATCTCGCGGTTGTACTACGCCGCCTCGACCACGATGTGCTGCGCCCATGCGATCTCGGAGGGCGGACCACTCGCCCTCGGCGCGCAGGCCGGCGAGGCACGACTCGCGGACGTGTTCCGCAAAGCGGGATTCACACACTTCCGCCGGGCGGCGCAAACCCCGTTCAACCTCATCTTCGAGGTGCGGCGCTGATGGACGGACGCGGTGCGAGTGTCGGCGCTCGAACATGGCGCTGAGCACCAGCACTCGCACCCCTCGTGGCGCGCCGTGCTTGGGCTGCATTCCAGTGCTGGGCCGACGGTCGCCGGCAACGTTCGCGGCGCTGTCGCGGTGATCCGGCAGGCCGGAGCTGAACTCCCTCCTGGCGGGCTCCGCTCTTCGCATCCGTTTCCCGACGGCTTCACTCATGCTTCCCCGACTTCACGAATCGCATCTGCCGCTTTTCGGAAACCAGCAACCTGATGTTCATTGCGGCCGCTGACGCCACGGCCGATCGGCTGCGGTGAATACGACGGCGTGTCAGAGGAAGCGCGTCCGGCGAAGCGATCAAATGGACTGCGCCATCTCGAGATACCGGCAGAACGCGTTCGCCATGCGCATCTGCTCTGGCGTGCGGCACTCCGGCTCGAACAACGCGGGCGCGCCAACCAGCACGCACAAGCACATTGCACGCGAGGTGGCGACGTTCAGCCGGTTGAGGCTGTAGAGAAACTCCATGCCGCGGGGCGCGTCCGCGTGAGAAGACGTGGTCATCGAGTAGATGACGATCGCAGCCTCCTGCCCTTGAAACTTGTCCACCGTGCCCACGCGCGCGGCCGGCATTCGCTGCTGCAACTCGAACACCTGAGCGTTGTACGGCGCGATGATCAGGATGTCCGAGAGTTCTACCGGTCTCGACTTACCGCTGCGGTCGATCCAAGTGCTGCGGGCGTTCAGGATCTCCTCCACCAGCGCCTGGATGCGGTCCGCTTCTTCGGGCGAGGACGACTGATTGCCCTCGTGATGCACCGGCAGGTATCGGAGACCTGATCCATTGACACGACTCGTGGACTGCAGCGTGTGCACGTACCGCCCGTGGCGCGAGCGCAGGCGGCCTTCGTAGAAGAGCTCGGACGTGAAGGCGCAGATGTCCGGATGCAGCCTCCAGGTCTCATCGAGAAACAGCCCTTCGTCCTCGCCGATCGTCGCCTTCCCCTGAAGCAGATGATCGAGCGCCGACACGCCCGTGCCATCCGGATGGCTGCCACGAGTCGGCTGTTCGAGCTGCTGCGGGTCTCCCAGAAGCACGAGCGACTTGCACGCCTGAGAGACGGCGAGCACGTTTGCGAGGGACATCTGCGCCGCCTCGTCCACGAACATCACGTCGACCGCTTCGAACGCCTCTTCCCGGGACCAGAGCCACGCCGTGCCGCCGGCGACCTGACAGGTTCTGCCAATCGCGCCGAGAATCTCGTCGTTCTTCGTGGTGAACCGGATGCGGTGGACGTCGTCCTGCTTGTCCTCGGGCTTCTGCATGCATTGCACGTCGACGCCGGTTTCATCCGCCGCCTGGGCAACCTCGTCGAGAAGATTGCGGATAACCTTGTGGCTGTTCGCCGTGACGCCGACGGTTTTGCCCGCCTTCACGAGCGCGCAGATCATGCGCGCCGCGGTGAATGTCTTGCCGGCGCCGGGTGGACCTTGAATCGCCAAAACACCCCCGATGAGGCGCGGCGCGAGGCGCATCGCTCTCTGCGACGGCGTTTCGTTATCGAGGCGCCAGACATCTCCTGCGATCTGCGGCTTGCACCTGAGCAGCAGATCGCGTGCCGCCTGGTACGCGCCGGTGCCGGTGATACCGTGCTGGTCGACGTGCTCTCCGATGCGGAGCAGCGCGTCCGCCATGACGTTCGTGTCAACAACGTCATGCGCAAACACCGCGCGCGGATGAACATCCGCAGTGTCCTTGCGCTTCTTGATATCCACGGTTCGCGCTTCGATGGAAATCGCTGACAATGTTCCGAGCTTGTCGCCGGTTCCTGCGATAAGCAGAGATTCACCGCCGCGCAGTTCGACCTCCTGCGGCGGAAACTCGTAGCGATGAATGGGCGCCCGCGCCGTGCCACCGACCACGCCAACAAACGTGAGGCCCGACACCGCGCAACGCTCGTCCATGAGGTCCTCCGCGGGCAGTTCCGTGAGCCGGTACCGTTCCCAGTACACGGACTTCATCTCGCGGCGATGCCAATCCAGCGTGTAGGCCAGGATCCATCGAGCGTGCTGTTCAGGCGATCGCGCAGCCTTGTCTGCCGGAACGTCGGCGGTGAGACGCTCCACCAGTGCTGCCACCCGCTTCTGGCGCTCACTGAGCTCCTCACCGGGCTCGGGTGATCCCGCCGGCGGCCTTGTGATCTCCGCGCCCTGCTCGATCAGCTCCGCCCGAATTTTCTCGAGCCACTCGCGCAGGCGAAGCGCCGAGAGGCAGTCATCGCGGTTGTATCCGGCGACGGCGGTCTTGATCTCTTCATTGATCGCACCGGCGTCATCCAGCTCCAGACAAGACTGCATCGCTGCAAGCGCGTGGCGTGCATCCGCCAGGTCCACTGAACGCTGGAAGCCATACAGAGGCTCGAGGTCCTTGATCGAGTACCGCTCGACGCTTGCGCGAATGCTCTGGCGGACGATTGCATAGAGATCGACGAAGAGACCCGCGCGAAGCATGCGGTCAATCTCATCTTCGCGCGTGGCGTAGCGACCCATCAGGCGCTTCAGTGCGCTGGGCTCGTACGGCGCGTAGTGATACACGTGCATGTCGGGGTGCTCGCTCCACCTCGCCATGACGAAGTCGACGAACTGCTCGAAGGCTCGCTTCTCGTCGTCTCGCGAGAAGGCCCAGTGCTCCGTGTATGCAGGCTCCGAACCGGGCGCTGCGGAGACATATCCGAAGAGGTATTCGAGACCCGCGTCGCCCACGAAGGGATCGGCTTCGAGATCGAAGAACAGATCGCCGGCCGAAGGTGCGGGCAAACGGAAGAGCCCGAGTCCGGGCGCGAGTGTGAGCGTCTCATATACGAGCCGCTGCGCTTCCCGACCCTGCACCTGCAGACGCGCCTGCTCCCGAATCCGCTCATACGACTCGCGGGCGCCACGATCGGGCTTCCACGGCCACGGTAGCGAAACGCTCGCCAGTTTCGCTGTGGTGGCGATGTCGTGCCGCCGGAGCTCGTTGATCTGGTTCTTGCTGATGCCTGCGACGAGGCACAGATGGTCATCCGCGCGGCGCCGCGCATCGCACGGGATGCGCCAGCGGCAGATTTCGCAGTGGTCCACGGGTTCCGGGTACGTGCTTGCATCGGCGTGTGGTGCGAGGGCTTGCTGCAGCCGGCGCTTCACGTGACGGTAGTACGCCGCGAATGCGGCCGTCCGGTAGCACTGCGGCTCGAAGCCCGATCCCGGCGTAACGACGTACATTCGCTCCGGCATCTTGCCTTGTGCGGCGGCGAGCAGATCTGAGTACAGACTGAGCTGCAGGATCGTGCCGCCCTTGGTTTCGCGGGCGAGCTTCGTGTCGACCACTTCGTACGACCAGTCGCCTAACGCGCTCGGCGTGGGCACGCGAAGCAAGAGGTCCGCGCGACCGGCCCAGCCTTCGTGAAGGAGGGCGGCCTGCACGATCACCTGTGCGCCATCGCGCATGGCTGCGAGCGTTTGCTCAGCAAGGGCCGGCGTGACGAGCGTGCCTTCCATGCGCACCACGCGATAGCCGCGACTCATCAGGTGCTCGACGTAGCTGCGTTCATGCAGCGCGCCGCGCTCGATGAGCACTTCCAGCAGACGATCGTGAAAACGCGGCGGCTCGATTCGCCCCGCCGCCGCGGCGACATCGAGATGCGTGAGATGGCGGCAATTCAGATGCCCGACCAGGTCCGACGCCGTGAGCTGAAGCGCGCCTCCGGAACTCAGGTACCGCATGTCATCGGAAATCGGTTGTGTGCTGTTCGTGGCTTGTGAGTCGAAGCGCCGGATGGCTCAGCAGCTGAAGACACGTGCGACGTGAGCTCCCGGTTCATTCGCGATGCCCCTGCGCTCGGTGGCCCGAGTACGCGTTCATGCAGCACTGTGTGGTTCCCTGCGCGCGAGCACGTTTCGCGGGGGGAACCGTAAGCGGATGCCCTCTCTGCCGCAACTTGTCGCCCCTCGCGCAAGCCGGCGGGCGTGCCAGTGGCGGGCGCCGTGCCCGGCGCAGTCATTTCTTCCAGCCGCGCAGACGGCGTTCGGAACCCCATGCGCCGCGCGGCTGCTGGT
>JADGHX010000227.1 GCA_019683695.1 Steroidobacteraceae bacterium
GCTTCGGTGAGCCAGCGGTACCGCTCGCCGTCCTTGCCCACCACCGGAATGGGCATGAACGGCGCAAGCCGCGCACTCACGCCCACCGCGCCCGCACCCGGCCCACCGCCGCCGTGCGGCGTGGAGAAGGTTTTGTGCAGGTTCATGTGGATGACGTCGAAGCCCATGTCGCCCGGGCGCACCTTGCCCAGGATGGCGTTGAGATTCGCACCGTCGTAATAGAGCAGCCCACCGGCCTCATGCACGATGCGCGCGACTTCCTCGATGCGGCGCTCGAACACGCCCAGCGTCGAGGGATTGGTGAGCATGATGCCGGCCGTGTTCGGGCCCACGGCGGCTTTCAGCGCGTCCAGATCGACGTCTCCATCGGGCCCGACAGCAATTTCACGCACGATGCAGCCGCACATGGTGGCGGTGGCCGGGTTCGTGCCGTGTGCCGCTTCCGGAACGATGATCTCATTGCGCGCAAGATCGCCTTTCGCGCGGTGGTACGCGCGAATCATCGCGACGCCGGCAAACTCGCCGTGGGCACCCGCCATCGGTGTGAGCGACACGCCATGCATGCCGGTGACTTCCTTCAGCATCTCCTGCAGCTCGTACATGCAGGCGAGGAAGCCTTGGCTGTGCGATTCCGGCGCTAGGGGATGACGCGCCAGAAACTCCGGCAGCATCGCGTACTGGTTACACGCCTTCGGGTTGTACTTCATCGTGCACGAGCCCAGCGGGTAGAAGTGCGTGTCGATGGAGAAGTTCTGCTGCGACAGGCGCGTGAAGTGGCGTACCGTTTCCAGCTCGCTCACCTCCGGCAACATTGCCCGTTGCCTGCGGCGCAGGTTCTGCGGCAGATCCGTGGCGTCGGGGGCGTCCTTCGGCCACTGGTCGCTTGCGCCGCGACCGGGCCGCGAGTACTCGAAGATCACTTTTTCACGCATGGTGTGACTCGCTTCGTGTGTGCGCTCAGGCCGCGCGAGCGGCCTTCAGGGCCTCGTTCATCGCGCGGGCGTACGCGTCGATGTCCTCGTGCGTGCGGGCTTCGGTGGCGCAGACCAGGAGCGCCGACCCGAGCTCGGGATAGTGCCCGGTGAGATCGAAGCCGCCGAGAATGCCCCGGGACTCCAGGGCCTTCAGCACCGCCCCGACCGGCCGGTCGAGAATCAGCGCGCATTCGTGGAAAAAAGGCGTGGGGAACGCCTTGCGCACACCCTTGATGGCCGTGAGCGCCTCCACGAGCTCGCGCGCTCTGGCGTGAGAGGCTGACGCCACCCGCTCGAGACCCACCGGCCCCATCAGCGACAGGTAGATCGTGGCGGCGGTGACGAGCAGGCCCTGGTTCGTGCAGATGTTCGACGTCGCCTTGGCGCGGCGGATGTGCTGCTCGCGCGCTTGCAGCGTGAGCGTGAAGCCTTCCCGGCCATTCGCATCGAGCGTGCGGCCGACGATGCGACCGGGCATCTGGCGCACGAATTCCATGCGCGTGGTCATGAAGCCGAAGTACGGGCCACCGGAGGACAACGGCACGCCGAGCGGCTGCCCGTCGCCGACGGCAATGTCTGCACCGCGCGTACCCCATTCGCCCGGCGGCTTGAGCAGCGCAAGCGAAATGGGGTTGACCACCGCGATGACGAGAATGCCGCGCGCATGCGCCCAGTCCGTGAGCGTATCCACGTCTTCCAGCGTGCCGAAGAAGTTGGGCTGCTGGATCACGAGCGCCGTGATGTCCTGCCCTTCGTACGGCGCCAGAGCGCTCGCCAGCGTGCGGCCGTCGTTCGGGGAATACGGCAACTCCTCGAACCGCAAACCCTGATTCGAGGCCATGGTCGACGCAACCTTCCGATAATGCGGATGCACGGTCGAGGCGATGAGGATGCGCTGAGACTTCGACTTGCGGTTCACACGCACCGCCATCAGGCTCGCCTCAGCCACAGCGGAGGCGCCGTCGTACAGCGACGCATTCGACACCTGCATGCCCGTGAGGCTGGCGATCATCGTCTGGTATTCGTAGAGCAGCTGCAGCGTGCCCTGACTGGCTTCGGCCTGATACGGCGTGTAAGCGCTATAGAACTCGCCGCGCGTCGTGATCGCCCACACGGCAGCAGGGATGTGGTGCTCGTACGCGCCTGCGCCGATGAAGCACAGCGGGCGCCCGTCCGCTTTCGCGCGCGCCGACATGAGGCGCCCGATTTCCATCTCGTTCAGGGCCGGCGGAATGCCCGCAAGCGATTTCACGCGCAGGCTCTGCGGAATCTCATCGAAGAGTTGCTCGATGCTCGACACCCCTATGGTGGCAAGCATTTCGGCAACGTCCTTCTCCGTGTGCGGGATGAAGGCCATGTCAGCCGCCCTCCGCCTGCAGCAGTGCCTCGTATTCGGGTGCGCCCATGAGCTCCGCCAGCACCGCGGGGTTCGCGGGCTTGATGCGCATCATCCAGCCGGCGCCGAATGGATCCTGGTTGATGAGCTCGGGCGCGGTCGCGAGCTGCTCATTGCGCTCCGTGACTTCGCCCGCGAGCGGACTGTAGACATCCGAGGCGGCCTTCACGGATTCCACGACAGCCACCGGTTCCCCCGGCGCCACCTGCCGACCCGGCTCGGGGACTTCCACGAATACGAGATCGCCGAGCGCATGCTGGGCGTGATCGGTGATGCCGACCTCGACGAGGCCGTCGGACAAAGTGCGCACCCATTCATGAGTGCGTGTGTACTTGAGATCGGCCGGAACCTTGCTCATCGGGTGCTCTCCCTCGAGTGCGTTGGACAATGGCCGTGGGCACGCATCATGTGCGCGCCCAGGTAGGTAATGTTCGGTTCGCTTCGCGCGGGGATGCTTCGCTCCGCGTCTTCGCGGCTACCGGACACTGGCAGCGCCGGTTGCGGTGGATGCCGCTCACTGGCTGGCTGCCTGCGCGTCCGGTCACGCATCTACGCGGCATGAACCTGAATACAGGGCTTGCCGAGCCGCACGAATGGCGGCCGCACGACGCGCGCGTTCAGCAGCTTGCCGCGCACGTCGACCTGAACCTTCTCACCCGTGGCTTGCGGCACGCGCGCCAGGGCAATGGAGCGTTCGAGCGTGGGCGAGAATGTTCCGCTCGTGATCTCGCCCTCACCCACGCCGGGAACGATCACTTTCTGATGGCTGCGCAACACCCCACGATCCTCGAGCAGCAGGCCGACGAGCTTGCGTTCGCTCCCTTTGCGCCTGATGTCTTCGAGGGCGCGGCGCCCGATGAAGTTGCGGGACGCAGGTTCGAACGCGACGGTCCACGCAAGGCCCGATTCGAGCGGATGCGTGGTCTCGTCCATGTCGTTGCCGTAGAGATTCATGCCGGCTTCGAGCCGCAGCGTGTCGCGCGCGCCGAGGCCGCATGAGGCCACACCGAGTGCGTTCAGATCTTGCCAAAGACGAACGGAATCCCTGGCGGGGAGCATGACTTCGAAGCCATCTTCACCCGTGTAGCCCGTGCGCGCGATGAACCAGCCATCGATGTCGCGGCCGTAGAACGTGCCGAGCGCGAGCGCGGCTTGCGCGCCGGCAGGCGTGAGCAGCTTGGCGAATTTCGCACGCGCTTCCGGCCCCTGTATCGCAAGCATCGCAAGGTCCGCCCGCTCCTCGACGCTGACACCGAAGGCGGTGGCGTGCTCGCGAATCCAGGCGAGGTCCTTGTCCCGCGTGCCCGCGTTCACCACCATGCGGAACCAATCCTCGGCGATGAAGTACACGATCAGGTCGTCGATGACGCCGCCGGACTCGTTCAGCATGCAGCTGTAGAGCGCCTTGCCGCGCTCACGCAGCTTGCCCGGGTCGTTCGCGATGAGGTGCTCGAGGAAGGGCCGCACGCGATCGCCACGCAGGTCCACGACGCACATGTGCGAAACGTCGAAGACGCCGGAGGCGCGACGCACGGCGTGATGCTCGCCGATCTGCGAGCTGTACTGCACAGGCATGTCCCAACCGCCGAAGTCGACGAGGCGGGCGCCCAGTTCCTGATGCAGGCTGAAGAGAGGTGTGTGCCGTCCCACGATGATCTCCCGTCACACGGCACGCATGACCACCCACGCGCGCCAAACAAAAAGGGCGGCGGATGCGCACTCACGAAGTGAGCATCCGCCGCCCCTCTGTCCTGTGACCTGAGAGATCAGACGTAACCCGGTACGCCGCACCCCTTCGGTGGGTGAGTCACGGTGAACTCACCGCTCTCCAGAGCCCGCTGCGAGTGCGGCTGCCGCACGTGCGGGGGAGGCCGCGAACCGCGCGAACAGGTGACGCCTCTCGTGTCTGCCGTTTCTGTTGCCTGAGCGTTTCCGGGCGGAACTTGCGCCTTCGGCGGCCCGGCTCGAAGCACCGGACTCTCTCCGAACAGACACGTCAGCGGGCGCGCGCATGATACCAGTCCGGCCGGCTTCCCCACAGGCCGCCTGGAGAAAAGGCCGGGCGGCCGCATGGCTTCAGGTCACGTGCCCGGCGCACAATCCGCACCTATATGAATATGAATACGAAAACGCCGATGTGGATGTGGGTGGCGGGTGCGGTGGTCGCCCTGTCGGGGTGCCAGAGCCTGCCGGGCGGCGCCGGTGCCGCGGATCTTCAGGAGGTCGAGGCGATCGAGCGCGCCCGCCTCGCCGCCTGGGTGCGCGCGGATACGCAGGCCATGCGGTCCGTGCTGGGGGATGACCTGCTCTACTGCCATTCCGATGGCCGCTGCGAGAACAAGGAGCAGATCGTGTCGTCCATCGGCTCGGGCAAACAGGTGTACCGCTCGATCGAGGTGCTGGAGCTGAAGCCGCGCGCTGTGGGGGGCGCGGTGCTCATCAACGGGAAGGTCCGCCTCGGCGTGGAATCGAACGGCAAGCAGCTGGAGTTCAACGCCATCTACACCGACGTGTATGTTCGGCGCGATGGTCGGTGGCAGATGGTGTCGTACCAATCGACGTCGACGTCGTAATCGGAACCTGGCGCAGGTGTTCACGCCAACGGGGGCACGTGGTCGGTCTCGCGGCAGCGGCTCACAACGTCCGAGCTCCCGAGCGCGAAGCCGAGCGTATCGGCCTATCTGAAGGGGGGTGTGCCGGTTCGCGGGCCGCCGGGGAGGCGCGTGGCTTTTCCGCAGCCGCTTCGCATGCATTGTGTGCGAGAGCCGCGCGTGAGGGGCGGCTGAAGCCCATAGAATAGAGTCCATGAGACGTCAAAGCGTAGCCGTTCGTGTCGGCTCGATCCGGGTCGGCGGGTCGAATCCCATCGTCGTGCAGTCGATGACCAATACCGACACGGCGGATGTCGAGAGCACGGCCCAGCAGGTGAAGTCGCTTGCGCGCGCCGGGTCCGAGCTCGTGCGTATCACTGTGAATACGGCGGAAGCGGCGGCAGCCGTGCCGGCCATCCGCGAGCGGCTGGAGCAGATGGGCGTGAGCGTGCCGCTCATCGGCGACTTCCACTTCAACGGGCACAAGCTGCTGCGCGAGTACCCCGCCTGCGCGGAAGCGCTCGCGAAATACCGCATCAACCCCGGCAACGTCGGCCGCGGCAGCAAGCGCGACCCGCAGTTCGCCGAGATGATCGAGGTCGCCTGCCGCTACGCCAAGCCGGTGCGCATCGGCGTGAACTGGGGAAGCCTGGACCAGGACTTGCTCACGCGTCTCATGGATGAGAACTCGGCGAGCGCCCAGCCGCTTTCCGCGCAGCAGATCATGCGCAAGGCCGTGGTGCTCTCCGCAGTCCAGAGCGCGCAGCGCGCGGAAGAGCTGGGGCTGCCGCACGATCGCATCGTTCTCAGCGCGAAGGTGAGCGGCGTGCAGGACCTCATCGCCATTTATCGGGATCTCGCGGCACGCTGCGACTACCCGCTGCATCTCGGGCTCACCGAGGCCGGCATGGGCTCGAAGGGCATCGTCGCATCCACGGCCGGCATGGCCGTTCTGCTGCAGGAAGGTATCGGCGACACCATTCGCGTATCGCTCACCCCCGAGCCGGGCGGCGACCGGACGAACGAAGTCATCGTCGCGCAGGAAATTCTCCAGACCATGGGCCTGCGGTCGTTCGCACCCATGGTTGTTGCGTGCCCCGGCTGCGGGCGCACGACGAGCACCGTCTTCCAGGAACTGGCGCAGCGGATCCAGACATACATCCGCCACCGCATGCCGGACTGGCGCAAGCAGTACGCGGGTGTCGAGGACATGACCGTTGCCGTGATGGGGTGCGTGGTCAACGGGCCGGGTGAGAGCAAGCATGCGAACCTCGGCATCAGTCTTCCGGGCACCGGCGAGCGCCCGGTCGCACCCGTCTACGAGGATGGCGAGAAGACCGTCACGCTGAAGGGAGAGCGGATCGCCGAGGAGTTTCAGGAGCTGGTCGAGCAGTACGTCGCGCGCAAATACGCGCGCAAGGAGCCCGCATGACCGAACTGAACACGAAGAAGTGCGTTCCCTGTGAAGGCGGCGTGGCGCCGCTCACGCCCGAGGAGGCGGAAAACCTGCGCGCTCAGCTGAACCCGGCGTGGCAGCTCACGAACGACGCGCGCGCGATCCGGCGCGAGTTCCGCTTCAAGAACTTCTACCGCACCATGAGCTTCGTGAACGCGCTCGCGCACGTGGCGAACCTCGAGGACCACCACCCGGACCTCGAAGTCGGCTACGACTACTGCCGCGTGCTCTTCACCACGCACGCCATCAAGGGCCTCTCCGAAAACGACTTCATCTGCGCCGCCAAGATCGATCAGATCCCCCTGAGCTGAAGGCGCGCCGGCCGTTTCGGCCCCTCAACCCGCGGCTCGCAGGAGTGGCGAGCGCGGGTGCGTGCGTCGAGGCAGGGCCGAAGTGAGTGGCCAGAGTGAGTGCCTGGCTCCGCGCACGATAGGCCGTTGAGATCGGCGCGAGGACAGCGCGCGCCCCCCTGCACCGTGTTTCACCGTGCCCTGCAGTCGGCCGTCATGTGTGCTCCATGAGGGTGGGGCATGTCGAGGGT
>JADGHX010000228.1 GCA_019683695.1 Steroidobacteraceae bacterium
GTGGAGGGCGGCGGCACGGTGGTGGGGGGCGGTGCGGCCACCGGCGGGGCGCCTGAATCTCCGCCATCTCCGCCGCCGCAGGCCGCGAGAAACGCGCTCGCCAGCGCGACCGAGGACAACCTGGAAACCATGCGCGCGCTGGCCGCCGCGCGTCCGAACGATGTGCTCGTCATCCGGGACACTCCCTGCTGCTGTATTTCGGGGTCGGGTGCTTGAACGTGTGATCTCGCCGCGGGGCGGGGCGCCGACAGGGGCTTCGTCAATGTGTATTCGTTGCCTCGGAATCGAAACGCCGGTGCAGCCCGCTCCGCGCTCACGGGTGAGAGCAATCCACGTGCCTGCACCGCTTACGCTGCACGTGACGCGGGTGAAGCACCGGTCAGTTGCGCACGCAGCGATTCGCGGTCGGTGCCGCCGATCATCATTCGGTACCACAGCTCCGCGTTGATCAGCAGCCACAGGCGATTGCCGTGATCCGCGCGGCCGGCCAGATGCGCCTCCAGCAACGCATCGATCGGCTCACGGCTCAGAATGCCTTCCCGCACGAGCGCGGAATCCGTGAGAAAGCAGTGGCAAAGCCGCCCGTATTCCCGCTGCAGGATGTAAGGCAGCGCGGAGGCAAACCCCTGCTTGCGTCGCGAGAGGATTTCGGGAGGCAGGTAGCGTGCGGCCAGCCTGCGTTGAAGGATGCGCAGCGAGCGTCCGCGAATTTTCAGGGTCGAGCGCAGGCTTGCGGCAAATTCGGCAAGCCGGTGATCCATGAACGGGCTGCGAGCCTCGAGCCCGTGGGCCATGGTCGTGCGATCCGTGATCATCACCGGGTGATCGGGCAGGCGTACGCGGGAATCCGCGTACAGCATCCGGTCGATCACATCCCCGCGGCCTCGTTCGAAAGGCTCGCGAATCGCCGCTTCGGCGTCGGCGAATCGCAGGGTCTGGCGGGCTTCGGGTGTAAAGAGCGCCTGCCGATGTTCCCGATCGAAGTAGAAGTAGGAAAGACTCGCGGCATAGCGCTCGCCGCCAGACAAGAACGACAATCGATGCAGCCAGCGCAGCTGGTGCCCCACGCTCTTGTACCAGCCGACTTCCGGGATGAGCGGGAGCATCGGTCCGAGCGCGTACCGCCGAACCACTTTGGGTATGCGGCTGTAGTGACCGGCATACACGTTCCCGTAGTAACGGTCGTAGCCGCCGAACAACTCGTCCCCGCCATCACCCCCGATGGCGACCTTCACGTGCGCGCTCGCGAGCGCTGCAAGGTGATATGAGCAGAGCGACAGCGGGTCCGACGGCTCATCGAGGTGATGCAGCACGTCCGGGAGTCGCTCCAGGAGCGACGTCGAGAGCGCACGCTCGTGATGATCCGTGCCGTAGCGGCGCGCAACCGCCCGGGCATGCGGGGCTTCGTCGAATTCGGCGTAGGGCAGGCCGATGGTGAACGTGGGAAGATTCTTCACACCCACCCGCCGGGCGAGCATCGCCACCAGCAGACTCGAATCCAGCCCGCCGCTCAGGAAAGCGCCGACCGGCACGTCGCTCACCAGGTGCAGGCGAAGGGTCTCGTCGAGCCGTTCCTCCAGCTCATCCAGCAGCGCGTCCTCGCTGCCCGAGAGCTTCGGCTCGAAGTGCAGGTCCCAGTAGGAGCGCACCTCCGGTGCGCGACCCTCTTCCAGCACGAGCTGATGCCCCGGAGGCAGCTTCAGCACGTCGCGAAACATCGAGTGGGGCGGGGCGACCAGGCGCAGCGCGAGATACTGGTCCAGCGCCTCGAGATTCAGGCGGCGGAGCGAGGGATCGAACGCAAGGAGTGCCTTGATTTCGGAGGCGAACGCGAAGCCGCGCCGGGTGAGCGCGTAGTAGAGCGGCTTCTGGCCGAGATGGTCGCGGGCCGCCAGAAGCCGCCGGCGCCGGGTGTCCCAGAGCGCGAAGGCGAACATGCCGCGCAGATGCTCGACACACCGGTCCCCGTGTCTCTCGTACAGCGCAAGGATGACCTCACAGTCGCTCTGCGTGAGGAAGCGGTAACCGTCGCCTTCCAGCTCCGCTCTCAGCGCACGGTGGTTGTAGATTTCACCGTTGCAGACCAGCCAGACCGACCGGTCCGCATTGGTCAACGGCTGGTGGCCGCCGGCGAGGTCGATGATGGACAGCCGTCGATGACCGAAGACGGCCGTGGCGTCGCGCTCCGTGCCCTCATCGTCGGGGCCGCGGTGGCGGAGGGCGGCCAGCATGCGCTCGATGGCACTGAATTTGTCCGGCCCCGGAGCGATGATGCCTGCGATTCCGCACATGGGACCGGCCGCGCCGCAAGAATCGGGCCCGCGAGATGGAAGGTGTACTGATCCCGGCACGCGCGGCGGAACGTGCGCAGGCTGTGCCCCGCACCACGCAAAACCCGGCGATGCGTGAGCCACACGACGAGCGACACGGCGCGAAGGAATGCGCCATGCGCCAGCGCCACGGCGGCGCGGATGACCGGAGCCCTGCGCGCCTGGATCTCCTTCAGTACATCCGATTCGAAACCCACGTGCGCCAGCTCGTCTGCCACCAGAATGCGACAGAGTGACTGGAGCTGGCGGCATCCGGTCGCGCGTTCCAGCGCACGGTAGTAGACGATTCCGATCAGCTCCGCGGTGATGAGCACTCGCGTGGACAGCTCGAAGCCGGCGAGACGGCGCGCCCACCGGAAGACGTGATCCGTCCAGTCGCTGTGCTTGCGCGCGATGCCATGCTGGTCCATGAACTCGCCGAGCAGAGCGGCATGGTGCTGCTCTTCGCTGATGAACAGCTGGACGATTCGCGCGAGCGGCTCGGCGCCGTGCGCTCTCTCGAAGCGCTCGGCGGCTTGCAGCAGCGTGCGGCCCTCGGATTGTTCGCCGAGCTGGAAGGTGGCGATCGAATCCGCGATCAGGCGGCGCTCGTATGCGGTAAGCCCCTCATTATCGCCCTCGGGCAGGGGCGAGCGCCGACCGGCGTGATAAAGGAAGTGATCGAGCCAGACCTGCAGATCGGTTTGCATCTTGAGTCGCCTCGGTGTTCGAGCGTGAGGCGCAAGGCTGCGGTCGGAATGAGCCGCCGGGCTGACGCAATTCGGGCAGATTCTGGCAACGCCGTCCGGATGAGACCGGGTGGCCAGGGCCAATGCTCGACCCAAAGGCCTCGACTGACGTCACCGCGGGCGTCACGGCGTGGGCAGGCTGAACGATCGTCGTGCCGCGGGCTGTGAGCGCGATGGCCAGACCGCTTAGGATTGAGCCGGGGGAGCAGCCGGCAAAAGTCGCGCTTCTTGCCGGCGCTGACGAAGGCGGTGTTCGCACGAGCCGCCGCACGCTGTCATTTCAAACAAGAGGAAGGCGTTTCATGTCTGCATTCGCGCTCTGGCGTCGTCTCGACACACCCGGTCACGATGCGGCTTCCATCCTGCCCCTGCCGGACGGGTGGCGGCTGCACGGCACGGCGGTGCTCGTGCACGACTCGCTGCCGGCCCGGCTGGACTATGAGCTGGAGCTCGACGCCGGGTGGCGAACGCGATGGGGTGTGGTGACCGGCTTTCTCGGCAACCGGCAGGTCGATGACACCATCACCCGCAGCGCGCGGGGCTGGACCTTCAACGGCCGGCACGTCGCGGGGCTCGACGCGCTCGTGGATCTGGATCTCGCCTTCACGCCCGCCACGAACCTGCAGCAGATCCGCCGGCTCGATCTGGCCGTCGGGCAGCGCGCCGCGGCGCCCGCCGCCTGGCTCGCGCCAGGCGCGGACACACTCGTGGAGCTGCCGCAGTACTACCGACGCGACGGTGAGCTCACGTACACCTATGAGGCGCCGACAGTGCCTTACCAGGCGACGCTCGAACTGGCCCCGAACGGGTTCGTGCGCAGCTATCCCGGATTGTGGGCGCTCGAAGCGAGCTCAGGGTGAGCGCCGCAGATCCGCGGTCAACGTTCCCGCTGCATGAGCTTCCGCTTCGTGTGGCGGGTCGCGCCAGGGCTCCTGCAGTGCGCTGTCGTACCACGACTTCATCTCCGGCAAGTCGCGCAGGTGCTGCGCGTAACGCATCGCAGGCTCGCTCAACTGCAATCCGTACGTCTGCACGCGGAAAGCCACTGGCGCGAAGAACGCGTCGACGGCGCAGAACGCCTTGCCGGTGAGGTAGGGGCCACCGAACCTGTCGAGCCCTGAGCGCCACAGCTCGTCCAGCCGATCCAGGTCCGCGCGGAGCGCGGCGGGAATTTCCGTCAGGCGTACGCGAATGCCCACGTTCATCGTGCAACGCTCGCGCAGCGCCATGAACCCGGAGTGCATCTCTGCCGCCGCGCACCGCGCCCACACGCGCGCACCCGGATCACGCGGCCAGATGCCTTCATGGCGCTCTGCCAGGTATTCGGTGATGGCGAACGAGTCCCACACCACGGTGCCCTCGTCGATCAGACAGGGAACCTTGCCGCTTGGAGAGAACGACTTGAACGCGCCGGGCGCGAGCCCGGGCTCGAAGGGCACGAGGCGTTCCTCGAACGCGATGCCGAGCTGCCGCATGAGCAGCCAGGGCCGCAACGACCAGGACGAGTAGTTCTTGTTTGCGATGTAGAGGGTATACATGACTTCAGGTTGCCTTCGGATGCACGGGCGTCAGGCCGACGCACCGCATACGGGTTTCACGATGCGCCGTGTGGATGCCGGGTAGCGCAACAGCTTGTCCGCCGGCCGCCGTGGGCGCGGGACGAGCTCGCCACCGCAATTGGGACATTGGCCCGCGAGCCGATCTTCCGCGCAGCGCGCACAGAAGGTGCACTCGAACGAGCAGATTCTCGCGTCCGCCGAGTCCGGCGGCAGATCGGTATCGCAGCATTCGCAGTTCGGGCGCAGTTCGAGCATGACGGGCCTCATGTGTTGAGCGGCACCTTACTCCAGGGCGCGGCGCGCATCGAGCAGTGAAAGCGACGCGCGGCGGTCAGATTCGGACAGCGAAGAAGAGGGCGGCTGCTGAGGCGCACGGGAACCGGTTCAGGCCGGATCGGCTGCGCGGTGGTGCGCTCACGTGCGCTCGCCCTCGTGATCGGGCAGGTCCTCGCCGGGATACTCGGCGACACTCAATGTGCCGCCGGCGCGGGCGACGCGCGCCTGATCGGCCTCGGGGAGCGCATCGGCGATGACATCGATGCGTTTCCATGCGGGAAACGGCTGGCGTCCGGCGGCATCCGGCACGTGCGGCGAAAGTTTCTTGCTCTCGAGCTTGTGGATGTATCGCCCGCAGTTGACGAACACCTGGCTTGCGGTAATGCGCACCAGATGCTGCGCACCGGGGAACTGGCCGGGCAGCTCATCGACGGGTGCGACCCGGGCCGTGCCCTGCACACGGAGCCTGCGGGGCGACTCGAAATCGATGAAGAGCAGCCCGACCTGCGAGCTCGCGGCAATGTTTCCCAGCGAAAGGTACATGCCGTTGCCGTCGTAGACCGGAAAGACCAGTTCCGCCGGGCCGACCACGCGGACGAACCCCGGCGGCCCGCCCTTGTAGTTCACCGTCGGCCGGCCGCGCGCATCCACGGTGCTGAGGAAGAAGAACGTGACGCCTTCGATGAAGGCGCGATCGTTCGGCTCGAACGTGGAGTGCGCCAGCGATTCGAGCCGGTCCGCCAGCGGGCGCGTGCCGTGCGCGTCCTGAAAGGCCCGGTGTGTCTCCCCGTAGAGCTCGCTCATGTCAGCCTCCGGTGAGTGGCGCGGTGTCGAGTGTACTGCGCGTGCAGGGGCGTATCTCGCTTGCGTCGCGGCTGCCGGCAGGGTGTGTATCGCGGCCGTTACGTTCGGGGCCGATTGCATGGGGGCCGCCCAGCCCGCCGGGCCCTCGGCGGGAGGACGGTCATGACCGCAGGGGAGCACGGCCGCCGGAGCCGGCTTGCTGCGCAAGCACAGCCGGCGCAACATGCCTCGCCCTGGATTCGCGGGGTCAACCCATCCACTGTGAGGGAGAAGAACAGATGTGCGACAACGACTCGCTGGATGACATGATCGACTATCAGCTCAAGGCCGGTCTGCGCTCGGGAGAGTTGTCGCGGCGGCAGTTCGGCGCGCTCACGCTGGGGGCGGGCATGGTGTCGCTCCTGCCGCCGGTTGCGAACGCGGCCGAGGTCACTGAATCCGAGGTCGAGATCAAGACGCCGGATGGCACGTGCGATGCCCACTTCGTGCATCCGACGAAGGGCGCGCATCCGGGCGTGCTCGTGTGGCCGGATATCTTCGGTCTGCGCCCCGCCTTCCGGCAGATGGGCAAGCGGCTCGCCGAGTCGGGCTACGCCGTGCTGACCGTGAATCCCTTCTATCGCGAGAAGAAGGCGCCGGTCGCCGAACGCGCCAGCCTGCAGGACCCGCAGGTGCGTACGCAGCTCTTCAAGCTCGCGGGCACCTTGACCGCGGAGACGGCGAACACCGACGCGAAGGCCTTCATTGGCTGGCTGGACAAGCAGTCCGCCGTAGACAAGAAGCGCAAGATCGGCACGACCGGATACTGCATGGGCGGGCCGCTCACGATGCGTACGGCGGCCGCGGTTCCGAATCGTGTGGGTGCCGGCGCGTCCTTCCACGGCGGCAATCTCGTCACGGACAAGCCGGACAGTCCGCACCTGCTCGTGCCCAGGATGAAAGCGCATTATCTGTTCGCCATCGCCTCGAACGACGACGAGCGGGATCCCAAGGCGAAGGACGTGCTGCGCGAAGCGTTCGCCGAGGCGAAACTGCCCGCCGAAATCGAGGTGTACGCCGGTGCCCTGCACGGCTGGTGCCCGCCCGATTCGCAGGTCTACAACCAGGAGGCCGCGGAAAAGGCCTGGGGGCGCCTGCTCGCGCTGTTCAAGACGGCGCTGGCGTAACGCACGCTGAAGTTATGCGCCGCCGCCTCCAAAAGGAGGCGGCGGCGCTTCATTCCACAACCGCGTTTCGCGCGTCACTCATGC
>JADGHX010000229.1 GCA_019683695.1 Steroidobacteraceae bacterium
GTATGTATGGGCCTATCGCAAGCGACCGGTGTACACGCACTACCGTGACAAGGCCCCCGGTGACATGACCGCCGATCAATGGGGCGAATTCTACGGCTACCGCAACGGCTACAAGGCGTTCTGGCTGCGTTCCGACTTCGGAGGGCGAGGCGAATGAAGAACAGTCACCTGCACTCGATCTCATGGCTTCTGGGCACGCTGTGCCTGCCCGTGCTGGCTGGCGCATCCACGCCGGAAGCGACGCAGGACTGGGCCCCGCCGGGAGGCCGCATCGGCTATGTCGTGACCGAGGAAATCTCCTGGGGAATCCGCGAGACACCCGACCACAAGGAGGAATGCCCAAACGGGTTCAATATCGGCCCGCGTGAGCAGTTCGCCGCACTATTTCCGAAGCAAGGCAAGAAGCGCACGCTGGTGGAAACGCAGCTGAAACGCGAGGCGGAAATCTGGGCGCCGGACACGACACCCGATCCCTTCCCGTTCCACGAAGCGACGGGCCGCTACGCGCTCGGCATCGACCTCGACGGCAAGGTCACCCCCGAGGACTTCGAGAGCGACGACGGCCGCAAGGGCATCGACAACCAGTTGTTCCGCGTCGTCGGGTGCATCCGGAACTACCGCCGGGAAGGTGAGCTCGGCATCATCACGACGAAGTGGCGGGCGCAGAAGCCGTTCAACCGCATCAGCTTCGAGCTCACGGGGGTGGACAGCCTGCTGAACGATCCCGAGGTCACGGTTTCGTACTTCCGGACGCTCGACACGCTGCTCGCCGGACCGACTGGCAATTTCCTTCCCGGGGGCTCGCAGCGGGTGGACGCGCGCTTCGGCAAGCGCTTCATCGCCACGGCCCGGGGCCGTATCGTCGATGGTGTGCTCGAGACGGAGCCGTTCGATCGCCTGCTGGTTCCGCAGGACGGGATGGGCGACCCCGCCATCAACATTTTCAAGAGCGCGCAACTGCGGCTGAAGCTCACGCCCGAGAGTGCCGAGGGGTTGCTCGGCGGGTTCATCGACGTCGAGCAGTGGTACTACGCGATGAACACCTCATGGGCGACGCATCACGCCGCCTACGGGCAGGCGTCGGCAGCCTCGATCTACAAGGCGCTGCGCCGACTTGCGGATGGGTATCCCGATCCCGAGACGGGCGAGAACACGGCGATCTCCGGCTATCTGCACATCAAGCTGGTGCAGGCTTACGTGATTCATCCGGATTGAAAAAAGCACCTCGTCACACAACTCGAACTCGCCGCTAACCGATTTGTTATGCGCCGTTCCCTATGATCCCGCACACGCTGCAACGATCGACAAGCTGACCAGAGAGTCGGCCCTTCGTTCGTCCGCAGACGCCTCAACCTCAGAGCAGGTTGCGCAGAATCGACTCGTTCGAGTCACGCCCGGACAGGATGCCCACGACTGACGCTGTGCGCGTTGCCAAGGCACAGCGCACAGGCGGCTGCGCGTGACACGCGCCGTCGATCCTCGCGCGCCGCTCGCATCATGAGTCAACGCGGAGATCGGAATGTACGACGACACAACAGAACACGGGCGGGCATCGAGATTCGCGAGGGTGTCACGGCCTGGTGCGATCACATCTGCAGTCGCTGCCGCATTCCTCGCAAGTACTACCGTCGTGAGCGCACAGACCGCTTCGGACGAAGAAACGCCTGCAGAAGTCACGGTGACTGGCTCTCGCATTGTCCAGCGTGATTACACGGCAAACAGCCCGATTGCGACCGTGTCCGGAGATGTGATTGCCTCGACCGGAGCCACGACGCTCGAGAGCGCGCTCTCGCAGTTCCCGCAGTTCTCCGTCGGCAGCGGCCCGACGACGACCGGCTTCTTCGCCACCGGGCAGGCGAGTCTGAATCTGCGCGGGCTCGGTCCGTCGCGCAACCTCGTGTTGCTGGACGGCCGCCGGCTGCAGCCCTCCGACAGTCAGCAGGTGGTCGATATCAACACGATCCCCAAGGCCATCATCGAGAGCGTCGAGGTCATCACCGGTGGTGCCTCGGCCGTCTACGGATCGGACGCCATGGCGGGTGTGGTGAACTTCCGCATGAAGAAGCATTTCGAGGGCGTGCAGGTCGACGCCGAGTACAGCACGCCGCAGCACTACAGCAGTGGCGCATCGCAGGAGTATTCCATCACGGCCGGCGGCGACTTTGCCGAGAGTCGCGGGAACGCGGTGGTCTCACTCTCGTACACGACACGCGATCCGATCGGCTATCTCGATGTGCCGTTCTACCGGAACTACGCGGGTGCGGGAGATTTCCGGACGGGGCAGGGCGTCTACAACCCGGGAACGAATCGTCCGAGCCAGGCGGCGCTCGATCAGGTCTTCGGCGCCTACGGCGTCTCCGGGCCGCCCCCGTCGACCTTCATCAGCTTCAATCCGGACGGCACGTTGTTCGGCGCCAGCAATGGATTGGCGAATTTCCAGGGCGGTCTCGGGCTGCGCCCGAATGCAGATGGCACGAGCGTTGCCTACACGAACATCTCGAGCATCGTGCAGACGCCGCTGGATCGATACACGCTGTTCGCTCGCGGCCTCTACGATGTGTCTGACTCGGTGACGGCCTTCGTGCAAGGACACTTCGTCAATTACAAGTCGACGACCGTTGCCGAAGCGGGGAACACCGCGCTCACCATTCCGGTGACGAACCCGTTCATCCCGGATGATCTCGCGACCTTGCTTGCTTCGCGCACGGATCCGGATGCGCCGTTCACGCTCGAAAAGCGCTTCTACGAAGCGGGTCCTCGCGTGTTCAACAGGCGGTTCAATCTCTACCAGATCACAGCCGGAGTATCCGGGCCCATTGCTCCGCTCGACGGTACATGGGAGCTCTACGCCACGCGCGGCACGGTGGATATCAACCAGCGCAATCCGGGCTCGGTGGTGGCCGCGTCGTTGGCGGAATTGCTCAACGCGGCCGATGGGGGCGAGAGTCTCTGCAGCGGCGGGTACAACCCCTTTGGGCTCACCACGCTGTCCGACAGTTGCCGAAGCTATCTTGTGCGAACGCCGATGCAGACGACACGGCTGACGCAGGATGTGGTGGAGGCGACCGCGCAGGGCCGTCTCGCGGACCTGCCGGCGGGCCAGCTCCGCTTCGCCGTTGGTGCGGATTTCAAGACGGATCGGTTCGATTACGCGCCTGACAGCGACATTTCCCAAGGCACCATCGTTGGCGTGAATCGCGCGGGAGCCAGCAGTGGCTCGACGCGCGTCTACGAGGGTTACGTCGAGTTTCTGGTTCCATTGCTTGCGGACCTTCCCGCCATCCAGTCACTCGATCTGGACGCGGCCTATCGGCACTCGCAGTACAACCTCGCGGGCGGCGTCGACACGTACAAGGCCGATCTGAACTGGACCGTGCTGCCTTCGTTCCGTGTGCGTGGCGGTTATCAGCGTGCCGTGCGCGCCCCGAACGTGGGTGAGCTGTTCACGGCGCCAACCGCCGGCTTCGCCGGCATCGGTGAGATTACCGCGGGCGGCGGAGATCCGTGCGCAGCGAACAGCTGGGCTCGCTCGGGGCCGAACTCGGCGCAGATTCAGGCGCTCTGCGTGGCGCAGGGCGTGCCGGCGGACGTCATCTGGAATTTCGTCAACGCTCAGAACGAAATTCCGTCGACGAACGTGGGCAACACGGCGCTGACGCCCGAATCGGCGGATACCTACACGATTGGCGCCGTCCTCACTGCGCCCTCGGATCACGCGCTGTTGCGAGGGTTGTCGCTCTCGCTGGACTACTACGACATCTCCATCAAGGACGTGGTCGGTGTCATCACGGGTGGGCAGGCGCTCAACAAGTGCTACAACCTCGATGGGTCCAATCCGGGCTACGACGTGAACAACGTCTACTGCTCCTTGCTCACGCGCGATACGACGACGGGCTCGCTCACGCAGGTGTTGCAGCAGACGCAAAACCTGGGCGCGTACAAGACGCGCGGCATCGACCTGCAGACGGAGTGGCGAGTGGGTCTCGATGCCTTCGGCCTGTCCGAGAGCAGCGGCGACATCAGGTTCAGCTCACTCGTGAACCACCTGCTGGCGTTCGATGTTCAGAATCAGCCGGGCGCGCCGTTCGCGGACTACAGCAATACGGTGGGCAGCCCGACGAACGGAGGCTTTGGCTCGCTGCCGAACTGGAAAGCGGTCACGTCTCTCGAGTATTCGAGAGCGGCGCTGGGTGCGGGTGTGCGCTGGCGTTACATCAGCCATCTGCGTGCGCTCGCCAAGGTGAGCAACCCGAGCTCGACGACGCCGGATACGAAGTCCCACAGCGTGTTCGATCTGTTCGCGAACTGGCAGCCGAGCGGGCAGATTCAGGTCAATGCGGGAATCAACAATCTCTTCGACAAGGATCCGCCGATCGTCAACGGGACGTTGGGTGTGACGGAGCCGAGCACGTACGACATTCTGGGTCGTACGTTCTACGCGGCCGTGCGCATTTCCTTGTAAGGCACCAATTCACTCTGTGTTGAACTTGTGATGGAGAGAACATGAGAACGCCACTACGCGTTTTGGCACTGGCCCTTGCGGGCGTGATGATGGCAACCTTCAGCAGCGACGGTCTGCATGCGCAGGCGATGAGCGGCCGACAACTCGGCACCAATCGCGTCAGCGTGTCCTATTACATGTCAACGCCGATTGAATTTTGACCCACCTTGGACCGGCGTATTGCCTCACGTAATTTTGTTACCGGTTGCCTCACCGACGATGTTACCAACGGCCGGCTTCTCCCTTTTTCTGGCCGCATCTAAGCCGCAAAGCGGAAGCGCAGTCTGACGCCGCAGGCGGCAGAAGGCGCAGCGAGACGCAGTACTACGATGCGGTGGCGGAGACACTTTGAGTGACGTCCTTCATCTCGCAGATCAGCCGCCGAACAGCTTGTTGCCGCCAGGCCTTCACTCGTTTCTGCAACGTGCGAAGTTGGCGCAGGCTGTAGCGCCCGGGGTATCTCGCCTGGAACTCGATCAGAAGCTCAAGCGCCGTCTGATCTGGATTGGCCTCCAGGCAGTTAGCCATCTCTCCCCAGTGCTCCATGAACGCATCGGCGCGGCGGCCGCGCGGCTTATCGCTGAACCGTCGGTACGTTTTCGGGCCGATGGCGATACCGCGTGCTGCGGCGTCTTGTCGCCAGAGATTGACGCGTCGGAGCAACGTTCGGTACTGCTTGGGGCCAAAGCGGCCGGGGAACTGCACGCACAACTCATCGAAGAGCTGTCGGGCATTGATGTTTGGAAGCCCTTCCAACCGCCGGCACACGAGCGGCCAGACCATGTGGAGTGCCCGAGCGCTCGCGCGCCCCTTGGCATAGACCAGGTGTGGTTTCTCCAGCAGCTTCGTGACTGGCGGGATTGTCACGTGCGGAGGCGACACCGTTGTTGTCGCAGTGGAAGCGGCTTCAGCAGACTGAACCGAGATCGATTGCAGAGCTCGCAGATAGCGTGGTCTGGCCTCGATCGAGAACGTCGGGCGGATTTCACCGGCGCGCCACGCACTCGATAGGCCTGCCACGAACGCAGCAAGATTCGGAGGCTCGGAGGTCATGGCTCTTGGCGCCTCGCCGTCCGCCAAAGCAGCGAGATAAGCTTGCACCGCTCGGATTTCCTCCAACAGCTTCAGCGGATCGAGTTCGGCGGCGATCTCGCGCAGCTTGTTCTTCGTCCCGGTCGGGATGATCTCTGCTTGTAGCAGGCGCTCACATGGCGTCTGCGGTGGATGATAGCGCTTGAACACCTTGACGCCGTCCCGTTGCTTGCTGGCCAGTTTGAACGAGGGCTGGAAGAAGTTCACGAACAATCTGGATGCTGCGTAGAGACGACTAATCGCCCTCGCCGCCGCCAAGCCCTCGAAGCGTCTGTAGCCCAACAGCTTGCGCACAACCGCGCCGTTCTTCTGCTCGATCCATGCCTGATCATTCTTGCGGTACGGGCGTGAGCGCGTCAGCTCGATGCCATGCCCCAGGCAGTACTCGATCAACTTGTTATTCACGAACTCGCTGCCGTTGTCCACGTCCAGTGCCCGCAGGGCAAAAGGCAAGCCGGTGCGAATTCGCTCAAGGGTTTCAACGACGAACGAGCTCTCCCGAACCACGATGGGTGCTGCCTCGGTCCATCCGGTTGCGATGTCGGTCAGCACAAGGCTATGCACGTAACTCCCCCGATTGACCTCGCCGCAGTGAGCGACCAGATCCATCTCCATGCTGCCTGGAGGCGGCTCATTCCAATCGGCAAAGGTGCGCATCTTGATACGCCGCCGGGGCTCCGGCACGACCCTCGGCGCCTTCTTGTTGCGAGTTGCACTTCTTGGCGTCTGCAACAGCCGGTCGATCGTCGAAGCGCTCATCGATAAGACCTTGGTGCGGATCTCTTCCTTTAGACTCAGGTGTCCATTGCGCTCCAAAGCCGGCAACAGGATGGGCACAAGCGCCCGCAAACGCTTGCCGCACACTCTGTCCGAGGCTTCCCACAGCACGATGAGGGCCGCTCGCGCAGCTTCATCGTACAGCGCGGGCCGTTGTCGCCTCTGACGGTCCTTGGCTATCGGCAATCGGTTCAGGACGCGGATCGCCGACTTCTCGTGATAACCAGTTGCCGCGATGAACTCATCCAGGATCCTGCGCTTCGCTCTGACGGGGGCGGCCTTGTAGCGTGCTCGTATGGCATTGGTGAGTTCCGCCCGCGTCGCGTGCGTCATTTTCGACTTCATGATGTCCCCCTTCTTCTGAGGACATCATCGTGGCATGCACCGTCACGGGTAACATTTCAGGTGAGGCAACGGCGCGGGTGGGTAACCTTTTCCTTGAGGCAATGCGACATCTGCTTGTCTATTGAGATTCACCGAAATGGGTGACACTTTTCCAATTCCTACTTGTCAAAGCGGTTGGTACAGTCACCAGCGCGGAGACCAAGATGGGAACCAGA
>JADGHX010000230.1 GCA_019683695.1 Steroidobacteraceae bacterium
AAATGCCGCGGCCTCATTGAAGCGAAGGTATCGATATGCGTACAGTTCTGCAGTGTGGGTCGTGATCCGCGGCGAAATGCCGCGGCCTCATTGAAGCAACGGCGAGGGCGGCGTGCTGTTCTTCAACGGTCGGTGATCCGCGGCGAAATGCCGCGGCCTCATTGAAGCTGCACGAAATTCGGAATCCATCCCGAGAGATCGGAGCGGTGATCCGCGGCGAAATGCCGCGGCCTCATTGAAGCAGGCGCTATCAGCTCGACGACTCTGCTCTCGATCACGGTGATCCGCGGCGAAATGCCGCGGCCTCATTGAAGCCTGACGATCCTGCTGAAGAAGCAGCAGTCGCAGTTCGGCCGTGATCCGCGGCGAAATGCCGCGGCCTCATTGAAGCAGGGCGTGTCCGGAGCTATGCGGCAGCGCTGACCGGCGTGATCCGCGGCGAAATGCCGCGGCCTCATTGAAGCTCCACCCCTCGCGCTGCTCGCGCTCATACCGCGTGGACGTGATCCGCGGCGAAATGCCGCGGCCTCATTGAAGCAAACGCGCGCCAGTCCGGGAAGGGCGTTCGCGCAAGGTGATCCGCGGCGAAATGCCGCGGCCTCATTGAAGCCGGAGCTGCCGCACGCGTCGCATGGCATGTGCGAGGTGATCCGCGGCGAAATGCCGCGGCCTCATTGAAGCCTCGGCTACGGCCCTCGGCGCTGCCGGCAGACTCTCGAGTGATCCGCGGCGAAATGCCGCGGCCTCATTGAAGCGAAGGTATCGATATGCGTACAGTTCTGCAGTGTGGGTCGTGATCCGCGGCGAAATGCCGCGGCCTCATTGAAGCTTTTCCAGGAACCACACCAGCACGCGCTGGGCGTGGTGTGATCCGCGGCGAAATGCCGCGGCCTCATTGAAGCCTCAGGTCCGCAACCTCCAGTCTTGCAATGCCAGCGTGGTGATCCGCGGCGAAATGCCGCGGCCTCATTGAAGCGGGCTCGACGTGGTGCTGATCTGCCACGCAGATGAGGTGATCCGCGGTGAAACTCCGCGGCCCCACTGAGGCCAGCCGCTCCAGTGGATATTTGCGCGGCCCGGTGGTCCGATCGCGAAATCCCTCAGCCTCATTCCCACACAAGTTCACTGTACTTACGCTGCTAAACTCATCCGCACATCCCCGAGATCCCGCATGAACATAATCCGCGCGCTCTTCCTCTGGCCTCTACTTCTCTTATGCGCGCTAACCATCGCGGTTGCGAATGCCGCGACAATTCAGGACGGGCCGTATGTCACGCTCGGCCCGGATGGCTACGGAGTCGCTCGTTGGGTAGAAGGGGAGCTTGGCACGCTGCGCACGCGGGAGCAGCACGTCGCGATCGGGAGCGAGCTCGTTGTCACCGCAGTCGGCGCGGCACCGGCATTCGCGGTGAAGTTGCGCCCGCCAGCCGTCAATGTGCCCGACGAAGTCGCCCTCGCCCCCGCATTGCCTCTCTTCGTCATGGCCGACACGCACGGCGAGTTCGAAATCGCCGTCGAATTGCTGCAGCGGCATGGCGTCGTCGACTCGCAGCTTCGCTGGTCCTTCGGCAAGGGTCATCTCGCGGTGCTCGGGGATGTGTTCGATCGCGGCCCGCATCACACGGAAATTCTCTGGTTGCTTTACAAGCTCGAAGCGGAAGCGGCGCGTGCCGGCGGTGGCCTGCATTTCGTGCTGGGCAACCATGAATCCATGGCGCTGTCTGGCGACCAGCGCTATCTGAATCCGAAGTACCTCGCGGTTCGCGACGCGCTGGGCCTCTCGAACTACGCAGCGCTCTGGGGCGAAGAGACGCTGCTTGGGCAATGGCTGCGGACGAGGGCCGCCGTGATGAAGATCGGCGACTACCTCGTGGTGCACGGAGGTATCTCGCGCGAGACCGTGGATCGAAAGCTCACCCTCGCGCAGATGAACGACGAGGTGCGCAGCGCCCTCGGCAACCCGCGCCGCGAGAGCCATGTGCTCTCGATTGCAGGGCCGCAGTGGTATCGCGGCTATTTCCCCGAGGCCGCACGCCAGGGTGGCTTCACGCCGGCCACGCTGGAGGATGTCGATGTGGCACTCGCCTTCTATAAGGTGAAAGCGATATTCGTCGGCCACACGATCGTGCCTACGGTCACGCCGCTGTACGGCGGCCGCGTCGTCGCCGTGCAGGTGTATCCGCATCGGGACGCGGCGACGGGACGGGCCGTGATGAAGGTGTGCTGGTGAGACGAGGAGCGTTTTATCGCGTCCGCATCGATGGCGGGCTCGAGCCGCTCACGAGCGCTGCCGGGAATTGAGGTCGCGTACGCGTTACGTGATCAGGCCCACCGCGACGGCGAACAGGATCATGAGGCCGAGAACGATAGCGAGGCTGTAGGAACGGTCTTTCATGGCCGCGTCGCAGCAAACGGTGTGCCGGACCTTTGCGGGGCGCGCTGCTGGCCGTGATCCGGCAGGTCTGGCGCCTTCGCCGATGGAGGTCGGCGCGACGGCGCGAAGCGCGATCTTCCGCGGGATCGCACCGTGATTCCGGTCGCCGCGCGGCTCACGCCCCCGGCCTCCCCGTCTCAACATACCGCTTCAGCCGCGTGAACTGCTCCAGCAGCACCTGATCCACGAGCGGGGCGAGCTCCGCAAAGCCCTTCCCCTGCGGAAAGCCGCTGACCACATAGGTTGCCACCAGCCGCGAGCCCTCTCCCTCCGCCTTGAACTGCACGGCGAGCAGCCCATGCGCGCCGAGCGTCAGCAGCGGCCCCAGTGCGCCGGAAAGGTAGAGCGCCTTGCCGGGATCCGAGTACTCGATGGCGGCGTGGCGGATGAATCCGCCGTTTGGAAGCGTTTCGCAGAAGCATCCGCCCGGCTCGTTGCGCAGGGTCATGTTCGAGGCGTGGCCTGAATAGGTGTGCTCGTCGCTCCACCAGCGGCCGATCTCGAGGAAGCGCTCGAACACCCGGTCGGGCGGCGCCGCCACGGGGAGGTCGATCTTCATTGCGAAGCCGTCGGTGCCGCTGGACGTCACCTCCGCGCGCGCGGGCGCCTGCGCACACGCGACAGCCACCAACACCATGGCGGCCATTCGCGCGCGGAAGCGCCCGCGTGGAATGCGGGAACACCGCGGGCCGCCGGTGCTTCGTTGCGGGTTGAAATGCACTTGAGAAGCGGGGCAGAACCCAGCGGGAGCACTGCCGGTGAGCAGCGTTCGCGTCGACGGGAAGCTGGCGTCCACAGCGATCTCCGTTGGCATGCCGACGGCGGCGCCCCAGTGTGCCATGCCCGAGCCTCACAGGCCCCGCGCCCCCTGGCCCGTAGCTCCCGTGAGCGGCAAGTACGGGAGGCCCGCGCGATTTCCGCCGGGGAAGTCGCGGGCGAATCTGTCCCACAACGAATAGGTTTGCGCACCGGCCGGGATGCACGACATGGTCTCGCTCACCACCAGGGGCCGGCGCAGTACGGATCTGCCGCCTTGTCCAAGGCGGAGACTGGTGCCTTTCCGAGCGGACAAACGCGCCGATATTCCATCCCGCGAACCTGAGCAGCAGCCCGCAGCGAACCCCACGCCCGACGCTTTCGGCTCCCCACTTCTTCGGCTCCGCAACTGGTTGACACCCCAAGGGTCGCTACCTAGAATCGCCGGCCTTTGTCGGTCCGGCCCCCAATTCCGCCGGATCCGTCACCAGCGACTTCGAAGACCGGGCCGCCGCACAGGGCGGCCCGGTCGTCTTCTAAGCCGCGATCGCAGCGAGTGCCCTCCCGCGAGGGCGCCGCCCTGAAAGGTTCTTGGAGAGACGAATGGCCACCACCGGGCAGCTTATCCGGTCACCCCGCCGGACGAGAGCAGAAAAAACGAAGGTGCCGGCGCTCGGCGCCTCGCCGCAGAAGCGTGGCGTCTGCACGCGCGTGTACACCACCACGCCAAAGAAGCCGAACTCGGCCCTGCGCAAGGTGTGCCGCGTGCGTCTCACCAACGGTTACGAAGTCACCAGCTACATCGGCGGCGAAGGCCACAACCTGCAGGAGCACTCCGTCGTGCTCATTCGCGGCGGCCGCGTGAAAGACCTGCCGGGTGTCCGCTACCACACCATTCGCGGCACGCTCGACTGCGCCGGTGTGAACGAGCGCAAGCAAGGCCGCTCGAAGTACGGCGCCAAGCGCCCGAAGAAGTAACGGAGATCCAGCATGTCACGCCGAGCCCAAGCGCCGGTCCGCACGATCCTGCCGGACCCGAAATTCCAGAACGAGATGCTGGCCAAGTTCATGAACGTGGTCATGAAGAGCGGCAAGAAGTCCGCGGCCGAACGCATCATCTATGGCGCCCTCGATCGCATTGCCGAGAAGACCGGCAAGCCGCCGGCCGAGGCCGTCAATCTGCTGTCCGTCGCACTCGACAACGTCAAGCCCCTTGTGGAAGTGAAGTCGCGCCGTGTCGGTGGTGCGACCTATCAGGTTCCCGTTGAAGTCCGTGCCACTCGCCGCCAGACACTGGCGATGCGTTGGGTCATCGACGCCGCCCGCGAGCGGAGCGAGAAGTCGATGGCATTCCGTCTTGCCCACGAGCTGATGGATGCTGCGGAAAACCGCGGCGCCGCCGTGCGCAAGCGCGAAGACACGCACCGTATGGCGGAGGCCAACAAGGCCTTCGCTCACTATCGCTGGTAAGCATATCGGCGGCCACTTCGGGCCGTCCGGAAGGAATCAACCGTGGCACGCGGTACCCCAATCGAGCGCTATCGAAACATCGGCATCTCGGCTCACATCGACGCCGGGAAGACCACGACCACCGAGCGCATCCTGTTCTACACCGGTGTTTCTCACAAGATCGGCGAGGTGCATGACGGCGCCGCCGTCATGGACTACATGGAACAGGAGCAGGAGCGCGGCATCACCATCACGGCCGCCGCGACCACGTGCTTCTGGAAAGGGATGGACAACAGCTATCCCGAGCACCGGATCAACATCATCGACACCCCGGGCCACGTGGACTTCACCATCGAGGTGGAGCGCAGCCTCCGTGTGCTCGACAGCGCCGTGGCGCTGTTCTGCGCCGTGTCGGGCGTGCAGCCGCAGTCCGAAACGGTGTGGCGGCAGATGAACAAGTACGGCGTGCCGCGCATCGCGTTCGTGAACAAGATGGACCGTGCCGGCGCCAACTTCTTCCGCTGCATCGACCAGATCCGCACGCGTCTGCGCGGCAACCCCGTGCCGATCCAGATCCCGATCGGCGCCGAGGACAGCTTCGAGGGTGTGGTCGACCTCATCCGCATGAAGGCCATCTACTGGGACATGGAAACCCAGGGGATGAAGTTCGAGTACCGCGAGATCCCGGAGAACCTCAAGGCGCAGGCCGAGGAATACCGCGCGAAGATGATCGAAGCGGCCGCCGAGGCGGACGACGAGCTCACCAACAAGTACCTCGAAGAAGGCACGCTCTCGGATGCGGAGATCCGCAAGGGTCTGCGCGCGCGCGCCCTGCGCAACGAGATCGTGTTGGCCATGTGCGGCACGGCCTTCAAGAACAAGGGCGTGCAGGCGCTGCTCGACGCGATCATCGAGTTCATGCCGGCGCCGGTGGAGATGCCGCCGGTGAAGGGTGTGAACGAAGCGGGCGAACCGGACACGCGCTTGTCGTCCGACGACGCGCCGTTCTCCGCGCTCGCCTTCAAGATCCTGAACGATCCCTTCGTCGGCAACCTCACGTTCTTCCGTGTGTACTCCGGCGTGCTGAGCGCGGGTGACACGGTGTTCGTGCCCACGAAGGGCAAGAAGGAGCGCATCGGCCGTCTGCTCCAGATGCACGCCAGCGAGCGCTCGGAGCTGAAGGAGGTCCGCGCCGGCGACATCGCCGCGGCCGTGGGCCTGAAAGACGTCACCACGGGCGACACCCTCTGCGATCCGGCGAAGGTGATCACGCTCGAGAAGATGGAATTCCCGAACCCCGTCATCTCGGTGGCGGTGGAGCCGAAGACCAAGGCGGACCAGGAAAAGATGGGTCTCGCCCTGCAGCGCCTCGCGAAGGAGGATCCGTCCTTCCGCGTGGCCACGGACCAGGAGTCCGGGCAGACGATCATCTCGGGGATGGGTGAGCTCCACCTCGAAATCATCGTCGACCGCATGAAGCGCGAGTTCAAGGTGGAGGCCAACGTCGGCAAGCCGCAGGTGGCCTACCGAGAGACCATTCGCGGCACCGTGGACTCCGAAGGCAAGTTCGTGCGCCAGTCCGGCGGTCGCGGCCAGTACGGTCACGTGTGGCTCAAGCTCGAGCCGAACGAGCCGGGCAAGGGCATCGAGTTCGTCAACGCCATTGTCGGTGGCGCCATTCCGCGCGAATACATCCCGGCGGTGGAAAAGGGCGTTCGCGAAGCCTGCGAGACGGGTGTCATCGCCGGCTACCCGGTCGTGGACGTGAAGGTCACGGCGTTCGACGGTTCGTTCCACGACGTTGACTCCAACGAAATGGCGTTCAAGATCGCTGCGTCGATGGGCTTCAAGGAGGGCTTCCGCAAGGCGCGGCCGGTCCTGCTCGAGCCCATCATGAAAGTCGAAGTGGTCACGCCGGAGGAATACTCGGGCGACGTCATCGGCGACCTCAACCGGCGCCGCGGCCAGATCATGGGCATGGAAGACGGCCCGTCCGGCAAGGCGGTCACTGCGGAAGTGCCACTGTCGGAGATGTTCGGCTATGCGACGACCGTGCGCTCGATGAGCCAGGGCCGTGCAACCTTCACGATGGAGTTCGAGAAATACGTGGAAGTGCCGCCGAACATCGCGGAAGGCATCATCAAGAAATAGTCACTGACCTCATTCGGGAATCTTCGCCATGAGCAAAGAGAAATTTGAACGCAGCAAGCCGCACGTGAACGTGGGGACGATTGGCCACGTGGACCACGGCAAGACGACGCTGACGGCGGCGCTGACC
>JADGHX010000231.1 GCA_019683695.1 Steroidobacteraceae bacterium
CGGCGGAACGCGTCAGCGCCGAACGGCTCGCAAGCGGAAACCACGAGGCATGCGGTAGCAGAGCGTGTACACAATGGACCAGACCATTCTGCGCGGAAACGGGGCTGATCGTTCCTGAAAGTTTTCGCCGCCGCCTTGCGAAGAGCTTTGCGATCGTGTCCGCGTCAGGCGCCGGGCCTGGATACCTTGTCATGTCCGCATGAATCGACCTGCTATTCGTCCCTGTAGCTGGTTGTGGCTTTTCGCTGTCCGGATGCCAGGCACACGGGATGCGCATTATTCATGCGCAGCCGGCTGTGGCATGATGTGCGCATATCAGAGGAGCGACATGGCCCGCCGAAACTCAACCGCCGCAGTTCCAAAGCGCGCCACCAACGTTAGCGTCCGCTGCGACCTGCTCGCCGCCGCCCGTGAGGCTGGAGTCAACCTCTCGGCTACTCTCGAACGCGCGCTGACCGAGGAACTGGCCGCCGTCAAGCGCAAGAAATGGCTCGAAGAGAACCGTGAGGCGATCGAGGCTTACAACGAGCACGTTGAGAAGCACGGACTGTTCTCGGAGGACGTGCGGCGATTCTGATGTCGCAATTCACGGTGTATCGAAACAAGAATCCGCGCACGAAGGCAACATTCCCGTTGCTCGTTGACGTGCAATCGGATCTCCTGAAAGACCTTCAGACACGAGTGGTCATCCCGCTCAGCAAGGCAGCGGCGCTCACGAAAAAGCCGGTGAGCCATCTCATGCCGGTGCTGAAGTTCGAGGGCGAAGCCTACACGCTCATGACGCCCGAGCTTGCCGGCGTTGCCCGGAATGATCTCGGCCCCGTGGCCGGAAGCCTCGCCGAGCGACGTGACGCGATTCTCGCGGCGATGGACTTTCTTCTCGCCGGGTTCTGACCCGAGCACCGCTTACCCTCGCCGTCAAACAGCATCGATGTGCTCAGCCGCGACACCTCGCGGGTCGTATCGGGCTCTCGCCCAACGGGTCGCCTTCGACAGCAGCTCGCGTCGAACCAGCCGGGGTGTCACGTCAACGTACAAATTTGCTGTCTTGATTTCATTCGCGATGTCTTCTGGAGCAATGAAGAACGTAGATCGCCTTCCAAACTCCAGCGTGCATTGCCGTTGACCATGCGACAAAGCGCTACACGCGAAACGCCGCCGCGCTTGCACCTCCAAGAATGCCCCCTTGCTGAAGCGCACATACAAAAGCCCCCGGCCTGTGCCGGGGGCTCTTGCTCATGCGACAGGATGCCGCTTACCGGCTGACCTCGACGCTGATCCCTCCGGCGCCAGGGCCGCTGATGCGGGCGCCTTCACCGTTGGAGACCACTTTGACCCAAAGCGAATCCTTGCCCTTGTAGTACGAGGTGGCGCTGGCCTTCCGCAACGCAGCCAGGCTCTTCTGCGGCGTACCCGAGGCTGCAGTCGTGAAGCCCGGCAGCTCGAAGATCACCCACGAACCGCTTTCCAGCTCGCTGAGACGCAGGGCCACGGACGGCCTTTCGGTGGTCACCTTGATCTCGGTGCCGGCGCGTATGTTGGTTTGGCCGCTCAGGGTCAACTCCTTGCCATTGCGGCTGAGAATGACGGGCGGCTGAGGAGGTTCCCCGCGACCGGCGCCTGGCCCGTTACGAAATGCCGCCAGGCGAGGCCCTGCGCCAGGAGCGCCGGCCAACCCCCCGCCGCCGGGGCCGCCAACCGCCAGCCGTCCGACATCGCCCTTGCACACCGCGGCATTCCACGTCGGCTTGATCTCGCAGGAATCGTCGATGACGAGCCCGTTACTTTCGTCATGGATCAGGATGTACGAATCCGCCACTCCGGTGACCGAGCCGTCCTTGTCGTTGAACACCGAGGTCTTGTAGCTCCCGTTGCCGTAATCGTCGTTACTCCACTTGTGCTCCACCGGCGGGAAATACACCGGCTTGGCGTTGATGAATTTCGCACGCTGCACGATGTTGTTGGAGCTCATTCCGAAACTGGTGAACAGCAGGTACGAGATCGCTCCCGTCTTGCGGGTGGCGTTGTCCTCGAAATTCACGAACGTGACGTTGTCGAGCTCATGACGGTAATCGTAGAACTCGTAGCCGCGGGTCGGGAAATCCGGGAGCTCGTCGAACGGCAAGCTGCGACCGTAAGCCATTTCCGCCGGCGTGTCGGGGTTGCCGATGTTTTCGGTTTCGCCCACGAACAGCGAGTCCACCACGCGTGACGTAAAGGCGGAACGACCGAAGTTGCCGGACGCATGCGTGTAGCCGATTGCGTTGTCGGCCAGCTTCAGGTTCCTGAACACGTGCATCTCGCCGCGCGTCCACATGCCGCCATTGCGGTTCTTGTAGCTGGTGAAGTCCTCGATGACGCTCTCCACCTGAGGGCTGTTCGCGTCAGCGGGATTGGCAAGGGAAATGTGCCCGGCGGTTCTGAAATGGCCATCGGGCCTGGGGCCGCGATCGAACATGAACCCGTCGAAGTTCGAATGGGCGGTGTTGCCCTTGAACTCCCGCACCCGGATTCGACGTGGCCAGGTGGCCTTGCTGATATCCGTGCCTTCGAACACACCCGTCGGATGCTCCGGCAACGCGAACCAGAAACCCGTCGCCTCGGATCCCGCGGCCACGTTGTCCCGGTAAACATTGTCCGGATTGGTGATCCAGAAAGTCGACGCCGTGTTGTCGGACGGGATGAGGATGTCCTTCGCGTCCTGGCCGGCCGTGTTGAAGTTCTTGCCGCCCTCCACGCCGAACGGGCCGAGGTCTGTCGGAACACAGGGTTTTTCATCGGGATGACACTTGGTCATCATGCCCAGGTTGTGGATGAACTGGTTGCCCGTCTCGACGGCGTCTTCCAGGAAGAAGCAGTGACCGACGGTGTTGTAGGTGACGTTGTTTTCCACTCGCACGTTGTCGGTGCCATGCACCGTCACGCAGCGGCTGTAGCTGTCGTGAATTGAAGAGTTCGCGACGTATTGTCCTTGCCCATCGCCAATGACGTGCCAGTGGATCGGATATCGGGCCAGATGCATGTTCTGACCCATGCGATTCAGTTCGACGCCGGAGACATACATCTTCGCCCCGGCCATCGCCATGATGTGCCCGCCGAAGTAGGAGCGCTCTGCGTCCTCCGACGCCTGGATCAGAATGTTTCGCGTCAGGAGGCCCACTTCACCGCGCTCATCGACGCCGAACGTGATCTTGCCGAAGTGCATGTACTTCAGCGGCTGATCAAGCGTGATCAGGTTTCCGTCAATGGCGGCGATGGTGCGCTTCTCCGCCTGCCTGGGATCGAAGTCGGTTGACGCCAGGACGATCACGTCCCCTTTTCGCCAGCCACTGGCATTCAACACTTGGATCGTGGTGCTGCCGGCCTTGGCCGTGTCAGCGAGCTTGGTCCAGGTGTTCGTGCGGTCACCATGCAGGCTCAGGGTGCCGCCGGCGATCATGATCCCGCGGTCACCCATTCCATCCAGTTCTTCACCCGGGACCTTGTCGGTGAGGGTGATGGTCGCCTTGTGTGTGTAGGGTTTGGCTTCGGTGCCGATTTCGAGCTCCCCGTGCACCATGATCCACTCGGTCGTCAGCGCGATGTCGGCGTTGTCCGAAAAGCTGAGTTTGCCTTCGATGCGCAAGCCGCCGAGCGGTGGCGGGCTGACGTCGAGGAGCACCTCCTTGCCTTTTGCAATCGTGACCGTGTCTCCTGCGCGGGGCACCTTCCGGTTCGGCCAGGTGCGGGGATTGGACCAGAGCTCCTGTTTGACGGCATGCGATCCCTGTTGCTGAGCGGCTTCAACGACAGCGGACGCGCCAACCAGCGAAAAGACTGGAACGAGCAACGCGCAAAGGAACGGCCGATATTGTTTTCTCATGATCCCCCCTATTTCGGCGACCTCGAGCGGCTGGAGCATAGCGCGAGCGCCGATAACTCCCAGCCACCTTCGCTAGCAGGAGCCACAGGTTGATCGATGCGGGCCGCGAGCCTCTGAAGTCAGCCTTCCATGTCCGCGTATCGGCGACTCCTTATCGTTGCCACCGCAGTCGTCGCGCCAGCCCGACATCCCCCCTGCCAGACTACTCGGCGAAAGTTGATGACCAGCGAAGTTGTTCGTCAGTGCTCGTCTCGTTCTTCCTTCGCGTGGGACACCCTTTCGGCCAGAAATTTGGCCCAATTGCCCGCCAAGTGAAAGCGTGGACCGCGGGATGAGCGGTGTGCGTGGGCAGAAATTACGACGCTCGAAGCGCGAACTCGCGGGCGCAATTCCCAACGCCCACCTAGCGAATCCTGCTCATGGGCGGCAGGTTCCTAATACCGATACCGGCTTGTGCCGCAGCGATCAGCTTGCCTAGGCTCCCGGTTCCGTCTTTAAGAGCGTCTACAGCAGCCATGAGCTGCGGTATCGAAAAGCGCGGAGCAATAAACTGAAAAGCGTTCTTCGATAACTCTCGCCACGTTCTCGCAAATCGATTTGCGACGTGGATGTTCCACAATTTTTGGAACTGAATTCCGGGCTCGTTTGCAATCCCGGATATCAATAAGAGTTGAAGCTGCAGAGCGAGCTGAGCGGTGGGTGGATCAGCGAGCAAACGAGCTGCTGCTCCTAGTCGCACGTAATCGTTGGAGTGCTTGCGAACCGTCGCCTCGAGATTGTCTTGGGGTTGGCGCACACCCTCAAGCAGGGATCGAATCAGTAGGGACAGCGGCGCTGTGTCGCCGAGGACACGGGAACTCGTCTCACTCCAGCTTGCAATCCGCTCGACGAGATGATCGCTGACGCAAGCCATGGCCGCGATGAGTAAAGAGGAGAGCCGCTCAGGTTGTGGTGCGGGCAAGATACGATTCAGGGCCGGATCGGGCTCAAGAATTCCGACAGCGCGAATTCGCGGAATCGCATCATTGATTACAACGCGTTCGAACGTTAACAGGGCCTCGATGAAATCAGGACCAGCATCCGTATCGTATGCCAGGGCGAGCTGGCCCTCCGCCGCCATCCAACGAACGCCCAAATAAGGTGACTTCAGCAGTGCAGCGAAGTGCGCCGAACTGTCGGGTCCGTCGATGCAAATGCAGGCCGCCAGCCTTCGCACCTCCGCCTGAAATAGCAACGCACGCGCCGGTTGGCCGGGTTCCGCCTTCGGCATCTTGAGACCTGGAGAGCTTGCCCATCCCGGATTAATCTTCGCTTTGTCGACAACTCCGCTAATAGCGCGTGACTCGATAAAGCGGCAAATCTCGCTCGATACCCGAAGCGCAGCCTCCCATCGCAGCTCGCCCTCCGCAGCCGCCTTCTCAGGGAGCATATCTAGCGCATCCACTAGGATCCGAGCCGCGCCCGAACAATCTCCGGACGATGCCCTCATGAGGGCAGCATCCGCTCGGAGGCCAAAACGTGTTGGCTCGGTCCAGGCCGTGCTGGCTACATTCGATCCGGCAATGAACAGCTGTTCGGCTTCGTTCCAACGCTCCAGTCGCGCGGCGCTAATGGCGGCTCGGCGATATGCGAATGCATCTAAGGAGACTCTGATTTACCGACGGTATCTGTTGCATCATTACGCTTCGGGAGGGTGAGACGATGAAGCAACAGACGCTGGCGGGATTTGAACGCTACGGCAAGACCACACGGCGCGCGCAGTTTCTGGCGCAGATGGATCGGATCGTACCGTGGTCGGATCTGGCGGCGGTGGTCGAACCATTCTATCCGAAGGTCAGCGAAGCAGGCGGTCGCCCGCCGATTCCTCTGGAGCGGATGTTGCGCATCTACTTTCTGCAACTGTGGTTCAACCTGTCCGACCCGGCAGTGGAAGAAGCACTGTACGACTCGGTCGCGATGCGCAGCTTCGCCGGAATCGACTTGGGCCAGGAGGCGGCGCCGGATGAGACGACGGTGTGCAAGTTCCGCCATCTGCTGGAGCGGCACAAGCTCGGCAAGCCGCTGCTGAAGACGGTGAACGAGTATCTGGCGCGTAACGGCATCAAGATCAGCAACGGCACCATCGTCGATGCGACGATCATCTCGGCGCCCAGCTCGACCAAGAACAAGCAGCGTGAGCGCGACCCCGAGATGCATCAGACCGCCAAAGGCAAGCAGTGGTACTTCGGCATGAAGGCGCACGTGGGTGTGGACAGCCGTCACAAGCTCATTCACACGATTCTTGCCTCGGCGGCGAATATTTCCGACTCGCTCGCCCTGCCGCATCTGCTGCATGGGAAGGAAACCTGCGTGTGGGGTGACCAGGCCTACCAAGGGCAAAGCGAGGTGATTCGCAAGGTAGCCCCGCGCGCTCGAGACCTGACCCACCGTCGTTATCGCTTTGGCCGGCGGGTGGATGAGACGATCAAGGCGAAGAACCGCACCAAGTCCAAAGTGCGCTCGAAGGTCGAGCACGCGATCGGGGTGATCAAGCGGGTCTTTGGCTTTCAGAAGGTACGCTATCGGGGACTGGCGAAGAATCTGCACCGCCTCCAGGTGAGCGCGGCGCTGGCCAACCTGTTCATGATGCGGCGACGGTTGCTGAGGCTGCAGGCGAGGTGCGCCTGAAATCCGGGGAACCGGGGGACAAAGCATGAGCGCAGCGCTCGCTCGGCCCGATTGCAGCTCTTCCATGGACCTGCGGGCGCATCTTTCCGCAACGTCTGCCATTCGCGTCAGCATTTTCGCGAGTTCTTCAGATCTTCCCTAATGCGATTCTGCTTTTGTCGTTCTGGAGTAGCTCGTTCCAAACCGTCAGTACCGCCGCATCGTCTTTCGCGTGGAAGAGAGTGTTTGCGCGCTGCTCCTGAAGAATTGGCGAGTCACCAAAGGTTTCGGCTGCCAGATCCAGAATTTGGAGTGCCTCAGGTACGCGGGCCAAGTATTCGGTCATTACAATAGCGCGGGCCTTCGCCGCTTCCCGGC
>JADGHX010000046.1 GCA_019683695.1 Steroidobacteraceae bacterium
ATGTGGCGCGGCGTAGCGGGGAATGCGGGACCGCCGAAAATCGCCGTCTTCGGCGATTTTCGAAGCGCGCCCGAGTAGGCCGCCGAGGGACCCTCTTGCGCGCGCCTCCGCTCGCCGGCACGGCCCGTCGCGCCAGCACGCGCCAAACATCCTTTCGCGTGAGGACTTAGAAGCCCGAGCAGCCCCGGATGAAACGCTCTTGCACCCGCGAGCATCTCGCGCCGAGCGCCCCTTTGCTCTCAGCCTTCCCCCTCAGGCGAGTCATCCCCCTTCGCGCCGCGCATGGCGATGGCGTAGGCATCGCTGCGCTTGCCGCCGACCAGTTGCGCGGCCAGCGCCGCCGCGCGCCCCGGCGGCAGCTCGCGTACCAGAAGAGAGACAGCCCGCTCGAGCGCGCGCGAATCAACGCGCGCCGCCGTCTCAGGAGCACCTTCAACCACGAGCGTGATTTCACCCCGCGCAAAGTTCGGCTCACTCTTCGCGCGCTCGGCCAGCTCCGCGAGCGTGCCGCGATAAACCGTCTCGTGCTGTTTCGTAAGCTCGCGCGCCACCACCGCGCGACGCGCAGCCCCGAAAACCTCCGCGAAGTCCGCAAGACATTCCGCGATTCGATGCGGCGCTTCGAAGAACACCAGCGTGCGCGACTCGCCCGCGAGCGTGTGAAGCCGCGCACGCCGTTCGCTCGCGCGCGCGGGCAAGAAGCCTTCGAAGCAGAACCGGTCTGTCGGCAACCCCGCAACCGCGAGCGCAGCCGTGATCGCAGAGGGCCCCGGCACGGCGCTCACAGTGCAACCTGCGCGCGCCGCTTCGCGCACGAGTTCGTAGCCTGGGTCCGACAACAGCGGCGTGCCCGCATCACTCACGAGCGCGATCGACTCCCCAGCCTGAAGCCGCGCGAGCAGTTCCGGCACGCGGCTGGACTCGTTGTGTGCATGGAGCGACACCAGCGGCTTCGAGACACCGATGGATTGCAGTAGTGCGCGCGTGTGCCGCGTGTCCTCGGCCGCGATGAGGTCAGCCGCGGCAAGGATGTCCCGTGCGCGCGGACTCAAATCGCTCAAATTGCCGATCGGAGTCGCGACAACGTCGAGCCGGCCCCGCGAATTGCCCACTATAATTCCTGCGTCGTGCCGTCAGGCGATGCGCCGGCGCATGCGATCGACCGATGATCGCCCGCGTGTGGCGCCGCCTGGAAGCGCGCTCCCATGAGCGGCTTCCTCAGTGCGGCGGGAGCGGGCATCGTGCCCGCCATCGAGAGGCGCTTCAACTGATGCCGAACATGGGATGGTCCTGTTTGCGATGGATCGGCCGCTGGACCGCGGTCGTGGCGGCCGTACTCACGCTTACCGCCTGTCCGAGTCTCGGGCCGCGCGGCGAGGCGCCGCCGAGTGTCGATCGCGCGCGCACGCTGGATCGCTCCGGCGACTATGCCGGCGCGGCGAGGGTGTACGAAAGTCTTGCGGCCCAGAACACCGGCACCCAGCAGAACGAATATCTGCTGCTCGCCGCGCGCCAGTACCTGCGCGCGCGCCAGCCGGACAACGCCGCGCGCGTGCTGGCGAGCATCGTGCCGCCGCTGGCGCCGGAGCAGGCGTTCGAGCGTCAGATGCTCGGCGTGGAGCTCGCTCTCGCGCGCAATCAGCCGGCCGAAGCCTGGCAGCAGATTTCCACGATCCAACAACCCGCGTCGGGGCCCGCGGCCATTCGGTACCTGGCGTTGAGGCAACGCGTGGCGTTCGCCACGAACCGGGCCGAGGACGGCGTGCGCTCCGCCATAGCGCGCCAGCGCCTCATCACCAATCCGGACGAGCGCATGCAAGCGCGCTCGGAGTTGCTCGCGCAGCTGCGGGATGCGAACGAGCGCGGCGTTCGCGTCGAGCCTCGTGCCGCCACGGATCCGATCGTTCGCGGGTGGCTCGAGCTTGCGTCGCTCGCCGCAGCTGCGGCGCGTAACCCCACCACGGCCACGCCGGAAATCGAAGCCTGGCGCGCGCGCTACCCCACGCATCCCGCGAACGATGTCGTCCGCACGGAGCTCCTCGGCCTGCCGCCCGAGCAGCGTGCCGCGGCCACGCACGTCGCGCTGCTGCTGCCACTGTCCGGGCGCAACGGCGCCGCGGGCGTCACGGTGCGGGATGGCTTCATGACCGCGTACTACACATCACCCACCTCACAACGGCCGCCGCTGCGCGTGTACGACACGGCCGAGATCAGCGCGGCCGAAGCCATTGCGCGGGCGCGCGCCGAAGGCGCGGACTTCATCGTCGGCCCTCTCATGCGCGATGAGGTGATGGCCGCCGCGGATCTCGGCGATGCGAATCCGCCGATCCTCGCGCTGAATTTCCTGCCGTTCGATCGCCCGGCGCCGGCGGGCTTCTATCAGTTCGCGTTGTCGCCGGAAGAGGAGGCGCGCGCGGTAGCGCGCAAGATTCTCCAGGATCAGCGGCGGCGCGGAGTCGCCATCGTCCCCGAAGGGGAATGGGGCGCACGCGTGCTCGCGGCCTTCCGGCAGGAGCTGGAGGCGAACGGCGGCGTGTTGCTGGGAGAGGTGGCGCTCGACTCCACTCGCAAGGACTGGGCGCCGGAGATCACGCAGGTGCTGCGCCTGAGCGAGAGTCAGGCGCGACACAAGCGGCTGGAATCGCTGCTCGGCACCCGTCTGCAATTCGAGCCACGCCGCCGCACGGACATCGACTTCATCTTCGCGCCGAGCCCCGCATCCACCGCCCGGCTGCTGCGTCCGCAGCTGCGCTTTCACTTCGCCGGCGATGTGGCGACGTACGCCACGTCCGATGCGTTCGAGCCGGACCCGCGGGCGAATGAGGACATGGAAGGCCTCATGTTCCCGGACATGCCGTGGATGCTCGGCAGCGCGCTCGCAGACAGCGTGCGCGCCGTGGCGCAGGAAGCCTGGCCCTCAGGGGGCCCACGGCGGAACCGGCTCTACGCGTTCGGCTTCGACGCGTTTCGGCTCACGGTCGCCCTGCGCGGCGGAAACACCCACTCCGTGAATATCGATGGGCTCACCGGGCGGCTCACGCTCGACCCGGAAGGCCGGGTGCAACGGGAGCTGGCCTGGGCCGAAGTGAAGAACGGCCAGACGCGGCCGCTCGAGATCCTCGCGGCCCAGTAGCCGCCCGGACATCGCACATGGATCGTGCAGAGCTCGGGCGCACCGCCGAAGCCATCGCCGCGGAGCACCTGCGCCGGCACGGACTCGAGGTGCTCACCCGCAACTACCGTCGTCGCAATGGCGAGCTGGACATCATCGCGCGCGAGGGCGACGTCCTCGCCATCGTGGAAGTGAGAACGCGCTCGAGCGACGCGTTCGGGGGCGCCGCGGCGAGCGTGGACGGGTGGAAGCGGCACAAGATCATCCGCGCCGCGCAGCAGCTGCTTCAGCAGCACGCCGAGCTCGCCCGGCTGCGCGTGCGCTTCGATGTGGTGATCGTGCACGAGGCGCATACCGGGCGGCCTCGGGTGGAGTGGATTCGACACGCGTTCGAGGCGTGACACGGTTCCCGGCAAGCGCCTGACACGCTGGCGCGCAGCGCGTCCCCTGACGCGCCGTGATCGCTTCGTTGAAGCGGCTGCGCACCGTCGGGCGTGTTGGATGCGAGTCAGAGTCGCCTCGAAACCGACGCCGGCAGCGGCTCATTGCCGAGCGCCCTCTTCGGGAACCCGGCAGACCGGCCGGCAGGCCTTATTTCACGACCTTGAGTTGCGGCCGCTTGCCGCCGCCGTTCGTGCCGTTGTTGTTGTCGTCCACGGGATTCGGGCGCGTGGGCGGCTCGGGGCCGAGGTCCTGCTCGGTGAACACCATGCCCTCGCCCGTCTCCCGGGCGTAGATGCCGAGCACCGCGCCGATGGGGAAGCTCACCCGGTTGATCACACCGGAGAAGCGCGCGTCGAACTCGACCCAGTCGTTCCCGAGCTTCAGGTGCTGGGTGGCGGTTCCGCTCAGGTTCAGGACGATCTTGCCGTCCTTCACGTACGCGCGCGGCACGTTCACGCCGTTGTAGTCCGCGTCCACGATCACGTGCGGGGTGTGCCCGCAATCCGTGATCCACTGGTGCATGGCGCGAAGCAGATAAGGTCGTTTGGCCGGAAGCTGTCGCATGGACGAAAAGCGAGTAACACGCCCCGGCTACAGCAGCCGCATTTCCTGCTCGGCATCCGAGAGGCTCTCCCGGAACGCCGGCCGCGAGAACAGCAGACCCGCGTATTTGATGATGGGCTGCGCCTGGGGCGGCAGGTCGATCTCGTAGTACTGCAGTCGCCAGAGGATGGGGGCGATGGTCGCATCCACAAGCGAGAACTCGTCCGAGAGGAAATACGGCTTGATCTTGAACAGCTCCGTGCTCTGCAGGATCGTGTCCCGCAGGATCTTCTTGTAACGCACGGTGTTTTTCTTGTCCGGCTCCTGCTCGATCTGCTGCACGAGCCCGTACCAGTCACGCTCGATGCGATAGAGCGCAAGGCGGAACTGCGCGCGGGTCACCGGATCCACCGGCATGAGGGGCGGGTGCGGGAAGCGCTCGTCGAGATACTCGATGATCACCCGCGAGTCGTACAGCACGAGGTCCCGGTCCACGAGGGTCGGGACGCTGTGATACGGGTTGAGATCGAGCAGGTCCTCCGGAAACTTGCCCGGCTCGACGCTCACGATGTCGATGCTGATGCCCTTTTCCGCCAGCACGATGCGCGTGCGGTGGCTCCACGGGTCGTTGGGAGCCGAGAAGAGCGTCATGATGGATCGTCTGCTCGACAAGTTTCCGCTCCCGACAATGTTCGTGGCGCCGGACCCTTCCGGCGCCACTCATCCCTCAATGGACGTCTTTCCAGTATTCCTTCTTCAGAAGCAACGCCAGCCACGTGAACGCGACCAGGAACAGCACCACCCAGATGCCGAGCGCCCGGCGCTTGAGCTGGGTGGGCTCTCCGACGTAGTCGAGAAAGTTCACCGTGTCACGGACGAAGGCATCGTACTCCGATTCGGTGAGGCTGCCCGGCACCACCATCTCGAATTTCTCGAGCACGCGCTCGGTGTGGGGCTTGCCATCCTCCCCGGTCACCTCGACCTCGCGGTACACGGGCTTCTTCACGCCCTCGAGCGAGGAGAGCACGTGCGGCATCGCCGTGCCCGGCAGGCGCAGGTTGTTCGCGCCGGTGGGCTTCGACGGGTCCGCGTAGAAGGTCTTGAGGAACTGGTAGAGGTAGTCCGTGCCGCGCGAGCGGGCGATGAGCGAGAGATCCGGCGGCGCCTTGCCGAACCAGTTCTCCGCGTCCTTCGCGGGCATGCTGGTGGTGATGTAGTCCGCAGGCTTCGCCCCCGGCGGCAGCAGCAGCTGTTCGAGCTGATCCGTCGGAATGGCGAGGTCCTCCGCGAGGCGGGAGTACCGAACGTACTTCAGGGAGTGACAGCCCTGGCAGTAGCTCATGAAGTTGCGCGCGCCGCGCTGGAGCGAGGCGAGGTTCGCGACCTCGTTCTGCGCCTTCCAGTGCTGCCAGCTGTCGCCGAGCACGCCTTCACCCTCGTGGCTTTCGCCGGGCGTCGAGGCCTCGGCCGAGCGCACCGCGCCCGCGCCCAGCGCCAGAGCCAGCGTGGCCGCCGCCACGAACACCTTGCCCGCCAGTACCCAGCGCTTCATGTGCCGATCAATGCGCATGGTAGGTCACCCTTTCAGGCACAGGCTTCACCGTTTCCAGTCGCGTATAGATCGGCATGAGCAGGAAGTAGAGGAAGTAGATCACCGTGAAAATGCGGGCCAGGGCGACGTACACGCCTTCCGCCGGCTGCAGCCCCAGGTACATGAGCACCAGGAACGCGACCGTGAAGAGGCCGAGCGCCACCTTCGACATCCACCCCTTGTAGCGGATGGACTTGACGGGCGAACGATCGAGCCAGGGCAGGAACAGGTACGCCGCCACCGACAGGAACATCAGCAACGCGCCGAGCCGCTGGTCCGGCACCGCGCGCAGGATCGCGTAGTACGGAGTGAAGTACCACACAGGCGCGATGTGCTCCGGCGTGGACAGCGGATTGGCGGGCTCGAAGTTCGGCGACTCGAGGAACAGTCCGCCGAGCGTCGGCACGAAGAACACCACGATGCTGAAGAGCACGAAGAACACGGCGACGCCGACGAGATCCTTCACCGTGTAGTACGGATGGAACGGAATGCCATCGAGCGGCTTGCCGTCCGGACCGAGCTTCTCCTTGATCTCGATGCCATCGGGGTTGTTCGACCCCGTGCGGCGCAGGGCCACCAGGTGCAGCACCACGAGCAGCAGCAGCGCCAGCGGAATGGCCACCACGTGCAGCGCGAAGAAGCGGTTCAGCGTGGCATCGGCGATGCCGTAGTCCCCGCGAATCCACTCGACCAGCCCCGGCCCGATGCCCGGGATGGTGCCGAACAGGTTCACGATCACCTGCGCGCCCCAGAAGGACATGTTGCCCCACGGCAGCACGTAGCCCATGAAGGCCTCGGCCATCAGCGCGAGGTACACCGCCATGCCGAACAGCCACAGCAGCTCGCGCGGGGCTTTGTACGACCCGTAGAGCAGCGCGCGGTACATGTGGAGGTACACCACGACGAAGAACGCGGACGCGCCCGTGGAATGCAGGTAGCGGATGAGCCAGCCCCACTCCACCTCGCGCATGATGAATTCGACGGAGTCGAACGCGGTGGCTTCACCCACCTTGTAGAACATGGTGAGGAAGATGCCGCTCAGGAACTGGATGGCCAGCACCACGAGCGACAGCACGCCGAAGAAGTACCAGAAGTTGAAGTTCTTCGGCGCGTAGTAGCCGGTGATCTGGTTGTCCACGAACTCCTGGACCGGCAGACGCTTGTACAGCCAGGCCTTGAAGCCCTTGCCATTCTTCACGCCGTTGGCGGCGGGTGCGGCAGGCGTCGCCATCACGCCACCCCCTTCTCAGTGGCATCCACGCCCACGATGAGCTTGTTGCCCTCGATGGTGTACGGCGGGACGACGAGGTTCACGGAAGCGGGCGAGCCCTGGAAGACGCGGCCGGCCATGTCGAAGCGGGAGCCGTGGCAGGGGCAGAAGAAGCCGCCCGGCCAGCTCGGCCCGAGCTCCGCGGCGCCCGGCTGGAAGCGCTGCTTCGGCAGGCACCCGAGGTGCGTGCACACGCCCACGAGGACGAGGTACTCCGGCTTCAGCGAGCGCGCTTCGTTCTTCGCGTACTCCGGCTGCACGGAGTTTTCGGACTTCGGGTCCTTCAGCTGGCCATCGTGCTGCGCAAGGGTCTCGACCATCTGCGGCGTACGGTGCACCACATAGATCTGCTGCTTGCGCCAGGTGATGATCGCCATCTGACCCGGCTCGACCTTGGTGAGATCCAGCTCCGCCGGGGCGCCGAGCGCGCGAGCGCGCTCCGAAGGCTGCCAGGACGAAACAAAGGGGACGAGTGCGAAGGCCGCGCCAACCGCGCCCGTAGCCACAGTCGCTGTCGTCAGGAACTTGCGCCGACTGCTGTCGACTTCGTCATCGGTGATGACACCGTTTTGCACCGTCAACTCGGACTCCCGCGTTTTGCTGCCAGACCAGCCCCGCACCTCACCGGCGCGCGCATCGTGCGCACGGGAATGCAGTTTCCGGCCGGCGGGGGGCGGCGCATTATACACAAACGACAACGCCCTCCCGGGCGAGGGTTCGACGCGCAGATGACGTTAAAAAGCTTGGGCCGCGGGCTGCTCTTCGTGGCCGGATCGATCGTGGGCGGTCTCGCCCTCGCGTTTGTCATCGTCGCCCTGCGCCCGGAGCTGGTCCGGCCGAGCACGGCGCCGCCGCCTCCGCCGCCCGCCGTGGCGCCGCCGGCTCAGTCCGCGCGCATCACCTACGCGGATGCGGTGCGCCGCGCCGCCCCCGCGGTGGTGAACATCTACACCGCTCGCGTGGTCACGGAACGCGTGCGGCCCTCCTCCTTCGAGGACTTCTTCCGCGACGCGTGGCCGCGCTACAGACAGCGCATCGAGAACAGTCTCGGGTCGGGCGTCATCGTGGACCACGAGGGGCACATCGTCACGAACCACCACGTCATCGCCAACGCCGATGCGATCCGCGTGCAGCTGGCCGACGAGCGCGTGGCGGATGCCAGAATCGTCGGGCGCGATCCGGACACGGATCTGGCCGTGCTGCAAATCGATCTGGACAACCTGCCGGTGGTGCCCATCGGCCGCTCGGACAACCTGAACGTCGGCGACGTCGTGCTCGCCATCGGCAGCCCCGTGGGCCTCTCGCACTCCGTGACGCACGGTATCGTGAGCGCTACCACGCGCTCCCTCGGCGTGGCCACCTTCGAGGACTTCATCCAGACGGATGCCGCGATCAACGTGGGCAACTCCGGCGGTGCGCTCATCGACACCACCGGGCGACTCGTGGGCATCAACACCGCCATCATCGCCAAGAACCTCGGGGTCGAGGGCATCGGCTTCGCCATTCCGGTGGACCTGGTCCGCGGCGTGCTGGCGGACATCATCGCCCACGGACGTGTGATCCGCGGCTGGATCGGCATCGTGCCGCAGGACGTGCCGGACAATCAGCGCCAGCAGCTCGGCCTTCCCCCGACCGGCGTGCTGATTGCCAACCTGTACGTGGGCAGTCCGGCGCAGCGCGCGGGCCTGCAGCCCGGTGACGTCCTCACCGAGATCAATGGCCAGCCCGTTCGCAGCGCGCAGGAAGCGATCGCACGGGTGGCGGCCAACCGCAACGTGGGTCAGACCATCACCTTGCGCGTGCTGCGCAACGGTCGGCCGCTGGAGCTGAAAACGCAGGTGATCGAGCAGCCACGAGGGCGCTGATGAACACGGAGTTCCGCGTTCGACCATTCGAGTCCCGTGTGGCCTTGAATGATGCGCTCGCGGAGCGTCTCGCCCGGGAGATCGACCAGGCCGCGCGCGGCCCGGTGGCGCTGATGCTCTCCGGCGGCCACACGCCTCTGCAGGCGTATCAGGCGCTCGCCACGCGCACTTTCACGCCCTCCTCGTCGCTCGAGATCTTTTATTCCGATGATCGGTACGTGCCGCCTGCCTCGGATGCGAGCAACTTCCGCGCAACGCGCGCGCTGCTCGAAGCGCTCGCGCTGCCGGCCGAACACGTTCATCGGGTGCGCACAGAGCTGCCGCTCGATCGCGCCGTCGAGGATTACGAACAGCAGCTGCGTGCGCTGCTGCAGGCGAACACTCGCATTACGGTCGGCCTCCTCGGGCTGGGTGCGGATGGCCACACGGCATCGCTCTTCTCCGAAGCGCACTTGCAGCGTGCGACCGGAAAGCTGGCCATCGGTGTGCAGCGGCCCGACGGCCTGGCCGGCGTGAGCGTCACGCCGGAACTGCTGGCGCACATCGAGGAAGTGCTGTTTATCGTCGCCGGTGCGGACAAGCGCGCGGCGCTGAAGGCCTTTGTCGAACGTGCGCCCGACTCCGTTGCGGCGCGTGCGGTCGCGAGCTGCCACAACGTGGAAGTCTGGGCGGACCGCGATGCGTGGCCGCCCGCGTCACCTCAGCCCGACCCTTCCTGATGACCGCCGAATCCGAGGCGCATCGCGGAGAGCACCTTGTCCGCGAACTCCGCGCGATTGCGTGACGCGAAGCGCGAGTAGAGCGCCGCGCTGAGCACGTATGCGGGCACGCCCTCTTCAATCGCGGCCTGCAGCGTCCAGCGCCCCTCGCCGGAATCCGCCACGCGCCCGGCGAATGTCTTGAGCTGCGGGTCGCGCGCGAGTGCGGCGGCCGTGAGATCGAGCAGAAACGAGCCCACGATGCTGCCGTGCCGCCAGAGCTCCGTGATGGCGGCCAGATCGAACTCGTACCGGAAGTGCTCGGGGTGGCCGAGGGGCGCGGTTTCGGCATCGGTGGCGCGCGTGCCGAGACCGGCATTCGCGTGCCGGAGGATGTTGAGCCCTTCGGCGTAGGCGGCCATGAGGCCGTACTCGATGCCGTTGTGGACCATCTTCACAAAATGGCCGGCGCCGGGGCCGCCGCAGTGGAGGAAGCCGTGCGCGGCCGTGCCGGTCGAGTCGCCCGTCGGGGGCAGGCCGGGGCCGGGGGCGAGCGTCTCGAAAACGGGGCGGAGCCGCGCGACGGGCCCGGCCTCGCCGCCGATCATCAGGCAGAAACCGCGCTCCAGGCCGTGCACGCCGCCGCTCGTGCCGACGTCCACGTAATGAATGCCGGCGGATGCCAGCTCGGCGGCGCGCCGGATGTCCTCGTGGTAGTGGGAGTTGCCGCCATCGATGACGATGTCGCCGGGCTCGAGCAGCGGGCGCAGCTCGCCGAGCACGGCGTCTACGGCGGCTGCCGGGACCATGATCCAGACGGAACGTGGTTTCTCGAGCGCGGCGACGAAGTCGGCGAGTGTGTGCGCGCCTGTCGCGCCTTCCTTTGCCAGCGCGTTCACCGCATCGGGCGAGCGATCGAACACCACGCACCGGTGCCCGCCGCGCTGAAGCCGCCGCACCATGTTCGCGCCCATGCGACCGAGACCGATCATGCCAAGCTGCATAGCGTGCCTTCCTTCACTCGCCCGATGGGGCGAGTGTACGGCGGGATGCAAGACACGCTCCTGCGGAGCAGGCGAGCGGTGTTGGCGCGTGCGAGGCGCGATGGGCAGTGCCGGCGAGCGGAGGCGCGCGCAAGAGGGTCCTTCGGCGGCCTACTCGGGCGCGCTTCGAAAATCGCCGCAGACGGCGGTTTTCGGCGGTTCCGCATTCCCCGCTACGCCGCGCCACATGCGCGCGTCCCAAGAATCCGTGCAGAGGTGCGCGGCGCTTCACGCGGGGACGCCGGCGCCCGAGACGGCCGCCGAAGGACCCTCTTGCGCGCACCTCCGCTCGCTGATGGGCCTGTGCGGCGCGAGCGCGTGTCGAGTGCACCCCTTCGCTCACTGATGCGGGTGCGCGGCGGAACGCGTAGGGCGAACATCTTCGTACGTAAAAGGTCTGCGCGGCACGGGCGCGTATCGCGCAGAAGCGCCCGCACGCTGATGGTCGGCGCGGGTCGCGTGTCAGTCGCGGTCGGCGAGCGACGTGTTTGGAGGGCATCGCACGCGTTTTCGGCACACCTCCGGCGTGAAGTGCGCGCGTTCGGGAGCGAGTTCGAACGCGCGGCGGTCGGGTGGTCAGGCGGGGACGCGTTTGATCTGGGCGCCGAGTTGGGCGAGTTTTTCCTCGATCGCTTCGTAGCCGCGGTCGATGTGGTAGATGCGCTCGATGTCCGTGCGGCCGTCGGCGACGAGACCGGCGAGCACGAGGCTCGCGGAGGCGCGCAGGTCCGTGGCCATGACGGGCGCGCCCGTGAGGCGCTCCACGCCGCGGATGATTGCCGTGTTGCCTTCGAGGCGGATCTCGGCGCCGAGGCGACGCATCTCCAGCATGTGCATGAAGCGGTTCTCGAAGATGGTTTCGATCACCGTGCCGACGCCCTCGGCGATGGTGTTCAGCGCGGCGAACTGCGCCTGCATGTCGGTGGGGAACGCTGGGTAAGGTGCCGTGCGCACGTCCACTGCGCGCGGGCGCTTGCCGCGCATGTCCACCTCGATCCACGTGTCGCCTCGTGATACCAGCGCGCCCGCCTCCGCGAGCTTCACGAGCACGGCATCGAGGTGGTCCGGGCGCGCGTTCTTGACGCGCACGTGGCCGCGGGTGATGGCGCCCGCGACGAGATAGGTTCCGGCTTCGATGCGGTCCGGCAGCACGTCGTAGCGTGTGCCGCGGAGCTTCTCCACGCCCTGCACCACGATCTTGTCCGTGCCGGCGCCTTCGATCTTCGCGCCCATCGAGACGAGAAAGTTCGCGAGGTCCACCACTTCGGGCTCGCGCGCGGCGTTCTCGATGACCGTTTCACCTTCGGCGAGCGTGGCCGCCATCATCAGGTTCTCCGTGCCCGTGACGGTGACCGTATCGAGCACGAGACGCGTGCCCTTCAGCCGCCCCGCACGCGCGCGGATGTAGCCGCCTTCGATGCTGATATCCGCACCCATCGCCTGCAGACCGGCGACATGAATGTTCACCGGCCGCGCGCCGATGGCGCAGCCGCCCGGCAATGACACATCCGCCTTGCCGAAGCGCGCGACGAGCGGCCCCAGCACGAGAATGGACGCCCGCATGGTCTTCACGAGCTCGTACGGCGCCTTGCATTCCCTGAGCGTGGCGCTGTCCACCTCGATGCGGCTGCGCTCGTCCACGGTGACCGTGACACCCATGCGGCCGAGCAGCTCGATCGTGGTGGTGACATCGCGCAGATGCGGCACATTGCCAACCACCACTGGTTCCTCCGCGAGCAGCGCGCCCGCGAGAATGGGCAGGGTGGCGTTCTTGGATCCGGAGATCCGCACTTCCCCTTCGAGCGGCACGCCGCCCTTGATCTGCAGCTTGTCCAAACGCGCCGCCGGCTCAGCCGGCCTCCTCGGGCGTGAGCGCTTCGATGGACATGGCGTGAATCTCGCGTCCCATCAGCTCACCGAGCGTGCGGTACACGAGCTGATGGCGCTGGATGGCGCGCTTGCCGGCGAACTCCGCGCTCACGACGCGCGCGGCGAAATGCGTGTTGTCGTCGGATTCGACGCGAACCTGCGCACCGGGCAGGCCGGCACGGATCAGTTCCGCTACTTGCTGAGGGGTCATGGAAGCTTCGGTTCTCCAAAACCGTCGGGCGGCGGGAGTGTAGCAGGGCATGGGCGCTCCAGCCGTCGTGCCCCGGACTGCGCCGCAGGTCCGCCGGACTGCTAGCATTGCGCCATGCAAATGGCTCCAGCTCCTGCTCCGGTGCACGCGGCGGACGATGCCCGTCTGCTCGCGTCGGCACGCAAGGCCCTCACCATCGAGGCCAACGCGGTCGAAGCCCTGCTTCCGCGGCTCGACGCCTCCTTCGCACAGGCGTGCCGCCTGTGTCTCGCGTGCACGGGTCGCGTCGTCGTCACCGGCATGGGCAAGTCCGGGCACATTGCCGGAAAGATCGCGGCCACGCTTGCGAGCACCGGCACACCGGCGTTCTTCCTGCACCCGGCCGAGGCGGGTCATGGCGACCTCGGCATGATCACCCGCTCGGACGTGGTGCTCGCGCTGTCGAATTCCGGCGAAACCCCGGAGCTCATCGTGCTGCTCCCCCACCTCAAGCGCCTCGGCGTTCCGCTGGTGGTGATGACCGGCAAGCCCGGCTCCACGCTCGGCAAGGCCGCGAGCGTGGTGCTCGACGTGAGCGTTCCCAAGGAAGCCTGCCCGCTCAACCTGGCGCCCACCGCGAGCACGACCGCCACGCTGGCGATGGGCGATGCGCTCGCGGTTGCGATGCTCGAAGCGCGCGGCTTCACGGAGAAGGACTTCGCCCATTCTCATCCGGGCGGGAGCCTCGGCCGGCGTCTGCTGCTGCATGTGGAGGATCTCATGCGCACCGGGGATGCCATTCCCCGCGTGCATGCGCACACGCCACTGCGCGAGGGTCTCATCGAGATGTCCCGCAAGGGACTCGGCATGACCGTGATCGTGGACGACGACAATCGCATCATCGGCGTGTTCACCGATGGCGATCTGCGCCGCGCGCTCGACAGCACCACGGATGTGCGCACGGCCCTCATGAGCACCGTGATGACGCCGAACCCCAAGCGCATCGGCCCGCGCGAGCTGGCTGCGGAGGCGGTGCACCTCATGGAGCTGCACAAGATCACGGCCCTCCCGGTGGCCGACGAGCACGGCAAGCTCATTGGCGCGCTGAACGTGCACGATCTGTTTCGTGCCGGCGTGGTCTGACACGCCGCCGGCGCCCGCTTTCATGCCCGCCCGCAGAACCGATCCGGCCGCCATCGAGCTGCTGGTGCTCGATGTGGATGGCGTGCTCACCGACGGGCGCCTGTACTACGGCGCGCGCGGCGAGGTGCTGAAGGTGTTCGATGTGAAGGACGGCCACGGCATCCGCCGGCTCCTGAAAGCCGGCGTGGAAGTCGCGATCATCTCGGGCCGCGATTCGCCCGCGGTCACGCGTCGTGCGCGGGATCTGGGCATTCGCCACGTCTTTCAGGGTGTGGGCGACAAGCTGGCCGTATTACAGAAACTCCTGCAGCAGCTCCGGGTGGAACCCAGCGCTTGCGCCTGCATCGGTGACGATGTGCCGGATGTGCCGATGATGCGCGCCGCCGGGCTCGCATTCGCGGTCGCGGACGCACACCCGGAGGCGCTGGCGGCCGCGGACAAGGTCACGCCGCACCCCGGTGGCCGCGGCGCTGTGCGTAGCGTTTGCGATCTGCTGATTGCCGCACGCGAAGGTGCGCAGCGCGGGGCCCGCAAGTCGCCGCCGCTTCGCATCGCCCGTTCCGGACGCGTGTCGCCTGGCCCTGTGCGAGGAAAGCGGTGATCAACCGACTGGTCGTTGCAGTCGTGCTGCTGACGGTTGTCGCCGGCGCGTTGATCCTGAGCCGCGGCCCGGGTCTGCGGGGCGAACGCACCACCACAGGCCTGCCTGCGGAGAAGCCCGGCTATTCCGCGGAGGATGCCGAGGTGATCGAAACAGGAGACGACGGCCGCCCGCTCTACACCCTGAGCGCGCGGCGCGTTCGCCAGCACCCGAATGACAATCGCGTTCAGCTCGACGCGCCCCGCATGACGTTCGTGGCCTCCGACGGCAACACGTGGCGAGCCAGCGCCCGCTCGGGACAGATCCGCGAAGACGGCGCACGCATCGAGCTCTTCGGCGATGTGCGCGTCAACGGGCGGCTGCCCGATCGCAATGATCCCATCGAGGTGGAAACGAGCGTGCTCTCCTTCGATACGAAGACGGAGGTGCTGAGCACGAGCGCGCCGGTGATGTTCGGCTCCGGGCGGCGTAAATTGAGCGGGACCGGGCTCGTCGCTAAGCTGCCCGAACACAGGTTCAAACTGGAACGCATTCATGGCTCGTTCCCGCCAGAGTAGCTCGCGCTGCCAGCCCGACGTGCCGCTCACGCTTTTGTGCGCGGTCGGGGTGCTTTGCGGGCTCACGCTGCCGGGAAATGCCGCGGCAGCCGCGAAGAACGACAGCTGCAAGGAAGACGTGGTGCTCCGTGCGGACTACTTCGACGCCGATATCAAGAGTGACACCACGCTGATGGACAACGTGGTCATCACGCACTGTGACATCCGTGTCGAAGCCAGGCGCGCAAGCGCCACAGGCAACCTGGACTTCGACGACACCCGTCTCACCCTGGACGGCGACGTGCGCATCACGATGGAAAATCGCGGTCAGCTGCTCTCGAACCAGGCCGTCGTGCTGTTCCGGAACAACCAGCTCGCGCGCGCCACGGTGACGGGGGATCCCGCGGAGTTCGAGCAGATCCGCGAAGAGTCCGGCATGCCCGCGCGCGGCCACGCCGGCGAGATCGTCTACGACGTCGGCGCGGGCACCGTGCGTTTCGAGAATGATGCCTGGTTCAATTACGGCACCACCGAGATGAAAGGGCCGAGCCTCGTCTACAACATCCGCGAGGAGAAGGTTCAGGGCACGCGCGCGTCCGGGGAGCGCGTGCGCATCACCGTGACGCCGAAATCCACGCCGCCGAAGCAGCCGGCCAACGCCCCGCCCCCGGCCGATCCCCCATCGGGCACTGCGCCTCAGGCGCCGCGCGCTCCATGACGGCACTGAAGGCCACGGGCCTGGAAAAAAGCTACAAGTCCCGCCAGGTCGTTCGCGGCATCTCCCTCGAGGTGAATCCGGGCGAGGTCGTGGGGCTCCTCGGGCCGAACGGCGCCGGGAAGACGACCGCGTTCTACATGATCGTGGGGCTCGTTTCGTGCGATGCCGGGCGTATTCAGCTCGGCGACACCGAGCTCACGCATCTCGCCATGCACAAGCGGGCACGGCTCGGGCTCGGGTATCTGCCGCAGGAAGCGTCGGTGTTCCGCAAGCTGTCGGTGGAAGACAACGTGCTCGCCATTCTGGAGATGCGCAGCGACCTCGACAGTGTCAAGCGCGAGCAGCGCCTCGAGGAGCTGCTCGAAGAGCTGCGCATCGGGCACGTCCGCAAGACCCTCGGTATGTCGCTCTCGGGCGGCGAGCGGCGGCGCGTGGAGATCGCACGTGCGTTGGCGGCGGAGCCCCGCTTCATCCTGCTCGATGAGCCCTTCGCGGGCGTGGACCCGCTGTCGGTGCTCGACATCCAGCGCATCATTCGCGAGCTCACGGGGCGCGACATCGGCGTGCTGATCACTGACCATAACGTTCGCGAAACCCTGGGCGTCTGCAACCGCGCCTACATCGTCAATCAGGGGTCCGTGATCGCGGCCGGGACGGCGGAAGAAATCCTTGCCAATCCCCAAGTTCGTGAGGTGTACTTGGGGCAGTCGTTCCGCCTCTAGAGCCCCTTGGGCTCAGGCGGATTGTCCCCAGAATCAGGTACTTGAGGATCAAGGAGCCTGGGCTCCATCGCGCCAACATGCTGAAACCTTCCCTGCAGCTCAAGCTGGGTCAGCAACTCACGATGACCCCGCAGCTGCAGCAGGCCATTCGCCTCCTGCAGCTGCCTGCGCTTGAGCTGCAAGCCCATATCCGCGAACTGCTCGAAACCAACGTGATGCTGGAGCCGGTCGAGGAAACCGACGCGACCGGCGCGTTCGAAGCGCCCGAGCTGCCCCAGACGGCGGCCCCGCCCGAGGTGCCCGAGCGCCAGGCCGAAAGCACCGTGGAAGTCGTGGACGATGGCTGGGGCGAGCAAAGCGTCGGCGCGTCCGAAACGCCGTGGAGCAGCGACGATGACGACCGCCAGCAGGAGTTCGCGGACGACTCCGGCCAGTCGCTGCAGGAACATCTCGTCTGGCAGCTCGAAATGGCCAAGCTCGAGCCGCGCGAGCTGGCGATCGCGCGCGCGATCGCCGATGCCATCAGTGAAGACGGCTACCTCACGGAGTCGCTCGAGGAGATCTCGAATACGCTGAAGCCCGAGATCGAGGCGGACGTCGCCGAGATCGAGAAGGTGCTGAGTTACGTGCAGGCGCTCGACCCGCCGGGCGTCGGGGCACGCAGCGTCGGCGAATGCATCGAGCTGCAGTTGAAGCAGCTGGAGCCGGGCACACCCGGGCTCGACCTCGCGATCCAGATTGCCCGGCAGCACCTCGAGCTGGTCGCCGACCGTGAGCTCTCGCTGCTGCGTCGCGAGCTGCGGGCCACCGACGAGGAGCTGGCGCAGGCGCTTGCGCTCGTGCGCTCCTGCCATCCCCGGCCCGGCGCCACGGTGAGCGCCACTGCGCCGGAGTATGTGGTTCCGGATGTGTTCGTGCGTCGCACCGAGCATGGCTGGGCCGTGGAGATCAACGCGGCCACGTTGCCCCGCGTGCGGCTCAACCAGAGCTACGCGAGCCTCATCGGCCGCAACACGAGTCACGCGAGCATGCGTGCCCAGCTGCAGGAGGCGCGGTGGCTCCTGAAGAGCCTCGAGATCCGCAATGAAACGCTCATCAAAGTGGCGCGCTCGATCGTCGAGCGGCAGACCGCCTTTCTCGAGCATGGGGAGGAGTACATGCGCCCGATGATCCTCAAGGACATCGCGGAGGCCGTTTCCATGCACGAGTCCACCATCTCGCGCGTCACGTCCGGCAAGTACATGCACACGCCGCGAGGCGTGTTCGAGCTGCGCTACTTCTTTTCGAGCCAGGTGGAAGGTGCCGACGGCTCGGGCACCTCCTCCACCGCGATCCGCGCGAAGATCCGGAAGCTCGTCAAGGAGGAGAACGGTGAGGCGCCCCTCTCCGACGGGCGCATCGCCGAGATCCTCTCGAGCGAGGGCATTCCGGTCGCGCGCCGCACGGTCGCGAAATATCGCGAGGCCATGGGCATTGCGCCCTCCAACGAGCGTCGCCGCGCGGGGTCGAAGCAGATGATGTAGACGAGTTTCTCGCGTCAACTGAGAAGGAGACGGCTATGCAGCTCAACGTCACCGGTCATCACGTCGAGGTCACCCCCGCCCTGCGCGGCTATGTCGAGAAGAAGATGGAGCGCATAACCCGGCACTTCGACCATCTCATTGACGTGCACTGTGTGTTGACGGTTGAGAAACTGCAGCAGAAAGCCGAAGCCACCATCCACGTGAGCGGCAGCTCCATTCACGCGAACGCGATCGAACCGGACATGTACGCCGCCATCGACGCCCTGACCGACAAGCTCGACCGCTGCGTCAAGAAGCACAAGGAAAAACGACGCGACCATCACGCCGCGGAGGCGCAGAAGAGCGCGCGGCTCATCTAGACAAGCATCCGCAGCGCCTGGGGCCCGGATCGTTCAGCGGGACGAATCACGGCCGCGAGGGTCGGTGGAACGCTTCGCCGGTCAGGCGGGCAAGGGCGAGAGTCCTTGCCCGCCTGTTTCGTACGGGCGTCCGCCACCGATCCCGCCCGTGCGACATCTCGCTCCTCAGTGCCCGTGCCGGCTGCGATCGTGCACGAGCGCGTAGCCGGATCCCCCGACCTTGCAGTCCATGGCGCACTGTTTCGTTCGGCCCGACCGGCGCGTGCCTGCACCGGTGCGAAGCACGGACCGGGCGATTGTTCCGGTCGCCTGTTCAGCCGTGGGGATAGCTTGGCAGCCGGATCGGCTCATCCGAGGTCCATCCGCTCGTGCCGAGGTGACTTAATGCGTCTGTAATGCGCCGCGCGTGTCACTTCCGTGTCAGGGGTTGCGTATCTCACGCGTGTGCAACCGACGCCGCCTTGCGCCGCCCGGTCGGGCTCGCTAACGTGCCCCCGTGCGTATCCTGATCGTCAGCGGTCTGTCGGGCTCCGGCAAGAGCGTGGCACTCCACATGCTCGAGGATCTCGGCTTTTATTGCATCGACAACATCCCCGCCGCGCTGCTGAAGTCCTTCATCTCGCACACGGTGCGCACGCCTGAGCCTGCATACGAGCGCACCGCCATCGGGCTCGACGCGCGCAACACCGCAAGTGAGATCGCGTCCGTGCCGAAGCTGCTGGAAGAGCTGAAGCGCGGGGGCATCCAGTGCGAAGTGCTGTTCCTCACCGCCAGCGAGGATGAGCTGCTGCGCCGCTTCGCCGAGACGCGTCGCAAGCATCCCATGAGCCGGGACAACCTGGACCTGCGCGCGGCCATGGCGAAGGAGCGCGAGTTGCTCGAGCCGATCGTGTACGCGGCGGATCTGGTCATCGACACCTCCCGCATGGGCGTGCACGAGCTGCGGGACATCGTGCACCGGCGGCTCGAGCAGCGCGCCGAGCCGCGCCTGTCGATCACGTTCGAGTCGTTCGGCTTCAAGCACGGCATTCCCGGCGATGCGGACTTCGTGTTCGATGCGCGCTCGATTCCCAATCCCTACTGGGAACCCACCCTGCGCCCGCTCACGGGCCGCGACACCGAGGTGGTGAAGTTCCTCGAGTCGCAGGAAGCCGCCGGCCGGCTCATCGAGGACATCGCGCGTTTCATCGACGCGCGCATTCCGGAGTACCAGGCGAGCAACCGCGGCTATCTCACGGTGGCGGTGGGGTGCACGGGCGGCCAGCATCGCTCGGTGTACATCGTCGACCGCCTCGCCGAGCGCTTCGGCGCCCGATTCGCTCACGTCAGCACGCGTCACAGCGCGCTGCCGGCCATGCAGCTCGTGCATCCCAAGGCTGCGGCGGGCTGAAAGCTCACCGAATCCTCGCGCGGCAACTTTCCTGCAGAACGCGCGCCTGTGCCCCGCCGGCGGCAGGCATGACGCCTGCGCAGTGCACGCACGGCACTCCGGCGTCGATTTTCCGGACGAAGGCGTCTCTCCGAGCAAGCTGAAGGCGCGAATTTTGCCGCGCGCCCGGCCAGGCGCGCCGGCCGCGATCTTCTTTCGGAACGCGCGCGACCCCGGCGGCAGCGATGTGATGGCGCCCGCCTGAGCAGTGGATGACGGCTGCACGGCGTGCGTGCGGCCGTGATGATGGGCCTTGCGCTGCTGGTGGGTTCAATACTTCGCCGTTACACTCGCGCCGCCCGCGCCGGGCCCTACGTGATGCGTGTTCATGAATGCAGCAGTAATGAAGCCCGAAAAGGAACGCCGCCTCACGGCCCTGCGGGCCGCGCTCGGGCAGGGCGCGCTGCGCTCGGCGCATCGCATGGTCAATGCGCTGCATCCTGCCGAGATCGCGCTTCTCATTGAATCGCTGCCGCCGGCCCAGCGCGAGCTGGTGTGGGACTTCGTCGATCCCGAGCTCGAAGGCGAAGTGCTCGTCGAGCTGAACGAGAACATCCGCGCCGAGCTGATGGAAGGCATGGAGGCGGATGAGCTGCTCGCCGTCGCCGAAGGCATGGAGCTCGACGACCTCGCGGACCTCGTCGCGGACCTGCCCGAGGCCGTCACCCTCCAGCTGCTGAAATCCCTTGACCAGCAGGATCGCGAACGCCTGCGCACGGTGCTGAGCTACCCGGAAGACAGCGCCGGCGGCCTCATGAACACCGACGCGGTGAGCGTGCGCGCGGACGTGACCGTGGAAGTGGTCCTGCGCTACCTGCGCATGCGTGGTGAGTTGCCCGAGAAGACGGACAGCCTCTTCGTCGTGGACCGGCGCGACAGCTACCTCGGCACCGTGCCGCTCACGCGGCTGCTCACCAGCGACCCGGATCGGATCGTCGGCGATCTGCTCGAGAGCGAGGCGCCGCGCATCGATCCGGATACGCCCGCGCACGATGTCGCCCAGCTCTTCCAGGAGCGCGATCTGGTGTCCGCCGCGGTGGTCGGCCCGGACGGCCGGCTCCTGGGCCGCATCACCATCGACGACGTCGTGGACGTCATCCGCGAGGAAGCCGAGCACTCCGTGCTCAGCATGGCGGGCCTCGGCGACGAGCAGGACGTGTTCGCCGGCGTGCTGGTGTCGGCGCGGCGGCGACTCGTCTGGCTCGGCATCAACCTGTGTACCGCCATCATCGCCGGCCTCGTGGTGCGGCGGTTCGAGAGCACGATCGAGCGCGTCGCGGCCCTCGCCGCGCTCATGCCCATCGTGGCGAGCATGGGCGGCGTTGCCGGCACGCAGACCGTCACGCTCATCGTGCGCGGCCTTGCGCTCGGGCACGTTCAGTGGAGCAACGCGCGCTGGCTGCTGTTCAAGGAGATCGGAGTCGGCGGGCTGAACGGGCTGCTCTGGGCGCTCGTCATCGGCAGCATCACGGCGTTCTGGTTCGGAACGTGGACCATCGCGGGCATCATCGCCTCGGCAATGCTCATCAATCTGCTGGCCGCCTCGCTCGTGGGTGTGGTGGTTCCCCTCACTCTTCGTCGCCTGAACATCGACCCGGCGCTGTCGGCAGGCGTCATCCTCACCGCATTCACCGACAGCATCGGATTTGCCACGCTGCTCGGCCTCGGAACCGTGTTCCTCACGTGATCAGGTCGCCTGCGCCACGCCCGGCGACGTAAGCAACGAGGGGAGCTGCTCGCCCGTGACGAACGCGCGCAGCGCGCAGCGCGCCTCCATGGCGTCCCGGTAGCCGAGCTCGATGAGCTCGCGGGTATAACCGGATTCGAACATGAGATAGCTCGCGAGCTGGCTGCCGGAGATGTCCTTGGCGCCGATCACCCGGAGCAGCGCCCGCAAGCTTTGCGGCATCCCGTTGATGTGCCGGGCGGCGACTTCGCGCGGGTCCACGCTGGGCGCGAGCATCAGGGTGTCGATGACGCGCGCGCCGTGCGCATGCTCCGGCGCGGCCTGAACAAGCTCGTTGATGCGCTCGAGCTGCTCGAGATCCCCGTAGATCTGGTCGGTGAACAACGTGTCGAGCATGTAGCCGAAGATCTGCCCCGGCGTGGGCGGCTCGATCGGCAGCCGCGACACGGCGACGCCCGCGGCTCGACGGGCCCGCACGCCGAGGATCAGCAGGCGATCCGCCCCGAGATGCACGGCCGGGCTGAGCGGATTGAGCTGGCGCATGGCGCCATCCCCGAAATGCTCTTCGCCGAGCCGCATGGGCGGGAAGAGAAGCGGAATCGCCACGCTCGCCATGAGGTGATCCAGCGTGAGCGTCACGCGCCGCCCCACGCGCTGCACGCGGGCCCATTCGCGGATGTTCTCGCGCCCATCGAAGAACGCCACCGACTGGCCCGTGACATAACTGGTGGCGCAGAGCGCGAGCGCCCGCAGGTGACCGCGGTCGATGCTCTTGCGCACGCCGGACCAATCCACGCGCTGGCTGAGCAACTCCCGCAGCGGCGTGTTGTCGAGCAGGGACTTGGGCGGCGACAGCAGCAGGCCACCGGAGAGCAGCGACAACACCCAGTGAGTGCCCGATCGCAGCATGTGCGCCGGATCCACCCGGAACACCTGCTCCGAGCGGAAATTGCTCCACACCTCCTCGAGCCCGGCCACGGCGCGGCGCCAGTGGAACGCTTCGGCCGCCAGCACGCTCGCGGCCACGGCGCCCGCCGAGGTCCCGACGATCACCTGGAAGGGATTGCGTCCGCGCGGGCAGATCTCCGCCAGCGCGCGCAGTACGCCAATCTGATATGCCGAGCGCGAGCCACCGCCCGTGAGCACGAGCGCCAGCACCGGGCGCTGATCGCGTCGGCGTGAGGGCTGAGTCGCAAAGTCGTTCATTTGTGTTGTATGACCCTCGTTCGCAAGCGCGCGTTCGCCCACCGGACGCCTCGCCGCTCGTCACTGTCGACAGACAGCGACACTCCTGTGACACCGATGCGCATGATGCACCAGCCGCCCATCGTACTTGCAACGCCGGGCGGTGCGAGCTGTTGCCGGAGTCGCCATTTCAGCGCTCAGCGCGCCGTGCAAAGGCGCCGTGCGGAAACGATGACCGTGTCTGGAAACACCGTCGCAGCCAGATGCCGTAGCGAGCCGGCCATTCACCCGAAGCAGGTGTTCGCGGACATTCCGGCGCTCAAGTCTGCGGGTCTGTGGGCTGCGTCGCGCTGACGGCGGGGTTTGGCGGCATTGAACGTGCGAGCGGCCGGCGCAGTTCCCGGATGGCGCTGTCGAGCCCCTCCAGGGTGAGCGGAAACATGCGGTCGCCGATCAGCTCACGGGTGATCTGGACGGACGGCGTGTAGTCCCACCGCTCCGGTGGCTCGGGATTGAGCCAGACGAGCCTCGGAAACGCAGCCACGATCCGCTGCATCCAGAGTGCACCGGGCTCTGCGTTCCAGTGCTCCACACTGCCGCCGGTCAGCGTGATCTCCCATGGGCTCATGGTCGCGTCGCCGACGAAGACCGCGCGGTAATCCTTGCCGTACGTGCGCAGCACGCGCTCGGTCGCCAGAGTCTGCGCATGCCGGCGGTTGTTGTCTTTCCAGAGACGCTCGTACGGAAAGTTGTGGAAGTAGAAATGCTCGAGGTACCTGAACTCGCTGCGCGCCGCCGAGAACAGCTCCTCGCACACGCGCACATGCGCGTCCATCGAGCCTCCCACGTCCAGGAAAAGCAGCACCTTCACGGCATTGCGCCGTTCGGGCACGAGCTTCAGGTCCAGCCACCCGGCATTGCGCGCCGTGGCCGAAATCGTGCCTTCGAGGTCGAGCTGATCGGGCGCACCCTCGCGCGCGAAGCGGCGCAGACGGCGCAGGGCGAGCTTCAGATTGCGCGTTCCGAGCTCCACACGGTCATCGAAGTTGCGGTACTCGCGAGCGTCCCACACCTTCACCGCGCGCCGATTGCCCGCCTCATGGGGGCCGATGCGAACGCCCGCCGGGTTGTAGCCCTGCGCGCCGAAGGGTGAGGTGCCTCCTGTTCCGATCCACTTGTTGCCGCCTTCGTGGCGCTCTGTCTGCTCACGCAATCGCTCTCGCAAGGTCTGCATGAGCTTTTCCCATCCGCCCAGGGACTCAACCCGGCGCTTTTCTTCCTCGGTGAGCACGCGTGAGCCGAGTGCCTGCAGCCAGTGCTCCGGCACTTCCGCGACGAGGCGGGCAAAGAGCTGCTCGGCGCCGGTGAAGATCTCGGCGAACACCCGGTCGAAGCGATCGTAGTAACGCTCGTCCTTCACCAGGCAGGCGCGCGAGAAGTAATAGAACTCTTCGGCCGAGAGCGACACGACCTGGCGCTTCAGCCCCTCGAGCAGGGTGAGCAGCTCGGTGAGCGTCACGGGGACTCCCGCCTCCCGCAATCCGAAAAAGAAGCGGGTGAGCACGGCGCGCGTCCTCAGCCGCTGCGCCGATGCAGGAAGGCGATCTGCTCGAAGAGATGCACGTCCTGCTCGTTCTTCAGCAACGCTCCGTAGAGCGGCGGCAGCACTTTCCGCGGGTCGTTCGAGCGCAGGGCCTCCGCGGGAATCTGCTCGGCGAGCAGCAGCTTGATCCAGTCAATGAGCTCGGAGGTCGAGGGCTTCTTGCGCAGGCCTGGCGCTTCGCGCAGCTGGAAAAAGGTTCTCAGCGCCTCGGCGAGCAGATCCTTCCGCAGGTTCGGGTAGTGCACCTCGACGATGCGGGCCATGGTCTGCTCATCCGGGAAGCGGATGTAGTGAAAGAAGCAGCGGCGCAGGAACGCATCGGGCAGCTCTTTCTCGTTGTTGCTGGTGATGACGATGATCGGCCGGTGGCGCGCGCGCACGAGCTGCCGCGTCTCGTACACGTAGAACTCCATGCGATCCAGCTCGCGCAGCAGATCGTTCGGGAATTCGATGTCGGCCTTGTCGATCTCATCGATCAGCAGCACGGGCTGGATGTCGGACTCGAACGCCTCCCACAGCTTGCCCTTCACGATGTAGTTCGCAATGTCGTGCACGCGCGGGTCGCCGAGCTGCGAATCCCGCAGGCGCGAGACCGCGTCGTACTCGTAGAGGCCTTGCTGCGCCTTGGTGGTCGACTTGATGTGCCACTCGTGCAGCGGCCGCCCGAGCGCCCGGGCGATCTCCTGCGCGAGCTGCGTTTTGCCCGTGCCGGGCTCGCCCTTGATGAGCAGCGGCCGCGCGAGCGTGATCGCGGCGTTGACGGCCATCATCAGATCGGGCGTTGCGACGTAGGTGTCGGTGCCTTCGAAGCGCGCGGAAGTCATATGGGCGAGTTTAGCCCGTTCGCGCGCGCGTCACCGGTCCGGTGCGAGGGTGAGCGTGTGTTCGGCGCGTCCAGGAAGGAACGGCAGGGGCTTGCCCTCGGCCCATTCACGGAAGCCCGCGCGGTAATACGGCGAGAGCGGGTGCCCGCTCTGGGCGCCTGCGATGTGCAGATAGCTCTCGGTCTCGTGCCCGGGCGACACGGCGAAGCGGTTCGAGGCACCGAAGGAGCCGTCCTGCACACGCGGCATGTCGTGATCCCCCGGCAATTGCAGGGTCGGCATGTCGAGCAGACGCGACGCGAAAGGCAGCGCACCCGAGAGCGGATGGCGCACGCGCACCGGATTGCGTTCGCCCCACGTGCAACGAGCAAGCTGCGGGCACGCCTGCGCCAGCTCCGACAGGGTTGCGTCAACCTGCGCGAGCAGGAAATCGCGCCAGCTCGGAAAACGCGCGGCCAGCATGTGCATCGGTTGCTGGGTGACGAGCGCCCACAGCGCGCCTTCGAACTGGGGAGAGGGCGGCGCTTCGGGCGCGTGCAGCTGCAGGGCATCCAGCAGCATGGACCACACGGCGAATTCAGTGCGATCGCGAAACGTGCGGACGAGCCGGTAGCCCACGGAATCCGTGCTGGCTCGCGCACGCCACTGGGCGATGATCTGCCTGAATTCCGCTCGCTGCGGATGCTGCGCGAGCGCGGCTTCATCGAGGAGCCCCAGAAGCAGATCGCGCCAGCGCGTGAGAAACACCGCGCGATCGTCCAGCTGGATGCGGAGCATGTCTTCCGGCCTCACGCCGGAGCCGAGCGCCATGAGGCGGTCCCGAATCTGGCTCGCGCGAGCGCCGAGATCGTAATCCGCGCCGAGCGACGCCTCATCGCCCCCGATGCGCGCCTCGGCCGCTGCATCGTCGATGGGCCGGGCATTCGCCGTCCACAGCCGCCCCGCCTCCGGATCGAGGAGCGCGGGATGGGTGGCCGGCGTCGTCCACGGAGCCGACCCGGAGAGGCGATCTTCCGAGACGGCATCCGGCACACGCCCCGCGATAGTCCATGCGACGTGTCCCGCGCGGTCGCCCACCATCATGTTCTGGTGCGGGATGCCGATGGACGGCGCGAGGTTCAGCACCTGCTCGGTGGATGTCGCAGTCTCCAGCCGGAGAATGTTGAAGTTCGTTGCCGCCGGAACGGTGGCGATCCAGTGAACGAAGCCGCAACGGCCCTGCTCGGGCTGGGCGCTGAAGAGCAGCCCCGCCGGCCCGGACCTCACCGGCAAGACAACGTCCGGCTCGCCCTTCACCCGCAGCGTCTCGCGTACAACGGTGAGCGGGATCGTCTCGGTTGCCGTGCGGATGCTGTTTTCGTCCGCGGCCACACACGGCACGAGCGTGACATCCGCCCAGTCGCCGTAGCTGTTCGTGAATGCCCAGGCCACATGGCCATTGGAACCGGCCACGAGCACAGGCGCTCCGGGAAGCGTGAGACCATTCAGGTCCAATGCAGCGGCGCCCTCGCCCACCGCGTGCTGTCTGAGTTTCATTCGGGCGCGATACCAGACTATCGGCACGCGCAGATTGAGATGCATGTCGCTCGCGACGAGCGCCGATCCATTGCTCGTGAGCTTGCCGGAAACCACCCACCCGTTGCTGCCGATGGGCGGCTCGCGAGAAGCGCTCGCAAGCGCGCCGGAAACACCTTCGAGCGCTCGAGGGACCGCGTTTCCAGCCACTGTCGAAAGGAGGCCAGCAAACAATCCTGTGGCCGTCGGCCGCTCTCCCTGCGAATGGCCTTGTGAGACGGCAGGCGCCGAAGGCGCGTGCCCGCGCACGTTCAACTCCTCAGGAGTCGGTATGCGCACAGGTGAGGGAGTGGATGGCGAACGGGCGCCATTCGGCGCATCCCAGCTCGTGCCGTGTGGGTAAAAGAACGCGAGCGCGCACTTCCACCCATGCTCGCATTCGGCACCGCCGAGGCGCGCGTTCAGCGCACGCTTCAACATGTCCCGACGTACGCCGCTGTACTGCAGATCCCACCACATGGCGTAGGACGCGAGCGCGGTGTCCTCCGGCTTCCACGGAACAGGTTCTGCCTGCAGCAACCAGTACTCCCACGGGCGGCTTCGCAAGCTCGCAAGCCCTGCGTTCACGCCGCGCGCGTAGGCTTCGATGAGCGCCCGTTGATCCGGCGGTGAGTTGCTCACGACCTGCTGCGCAAGGTTCCGGAACCGGAACACGCGCGCGGCCCGGTCCTGTTCCAGCGCGGCCCTGCCGAAGAGCTCCGAAAGCTCGCCCGCCGCAAGCCGCCGCGAAAGGTCCATCTGGAAGAACCGATCCTGCGCATGCGCAAAGCCGATGCCGAAGGCGAGATCCGCCCGCGTGTCCGCCTCGATGGTGGGGATGCCCAATGCATCGCGAGAGATGCTCACGGGTGCAGTCAGACCCGCCACGTCGATGCGTCCGTCGAGCCGGGGTAACGACGCGGCGAAGCCGGCATGCAGCACCGCGAGCGGCATGGCAACGGTCAGCACCAGAACGAGCAGACTCGCCTTGAGAACGCGGAACCGCGTTCGCGCCCGGGACGGGGGTAACGCTTGCACGCGCGGCGGCCCGCTGGCAGAGAGGTCGCTGGACTGCCGCTCGGCCATCGTGCCGCGCCCGCGTCAATCGAGGGAGACTTTGAGGATCTGCAGCGAGTTCGTGCCGCCCTCGACGCCCGACAGCTCGCCCTTGGTGAGGATGACGAGATCGCCGCGCTCCACCAGCGACAGCTCCAGCAGGCGCGCGAAGATGCTGTGGTAGAGCTCCTGCGTCGTTTTGGCTTCCTGCACGTCGTACATCACGGGGTAAACGCCGCGATAGAGCGTGACGCGCCGGCGCGTTTCCGCATGGCGCGTGAAGGCGTAGATCGGAATGTCCGAGCGGATGCGGGACATCCAGAGCGGCGTGGCGCCAGATTCCGTGAGCGCCACGATCGCGCGCAGCTTCATGTGGTTGGCCGTGTACATCACGGCCATGGCGATCGCCTCTTCCGAGCTCTTGAACTGACCTTCCACCCGATGACGCACACGGTCGTGGCGGAGCATGTACTTCTCCGCGCCCTCGATCACCTGCGCCATCGCCTGCACGGCCTTCACCGGATAGCGGCCCGTGGCGGTCTCGGCGGAGAGCATGACGGCGTCCGTGCCATCCATCACCGCATTCGACACATCGCTCACTTCGGCGCGCGTCGGCATGGGGTTGTGGATCATGGACTCCATCATCTGCGTGGCCGTGATGACCACCTTGTTGCGCGTGCGCGCTTCCTGAATGATGGTCTTCTGCAGGCCGGTGAGCTCGGCATAGCCCATTTCGACACCGAGGTCGCCCCGGGCGACCATGACGGCGTCGGAGGCGTCGATGATCTCGGCCAGATTCTGCACGGCTTCCTGCCGCTCGATCTTCGCCACGATGCGCGCGCCACTCTTGCACTTTTGCACGAGCGCGCGGGCCTGCTCGATGTCGTTCGCGCTGCGAGCGAACGACCCGGCGTTTGAATAGAAGGCCACGTACGCCCCCCAACCG
>JADGHX010000047.1 GCA_019683695.1 Steroidobacteraceae bacterium
GCGGCGGTGGCCGTGGCGGGGGTCGTCGATGATCACCTTCGGACATTCCCTTCGGACATCCACGGCCATCACACTTCCACGCGGAGCGTGCTCGCCGATGAATGCGAGATGCGCCCGGCGCGCCGGCATCGCCTGCACCGTTGGTGCAGTCTTTCTCGTCGCTCTCCCGCAGGCATTCGGCGGCCCGCCGCCGGACAAGGCCCCTGAGGCGGGCGGCAGTGCCCCTGCGGTCAGCGGCGCGCGCGTGTTCGCCACACCGGAGCAGGCTGCAGACGAGCTGATCGCCGCCGCGGCGACCTTCGATGTTCCCGCGCTGCTGCAGATTCTCGGTCCGGGCAGCGAGCCCATCATTCGCTCCGGCGAGAAGCCGCTCGATCGACAACGCGCGAAAGCGTTCGTCGAGGAAGCGAGCACGAGTAAACGCGTATCGATCGAGCCGAAGGGAGGTGGGCGCGCCGTGCTGCTCGTCGGCCGCGGGCAGTGGCCGTTCCCGGTCCCGATCGTGAAACAGGGCAACGGATGGGTCTTCGACGCGGCCGCCGGACGCGAAGAGCTGTTGAACCGACGGATCGGCTCGAATGAGCTCGACGCGATCGAAATCTGCCGCGGCTTCGTGACCGCGCAGCGTGAGTACGCGTTAGCGCGACGTGAAGCCGGCGGCCCGACGGAATATGCGCAGCGAATCATCAGCACGCCCGGAAAACGCGACGGCCTTGCCTGGAGAACGGCGGACGGACACTGGGAGGGGCCCATCGGCGAGCGCATCGCCCGCGCGATCGAGCAGGGTTATACGAGCCGCGCCGATCCCTATCATGGCTACTACTTCAAGGTGCTGAAGGGGCAGGGTGCATCGGCGCCACTCGGCGCGATGGACTTCGTGATCGACGGCCTCATGATCGGCGGCTTCGCGCTCATGGCCGCGCCCGCGCAGCACGGCGAGACGGGCGTGAAGACTTTCATCGTGAGCCACGATGGCGTGGTGTACGAGAAGGATCTGGGGCCCGACACATTGCAGGCTTTCGCCGCCGCGACGCGATTCGATCCGGATGGAACGTGGAGCCGCGTGCCCGAGACGCGCCAGTAGTCACATGCGCACGAGGAAACGGACAATGACTCGAGCGACGCTCGCTCTGACAGCTCTCGTTGCGGCACTCGGCGGCTGCTCTCACGCGACGAAGGAACCGTATAAGGCCGAGTCCCGGATCGAGACCGAGGCCACTGTGGAATCCGTGGATGTGCCGACGCGACTCGTCGTGCTGCGTGGTGCAGACGGGCAGCGCGTCTCGGTGGTCGCAGGTGAGGAGGTTCGCAACCTCGATCAGTTGAGCGCGGGTGACCGGGTCTTCGTCACGTACTACCAGGGCATCGCGGCCGAGGTGAAGGAACCGGGCGAAGGCGGAACTGCGGCAGAGGAGCAGGTGGACCGTGCGAAGCCGGGCGAGAAGCCGGGTGGCTCGGCGAGCGTCACGTTGCGCACCGTGGTGGAGATCGTTTCGGTCGACCCCTCCTCGAATACCGTGACATTCCGGCGGCCGGACGGAACGGAGCGGTCGGTCGCGGTTGAGCGGCCGGACGCGCAGAAGTACATCCGCACGCTGTCTCCGGGCCAGCACGTCGAAATCACCTACACCGAGGCCATGGCGATTGCCGTGCGCCCCGCTCGGTGATGGATGAGGGACAGGTGAGAGCCATGAGACAGCAACGTACGTTACTCCTCGTCGGCACGCTTGCCGCGCTCATGGCGGCGGGATCGGTCGCGGGTCAGGGTCAGTATGGCTTTCTTCGCAACACGCCCACAGCCGCCTTCAACGCGAAGGACTGGGATCTGCTGCGAAACGCGGTTCGGGATGCCGTGGAAAATGACGCGTCGAAGGACCCTGTCGAGTGGAAGAATCCGGACAACGGTCACTCGGGCAAGGTGACGGCAGCCAAGGCATTCGAATCCGAAGACGGCCGGAACTGCCGGAAGGTGCTGATCGAGAGCACCGCGGGAGGGTATTCCGGCACGACGAAGTACGACCTCTGCCGCTACGAGGACGGCATCTGGCGGGAAATCGACTCCGGCGCGCCGTTCACGAATTCGGCCCAGTGATGCCCCGCACGCCTGCCGGAGGTGGCAGATGCGCGGGCGGCGCGACCTTCGGCTGCTCGGGATCGCCTTCGTACGCCGGCGTCATGATCTGTACGCCGTTCTCGTTGAATACGTCGAGGATGCTGCGATGGAGAGCCGCATAACGAGGCAGCATCTGAAGGCCCGTATCGACGTGCACGTTGAGCTCGTACTTGACCGCGAAGTCGTCCAGCCCGCGGATCAGCACGTACGGTGATGGCTTGCGAAGCAGCCCGCTCGTGCGTTCCGCGGCCTCGAGGAGCATCGCCTCGACCTTCTGCCAGCTGACGTCGTAGCCGATGCCCACCATCGTGTGCAGGACGAGGCCTTCGCTCTTGGCCAGACGGCTGTAGTTCAGCACCTGCGTCTGCAGGACGAGGGAGTTCGGCACGATCAGCTCCTCGTTCTTGGGGGTCTTCAGATGCGTGACGAGGAGACGGACTTCGATCACCTCACCCACATGCTCGCCGATGCGGATGAAGTCCCCGACGCGAAAGGCGCGGCGATAGGTCAGTGTGTACCCGGCGATGATGTTCGCCATGTATGTCGAGGCCCCGAGCGAGAACAGGACTCCGGCAAAGATGGAGACACCCTGGAACGCTGCCGTTCCGGATCCTGGCAGATACGGATACGCCACCACCGCCGCGAACAGGATGATGATGATGCGCACGAGGTTTGATGTGGGGCGCGCCCACTCGGGCTCGAAGCGAGGGATGACCGTCGTGCCGGTGCGTATCGACTCGAAGAAGGCCGTGTTCAGCTTCAGCAGCGTGCGCGCCACATAGACGAAGATGATGAGGAAAATCAGATTCGGGATGTACTTGACGATCGCAAGACCCATCGCCTGAAAGGGCTCCGCAACCACGGTGAACAGCTGGCCCGAGGCGGCGCGAGTGGCCGGAAACTGGTACAGGGCATATGCAACGTAGATGATCGCCAGCGCCAGCATGCCGAGCGAGCGCCCGGCGCGGAGGATGCTGTTGATGCTGCGCCAGATGCGCTCGGCGCCCACGATCTCGAACGAGCGGATCGACACGCTTTGGATACGCGCTCGATAGCGCCGCTCCACCGCGCCGAGCATCCAGCGGAAGAGCAGCAAGACCACCGCGAAAATCAGTGCTGCAACCATTGTTGCCGCGATGACCTTTCCCAGGGATCGCGCCAGCTGATCCGGCCGCCGCTCGAAGCGATAGCGATCGATCGCCTGCCTGATCCAGTGCAGGCGAATCTCCGCAATGTCCCGGGCGGCCACATGCTCGAGCTCGACGTCGCTGCGGGTCACAGAGACGAGGGGACCGGAGCGGGCGAGAACGGTGTAGCGGCCGTCCCGCGTGCTGAGGGTGACGTCCTGCGGCTGGATCGAGCGATCGCGCGCAACGTCGACGATGCGGGCGGCAACGATTTCCGCACGGTCCTCCGCCGACAGAGAGGCGGCACCCGCGACCTTGAACAGCTCGACGCCATCGACGACCACCGGCGCGGAGTCCGGCGGGGCGTACGCCTCGGTCGTTCCGGGTTGCTGTGCGGGCGCGTCGAGCTGCTGGGCGTGCGCTGAGAATGTGAAGAGCAACAGCAGCGCGCCCAGCGCGCTCACTTTGCGTGAAGGTGCCATCCGCGAAAGCCCGTGTGGGCGCTGAGTCGCAAGAAGAACGGTCGATTCCGCCCTGCATGTCGGATGTCGCCAGCCTCGCGCGGCAGACCGGCTCCGGAAATGGGACGATCGGACCATTGCGCCGGGCTCCAGCAGCACTGTCATCGGGAAGGCATTACGTCAGGTGCACCGGGTGGTCCAGAGGTGCTTCACAGCGAAGCCGCCGGCGTAGCGTTAGTTTTCGTCAGAAGGTGGCCACAAGAAAAATGCGCGCACCGCCGTAGCGCCAGCGCAGGTCTCCCATGAATTGATCCGCATCGACGCCTACGCGCGTCACGAAGTGGTTGTAGCCGGCCCCGATGCCGACATGCGAGAACGGCATCCACACGAGTGAGAGTGTGTAGTCCTCCAGCCGGCCATCGTACGGATCGAGGTTGATCTTGAAGTACTGCGCCATGCCCTCGAGGTAGAAGTGCTCGTTGAAGCGGTACACGCCGTTCAGTCCGACCACCGGCAGCGGCCCGTTGGCATCCGCCCGGCGTTCGACAAGCGTTTCCTCGGCGCCGCCACGGAGCGTCTGCACCGTGAGGTCGAACTGCAGATTGTGAATGCCCAGTGAGGCGGCCAGCTCGTAGTTCTCACGTCGCAGGAAAGCGTACTCGTAGGAAAGCTTCGCCACCTTGGTTTCGTGGTTCGCGGAGATCTCCGCGTTCACCGGAAACACGGTGTCGCCCAACTGCAGATCGCGGCTGATCACCCGGGTCGCGCTGCGGTTCGTGTCGAAGTACATGACCCGCAGCTTGTGCCGGTTTGCGAACCGCCAGTATCCGTCGAAGCGGAACCGGTCGGCGTCATCAAGGCCGAGATCGCGTTCCGCATCGAATTGCGTACCCCGGCCGGTCTCCCCGTCAACGCGGATCTGGGTGTCCGTCGTCAGCAGGAACGTGCCGAAGCTGCCCGAGAGGCGATTGGTCAGTGGGTTCTGCGGTTCCGCGCAGACGTGCGCCGGCGCGCAGAGGAGCACCGGTCCGCAGAGGAGCGCCACGAGCGCCAGGATGGCGGAACGCTTGAACACGATGACATTCCAGCCAGCCCGGCGGCGCCGAGTCTATTGGACCTTGGGCACCTGCCTCTCGCAGTCCCTTCGTAGCGTGAGCGCGATCTGCTGCGATGTGGGCGGTGCAACGCATTGCAATGGCGCATGCGTCGCCGCATTGCCCGAAGGGGCACTTGTACGACATTCGGTACCCCCACATCCTCGATGAGCACCGAGGCGCACGGACTGCAGGCGCGGGTGCGCGCCAGTCTATGGCGCGGCCGTGGAGGAGGATGCTCGATGAAACTTCAGTACGGTCTCGTGTTGGCCCTGGGATTCATGACGGGTATGCCGGCCATTGGGCACGCGCAGGACGTGACGCGCGAAGCCGGCGGCGAGTTCGGCTTCGACGTGCTCTACGAGTTCTCGAAGGACATCCGTTTCGAAGGCGGGAGCTCCCTCGACAAGAGCGACGATTTCGGCGTCGCATTGAGTTTCGGCTATCGGTTCAATCCGAAGTGGGAGCTGCAGTTCATGATCGACTGGAACGACATCGACTACAACGGCACGCTGCAGTCCGCCTCGTTTCCGGGGCTCTCAGCCGACATCTCGGGCACAATGGAGCTCTTCACGCCGAAAGTGAACGGCGTGTACAACTTCATGAATGGGCCTATCACGCCGTTCGTGACGGCCGGGATCGGCTGGAGTTTCATCGACACCAACATTCCGACCGGGCAGGTGCAGGTCGGCTGCTGGTGGGATCCGTGGTGGGGTCAGGTCTGCACACCCTATCAGCCTACGAAGGATACGGACGCGTTCACGTATCAGGTGGGAGGCGGTGTGCGCTGGGATGTGGCCGACTTCCTGTCGCTCAAGCTGATCTATGAGCGGACCTGGTACGACCTGAATCACGCGACGAGCGATCCGGGCGTCGACCAGATACGCGTCGGCCTCGCCTGGTTGTATTAGTCGTCAGCTGCACGGGTTCTCACCAGAGCGCCCGAAGCGATCCAGCCCATCGAACGCCGTTCAGTGCGATGGCACGCTCAGCCTGCTGCCGCGCTGAGCGGGCGACCACGCGCCGTTTCGTCGTAACGCGCGGTTTCGTCGAGACGATCGCCAGGCGTCACTTGCCCGTCTGCGGCTCCGGCTCCGCACCTTCTTTCAGCTCGTTCATGCCATTCACGAGGATGCGAGACCAATCCCTGAACAGGGCCTGGAAGTCGGCCCGGTTGGAGACACTCGTCGTCCATTGCAGCGATGCGCTACCTCCCGGTGTGCGGCGCGCGTCCACCGCGCGCCCCAGCAGCTGGTGGGTCTGGGAGTCGCGCACTTCGAGTGCGAGCGTGGCGCTGCCAGCGTCGAAGGAGTAGGACTTCACGCGGCCTGCGGAAGGCGTGTCGGGCGCGGCCACGTCGATGTTGATCACCGCCGACTGCAGGGAGAGCACATGAGGCGCCGGTTCAGTCGCGATCGTCCAGCCGGCCTTCTCGAAATCCCTGGCAAAGACTTCGGGCAGTGCTTCGGCGACCTCGGTGCGCATCTTCTGCACCTGCTCGTCGGTGACTCTCCGCGTGCCCATCCGGCTGCGGTTGACGTCACGCTGCCAGTTCTCCTTCAGGGCCACTTCCACGGGCTCGATGATGACTGCGGTGTACCCGGTGAAATCCGCCCCAGGCAGCAGGAACACGGCATCCATGTGTTTGGCTTTCATCCGGGTGAGTCCGTCCCAGGTCTCGGCTTCCTCTGCGGCGCCGATGCTTCCGCTCACGAGCAGAGACATCGCGGTGAGGATGATCGCGCAGACCCGGCTGGAGGCGTTCATGAGGGGAGCTCCTGTTCAGTAGCGCACGCCGAAGCCCACGCGAAGCTGGTCGAAGTCGGGCGTGTGCAGGGCAGAGTCGAAATCGATCCATTGCTTCTCGTAGCTCACACGGATCGTGTACTGTGACGCGAGGTCCCAGCGCATGCCGACGCCGAGCTGATAGGTAAAGGCGTCGAGGTCGCCGGAGCGCTGCGTGCAGGCGCCGCCGCGCCACGGGTCGGGAATGCAGCTCGCACCTTCAGCGGAGGGTGTGTCCGTGCGCAGAAAGCTCCAACCCACGCCGCCGGTCACGTATGGCGTGATCTTGCGGTTGATGAAGTTGTACGTGGCGCTCACGCGCGGCGTCAGGGCCGTGATCTCACCACGGATGGAGCGGATTGTGGGTTCCGTCGCGCTCTGGCGGACAGCGTCGTAGTCCGCGTCGTTCCAGTTGAGCGCCAGCTGCCATTCGAAGCGCTCGTTGAAGCGATAGATCACCGAGATCAGCGTTCCGAACGCCTCGTGCGTGGAAACGGTGAACCCGCCCTCGAGCGCGATCGTTTGTTCGTCCTGGTAGACGAGCTGCATTCCGAGCTCCCAGACCGGCGGCTTTTCCTGCGCGAGCGCGGGCAGGGAAAGCGCCGAGGCGCAAAGCACGGAGCAGCGGAATTTCATTCGCACGGTTAGGCGCTCGCAGCGGGTGCGCCTCACTCCACCGCAAGCGTCCTCGTCTGTCACGTCCTCGGGCAATTGGGCCATGGTCGCATTGCGTTCGCGGGCGGCGCGAACGCTTCATCACACTCGGCGGCGCGACTGCCGCGCGCGAGGCGCAAGCATGCGTAGAGCTTTTTTTGCGGAAATGGCGCTCGCCCTGTTGAGCGCCGCAGGGTGCGGGCTGGCTTCGGCTCAGGCTGCAGGCTCTGGTTCTGGAGCGGGCCCGGATCGCGGTTATGCCGAGGGCAACCTGGTCAGCCAGGGCCCGGAATCATCGAGCGCGCTTGCGGGTGTGGGCTCTGGCGCTTCCGTCTCCGCGGCATCGGCGCGCGGCCGCGAGAGTGCGAGCGGCATTGCGGCTGGCGGGGACACGATACGGCCCGGCGAGATGTTCCGTACGCCGCAGGCCGCGGTGAAGGCCTTTATCGATGCCTTGCGTGCCGGTGACGAAGCGCGGCTCGAGGCCATCTTCGGCCCGCAGTCGGGGAGGCTCATTTCATCGGGCGATCACGTGGCCGATGCGAACGAGCGCGACTCGTTTCTGCATCACTACGATCGCAAGAACTCGCTTGAAGGCGAGCAGACGGGCATGGTGACGCTCATCGTCGGTGAGAGCGCGTGGCCCTTCGCGGTGCCCATCGTGCAGGGAAAAGAGGGCTGGTACTTCAATTCGGCCGCGGGCGAGCGGGAAGTGCTGTTCAGGCGCATCGGTCGCAATGAGCGCAACGCCGTTTCAGTGTGCAGCGGTGTCGTCGCCGCGCAAAAGGAGTACGCCCTGATGGGGCACGATGGTCTGCCCGCGGGGCTTTATGCGCAGAAGCTGAGAAGTGACGAGGGCAAGCAGAATGGGCTCTACTGGCCCGTGCAGGCCGATGGCTTGCGCAGCCCCGCCGGCCCATTGCTCGCCTCGGCGGCCGATCAGGGCTATGGCGAGGGCGCGGGCAAGCAGACCCCGTATCACGGCTATTTCTATCGCGTGCTCAACGCTCAGAGCGCGGCCGCGCAGGGAGGCGCAAAGAAGTACATCGACAGCGAGGGACGGCAGTCGGGCGGTTTTGCGCTTCTCGCTTATCCGGCGGAGTACGGCCGCAGCGGCGTGAAGTCATTCATGGTCAATCAGGACGGCATCGTCTACGAGAAGGATCTCGGCGAGCGCACACCCGAGATCGCAAGGCAGATGCAGGAGTTCGACCCGAAGGGCTGGCGGACGGCGTTGTGATCGGGCGTTGATCGGGCCTTGTGATCGGGGCGTGCGCAGGTGCCGGCTCTGGACGGCGCCGTCCCATCAGAACCGCCACGCGCCCGTCAGCCACACGGCGTCCGAGTGATCGAGGTTATCGGAAATGTCGACGCGCTCGTATTCGAGCCGGGCATTGAGGTGCTCGAAGAGCGTGAGGCCGAGGCCGCCGCCGTAGACGAAATCCTCGTCACTGCCGGAGCGTGAGGCCACCTTCTCGCCGCCCACTTTGACGTTCAGATCGTAAAAGAAATAGCCGGCCTTCGCGAAGACCTCCAGAGGGCCGAGCGGGAGCGTGCCCACCACGTACGGTGCGAAGCCGTCGAGCTCGGCCTTCACATTCACCCCGTCGACATCGTCGTCCGGCCCGCCGAAATCGATATAGGCGAGCTCCGCCGCGATATAACGACCGAACCGCCAGCCACCGAACGCCTTGAACGAGGTGTCATCACTGTCGAACTGCGACACGATGGGTCCGATGTCATCGACATTGTTGACCTTCACGTTGAACTGGCCGACGCCCGCGCCAAGGTAGAGACCCGAGTCGTTATCCGCGAAGCATGCGGGAACGGCGCAGGAGAGCAGGGTAAGCGCAATGATGCGTTTCATGCGGGGACCGTAACCGAGCGCGCAATGCGATGGTATAACCCGTAAGGGCAGGTGCAATCTGTGAGTGCCGGGATGTATCGAGCACGCGCGCCGTCGATCTTGGGACGGCTACGCGGGCCAACGGATGCAGCTGAGTACAGCCTGGCCGTTCCGACATTGATCCATTGCTCCGCGGAATCGAGTTGTTCCTGAACCATGCTGGCGCGGGCGGTTGACCCGCTCCCACAACAGAGAGCGTCTTCCTCAACCGCTTCTTCCGATATTCGAATTTCCTCGAACTGCTACGTCGTGACACTTCCCTTTGAGGTAGTGGCGCGTACACACGCGGCACTACTAGCTTGCGTGCAGACCGCTCACGAGCAGCGGACTCTGTGGCGAGGCCTGATTTGGGACTGAAGATGTCCGTTCCAGACCTGAAATGCCCGCGGGAAGCGGGCTCATTGCGGGTCGCTGTGCGCAGGGCTCCGCCGCGACCGCGCGTTTCACTGCATGTTTCCCTGATTGGTCTGGTTTGCATGGCTTGCATTGCTCGCATCACGTCGGCCGCGCCGGAAGACGAATACAACTCTCCGGTCGTGACCTGTGTTTCCAACGATGGTCAACGTCATCACTGCGCGGCCGACGTTTCGGCAGGAGTGGCTCTGCGGCGTCCGACGGGCACAGGCGCTTGTCTGCTCGGACGCAGCTGGGGGTACGACGACAAGGGTGTGTGGGTGACTGAGGGATGCGGCGGCGAGTTCCTGCTCGGACGCTCATCCCACGCTGCACAACCGCCGCAGAGCCCGTCGATTGCGGACAGCGGGACGCGCGCCGATGGCTCAGCTGATGCGGATGCGACTGTTCCAGATGAGGGCGCATCGCCTGCCGCGAGTGCGGAAGCGCCGGAACCTTCCGTGAAAAGGAAGCCGTCGCGCGAACCGGAGCGCCCGACATGGGGTGTGCTCGACACGACCGGGCAAGGCATCGTGCTCCATAGCTCCGATCGGGGGGAGGTCGCGCTCAGCGCCTACGCGCTCGTGCGCTATATCGATCAGCGGCCGGCGGAGCAGAGCTTCGTTGACCACCTGGGTGCCGTGCGCGAAATCGACACGCGGCGCGATGTGCAGTTCCACCGGGCGATGGTGCATCTCAAGGGCTGGTTCTATTCGCCGAAGATGCGTTACCAGATCACGACATGGACAGTGATGTCGACGGATCAGACCACGCTCTACGGCTATCTCGGCTACCAGTTCCACAAGAAGTTCAACCTGTACGGGGGCATCAACACGCTCGGTGGCTCCCGTTCGGTGATGGGCTCGCATCCGTTCTGGCTCGCGAACGATCGCGTGATGGCGGACGAGTTCTTCCGCGGCAGCTTCGCCGGCTCGATCTGGGCCAATGGCGAGATCCTCCCGGGACTGTGGTATCAGGCGGCCATCGCGAACAATCTGAGCCAGCTCGGTATCACGGCCCGACAGCTGAGCCGCGACATCGGACACGGTGTCGGGTTGTGGTGGATGCCGACGACGCACGAGTTCGGCCCGAACGGCTCCTATAGCGACTGGGAGTATCACGAGCAACTCGCGACCCGCTTGGGCTTCTCCAACATTCACAGCCGAGAGACCCGGCAGGAGCTCGAGAACCAGAGCCCCGAGAACACGCAGGTCCGCCTTGCCGACAGCCTGCTGCTGTTCGAGACCGGGTCGCTTGCCCCCGGCATCACCGTGCAGGAAGCGGACTGGGAATCCACGTCGATCGACCTCGGGTTCAAGTACCGGGGCGTGTTCCTGCAGACTGAGCTCTATCGTCGCCGGTTGCACAACTTCCTGGCCGACGGCCCGGTGCCCGTGCAGAGCATTACGGACAAGGGGTTCTACGTGCAGGGTGCCTTCTTCCCCATGAAGAAGAGGCTCGAGGTCTACGGAGCGACCTCGTGGATCTACGGCGACAAGAGCGCGGGATTCGGGAACTCACACGAATACCTGATCGGCGCGAACCTTTATCCGTTCAACACACGCAACTCCCGGGTGAACTTCCAGATCATCGACGTTCACAGGTCTGCCGTGAGCAGCGTGTTCGGCTTCTATGTCGGTGGGCAGACGGGCACCACGTACTCCGTGGCGACGTCATTGCTCTTCTGAGGAGACTCATGCGCAGAGCGGTCACGTACGTCGGGATTTTCGCCTCGCTCGTCGTGCTTGCGGGTGGAAGTGCAGCCCCGGCGCCGGCGAATGACACGTACGCCGTCAACGACGTGCACTTTCACCTCACGAACTACGTGCAGCAGGGGACGGACATCCGGGACTTCCTGTCGATCATGGGAAACGTCGTCGGTCGTGTCGCGCTGTTTGGAATTCCGCTGCAGCAGACCTGGTCGTGGCGAAACTCCGGTGATTTCGCTCCAACCTATTACCTGCAGAGCGATTCGCCGCTCTACTACTACTCGTTCACGGACGCCTACATCGCGATGGCGTATCTGTCGCTTCCGCAGGAGGCCCGTGCGCGTTTCGACCCGATGATCACGGGCTTCAACCCGTCCGACATGTACGCAGTCGATCACATCCGGCGCGTGCTCACCTTGTTTCCCGGCGTCTTCTCCGGAATCGGCGAGTTCACGATCCACAAGGAATTCGTGTCGTCGAAGATCGCTGGCGATGTGGCGAGCCTTACGGACCCGGCTCTCGATCGCATTCTCGATTTCGCAGGCGAGGTCGGGCTCGTCGTGCTGATACACAACGACATCGACACGCCCTTCTCGAAGCCGGGCGAGGATCCGCCGGACCTCAAGCGCCTTGCGGACCTGTTCCGGCGACACCCGCAGACGCGCATCATCTGGGCGCACTGCGGCGTGGGCCGCATCGTGCGGCCGCTGGCCGATCAGGCCACGCTGCTCGAGCGCGCACTGTCAGACCCGACGCTGGCACACGTGTCGATCGACATTTCATGGTCGGAGACTGCGAAGTACATCGTCGCGACCCCCGAGACGATCGAGCGCGCGGCGCGGCTCATCAACCGGTTTCCGGATCGCTTCCTCTTCGGTACGGATGAGGTGGCTCCGAAGGACCGGAAGAGCTATCTCAGGATCTACGACACCTACGCGCCCCTGTTCGCAAAGCTCACACCGGAAGCGAGCGAGAAGCTGCGCAAGGGCAACTATGAGCGTCTCTTCGATGAGGCTCGCCGGCGCGTGCGCGCCTGGGAGAAGGCGAATGTGCACTGATCCGGAGGTGATCCGTATGAAAAGCCTGGACTTCACGCGCCGCCCGAGGCGGTGCAAGGCTCACGTGACGATAGGCGCGGCAGTGCTCGCGATGCTGGCCATGCCGCTCGCAGGGTCGCAGGAAAAGAAAGAAGAAAAGCCCCCCGGATCGACCCTGGATCTCTATGGATTCGCGATGCTGGACATGGGCTACCAGGTGAGGCAGAACGATCCGGACTGGTTCGATGTCGTCCGCCCGACGAAGCTGCCCTCGTTCGAGGACGAATTTGGCACCAACGGGCATTTCTTCTCCGGTGTACGACAGAGCCGCCTGGGTGTGAAGACCAGCACGCCGACGTCGCTCGGTGAGCTCAAGACGATCTTCGAGTTCGAGTTGTTCGGCGTCGGGGTTGACGCGGGCCAGACGACGCTCCGGCTGCGGCATGCGTACGGCGAGCTGGGACACTGGGGCGCGGGACAGACCTGGAGTCCCTTCATGGACATCGACGTGTTCCCCAACTCCATCGAGTACTGGGGACCGAACGGCATGGCGTTCTTCCGCAACGTGCAGCTGCGATGGATGCCGATTCAGGGCGACACGCGTCTGACCATTGCGCTCGAGCGGCCGGGCGCGACCGCCGACCAGGGGCGTTTCGAGGACCGCACGGAGCTGCAGAACGTGCGCGGGCGCTTTCCGTATCCGGACCTGTCCGCGGAGTACCGGCTGGGCACCGAATGGGGCTACGTGGAAATTGCCGGCATCGTCCGTTACATGAAGTGGGAAGACACGCTGCCGGATCAGTTCGATCTGAGCGGCGATGACGTCGGATGGGGAGTGAATCTCAGCTCGAACATCAAGCTCGGCAAGACGGTGCTCAAGCTGCAGGCGCTCTACGGTGAAGGTATCCAGAACTACATGAACGACGCGCCGGAGGACGTCGGCATCCGCACGAACTTCGGCAACCCGGTCCGGCCGATCGAAGGCGAGGCGCTGCCGATCTTCGGTGGTGTCGCGTTCCTCGACATCAACTGGAGCGAGAAGATGACGAGCACGATCGGTTACTCGATCGTGGACATAGACAACACAGACGGGCAGGCACCCAGTGCATTCAAGCGGGGCGATTATGCGCTCGCGAACGTGCTGTTCTATCCCGTGAAGGACGTGATGTTCGGGCCCGAGGTGCAGTGGGCGCGACGCGAGAACTTCCGCGACGGATTCACATCGGACGACTGGCGGCTGCAGTTCTCCGTCAAATACAACTTCGGTCGCACCTTCGGAGGTGGCTGACATGAGCATTCCAGGACTCACACGCTTGCGCGCGGCCAGGGTGGCAGTGGCCGTGGTGGTGCTTGCGGTCGCGGGCAGCCCCGGGCTCGCCCAGACGTCGCAGGACATCGAGGCCGCGTTGCAAGCCGCCTATGCAAAGTACAAGGACCTGAAAGAGGGCAAGAACGCGGATTACATTCCGGCGCTCGCCAAGGTCGACCCGCAGCTCTTCGGGATTGCGCTGGTGACGACCGACGGCCGCGTCTATACCGTCGGCGATGTGAAGTCCGAGGTTTCGATTCAATCGATATCGAAAGTCTTCACGATGGCGAAGGTGATGGAGGAGCAGGGCCCGGAGGCCATCGCCAAACGCATCGGCGTCGATGCCACAGGCATGCGCTTCAACTCGATCGTTTCGATCGAGTTCGCGCAGAAGGAGCTCGGCGGGCCGGAGATGAACGCGCTCGTCAATCCGGGCGCGATCACCGCCACCAGCATGGTGTCGGGCGGATCCCGGGATGACATCTGGCAGAAGATCCTGGCGTTCCATTCGGATTTCGCCGGCAGGCCGCTGCGCGTCGATGAGGAAGTGTTCAAGTCGGAGGCGGCGACGAACCAGCGCAACCAGGCGATCGGGCAGCTGATGTACGCGTACGAGTTCATCAAGGACAACCCGCAGCGGGCGGTGGATATCTACACCGAGCAGTGTGCGATTGCCGTGAATGCCCGGGACCTTGCCGTGATGGCGGCAACGTTGGCCAATGCCGGGAAGAACCCGGTGACGGGCAAGCAAGTGATGAAGGCTGACAACGTGCCGGAGGTGCTTGCCGTGATGGCCACGGCGGGCCTCTATGACGATTCCGGCAAGTGGCTTTATCGCACGGGTCTGCCAGCAAAGAGCGGTGTGGGCGGAGGGATCATTGCCGTCTCGCCCGGCAAGTTCGGCATCGCCGTGGTGTCGCCTCCACTCGATGAGGCCGGCAACAGCGTCCGCGCGCAGAAGGCCATCGCGGACATTTCGGCGCAGCTCGGCGGAAATCCCTATGAGCCGCAAGCGCCGAAACTGAGGACGAGCCAGAAGTAGCAAGCGCGGATGGCCGCCGCATCAGCGTCTTGAAGCGCCGGGGGAACGGCTGCTCGCCGTGATCAGGCACAACCTTCCCCTACAGGTAGTGGCGCCGTGGGCGCACCGCGCGGATAAGTGTGTTTGCGCAGGAGCGCTCGAGAATGACCGGTCGCGTGTATGTGGCGGTGATTGATGACGACGAGAGCCTCTGTCGCTCGATGTGCCGGCTGTTGCATCAGGCCGGGCTTCACGCGATCTCGTTTTCGTCGGCAGAGGAGTTCCTGGCGGATCCCTTGTCCTCCCATTTCACGTGCCTGCTGGTGGACGTGCAGCTTCTCGGCATGTCGGGCATCGAGCTGCATCAGCGTCTCATCGAGAGCGGCATGCGCACTCCGGTCATCTACATCACCGCCTACGACGACACGGCTGCCCGGGATGAGGCGCAGGCGCTGGGTTGCGCGGGGTTCTTCCGCAAGAGCGATTCCGGCCCGGAAATCATTGAGGCCATCCGACGCGTCTCGTCGCCCGGCGCGGCACGCAGGAGGACCTGAGGGCACCACGACGTCTCGGAGACTACTCACATGAAATTCACAGCCATCATCAGCGCGGCGTTGCTCACGTTCACCGGGCTCGCCGCGTATCCCGACGAGCCTCCGAAGGCAAGCAAGGCGGAGCAGACCTCGAAGGCGCAGACCTCGGGTGCCACACGGGTCGAGCACGATCTGCTCGGCGAAAAGCGGGTGCCGGCGAATGCGTTCTACGGCGTGCAGACGGCGCGTGCACTCGAGAACTTCCAGATCTCCGGGGTTTCGATGAGCCAGTACCCGGAGTTTGTCGAGGCCTTTGCGATCGTGAAAGTGGCCGCCGCCCGCGCCAACACCAAGGTCGGAGCGATGAAGCCCGAGCGTCTGGCGGCGATCGAGAAGGCCTATGACGCCGTCATGCACGGCAAGTATCGCGACCAGTTCGTGGTCGACTGGTACCAGGGCGGTGCCGGCACGTCCGCCAACATGAATGCCAACGAGGTGCTCGCCAATGTCGGGCTCGAGCTCACGGGCCGGAAGAAGGGCGAGTATCAGTTCCTCGAGCCCCACGATGACCTGAACATGTCGCAGTCGACGAACGATTCATATCCGACGGCGATCAAGATCGCGTTCATCATGCGCAACGACAAGCTGGTGGCGGAGCTGCAGCAACTCGTGAAGTCGTTCCGCGCGAAGGGAAACGAGTATCTCGAAGTGCCGAAGATGGGACGCACGGAGCTGCAGGATGCCGTTCCCATGACCGTGGGCCAGGAGTTTCATGCCTTCGCCTCCGCAATCGAGGACGAGATCCGGTTGCTGCAGGATGCGGAGAAGTACCTCTACACCGTCAACATGGGCGCCACGGCCATCGGCACCGGTATCAATGTGCCGAAGGGCTACCCGGAAGCGGTTGCGGCCGAGCTGGCACGGATCACGAAAAAGCCCATCGTTCCGGCGAAGGACATGCTGGCGGCAACGTGGGATCAGCAGGGCTTCGTCGTGTACTCCTCGGCCCTGAAGAGCGTGGCAATCAAGCTCTCGAAGATCTCGAGCGACCTCATCCTGCTCGCGTCCGGGCCGCGCGCGGGCCTTGCCGAGATCGACCTGCCGGCGTTGCAGCCCGGCTCGTCGATCATGCCGGGGAAGGTGAACCCGGTCATTCCCGAGCTCATCAACGTCATTTCATTTCGAGTGATGGGCAATGACGCGGCGGTTGGAATCGCCGCCCATGCCGGACAGCTTCAGCTCAACGCCTACGAGCCGCTGGCAGGCCTGTCCGTGATGGAGTCGCAGCAGCTCCTGCAGAATGGTGCGGCCACGCTGCGCAGCAAGTGCGTGAACGGCATCACCGTCAACAAGAAGGTGCTCTCGCACTACATGGAGACCACGGTAGGCATCGTGACGGCGCTCAACCCTGTGCTCGGATACGAGAAGGCCACAGAGCTCGCGAACGAAGCTTACAGGACCGACAAGGGAATCATCGAGATCATCCGGGAGAAGAAGCTTCTGACGGAGGACCAGATCAACGAACTGCTCGATCCGGTGAAGCTCGCCAATCTCGACAAGAGCAAGTACCGGATGTAGCCAATGATCGGAGGAGAAGCATATGTATGCGTCGCGTAGATGGGCAGCATTCATGTTTGCCCTGTGTGTGGTGTGCTACGACATCGCACTGGCGGAAGATTCCGTGGCCGAGAGCGGAGGAAAGAAGCCGAATGTGGTGATTCTCGCCACTGGAGGCACCATTGCGGGGGCCGCGGAGTCGGGTACACAGGCCGGATACACGTCCGGCGCGGTGACGATCGACGCGATGCTCGCGGCGGTGCCGGGCGTGGACAAGCTCGCCAACATCAAAGGCGAGCAGGTGGCCAACGTCGGCTCACAGGATATGTCGTTCGACATCCTGCTGAAACTCGCCAACCGCATCAATGAGCTCGGCAAGCAGCCCGACGTCGATGGCATCGTCATCACGCACGGGACGGATACCCTGGAGGAGTCGGCGTACTTCCTGAACCTGACCAGCAAGACCGACAAGCCGATCGTGATGGTGGGCTCGATGCGGCCGTCCACCGCCGTGAGCGCCGATGGCCCACTGAACCTCTACAACGCGATCGCCGTGGCCGCTGACCCCAAGGCGAAGGGCCGCGGCGTGCTCGTGGTGATGAACGATGAGATCCACGGCGCCCATTCCCTGACCAAGACCAGCACGACGGCCGTGGAGACCTTCATGTCGCCGCTGCGTGGCCTCGTTGGGACGGCGAACTACGGGAAGAACGACTACTTCAGCAGACCAACATGGAAGCATACCAGCCAGAGCGAGTTCGACGTCGCGAAGGTGAAGAAGCTTCCGCGGGTGGACGTGATCTTCGCCTGCGCCGACATGTCTCCCGATCTCATCGATTCTGCGGTCAGCAACGGCGCCAAGGGCATCGTCATTGCCGGGGTGGGCAACGGCAACATGAACAAGGCGTCCCTGGATGCGGCGGCGAATGCGGTGAAGAAGGGTGTGGTGGTGGTTCGCGCCAGCCGCGTGCCGACGGGCACTGTTGGGCGCGACGTGGAGGTCGACGACGACAAGCTCGGCTTCATTGCCTCGGACGAGCTGAATCCGCAGAAGTCGCGCATCCTGCTATCGCTGGCGCTGCTGCAAAAGCGTACTCCGGAGGGAATTCAGGAACTCTTCTATACGTACTGAGAACAAGCGCCAGTCGCACAGGCACGGGTGACTCACCATGAACGCCGTTCAGTGGGGAGCGATCACCACAGGCATCTGTCTCGGGATTGCCTTTCCGTGCCGGGCGCAGGAGACGCAGCCGGCGACAGCTGGGCCGCCAACGAAAGACGAGTCGCGCATCTCCACCCTCGACGCCGCGGAGGCGGAGGGTGGGGAGCCGCGCCGGGGACTGACTCGATGGAACGAGTACGAAGGCCCGTACTTCACCGTGCGCGTGGGCGGAGGGTTCCTGTACGACTACGTGGCGTATTCGCAGGACGCCGAGAGCAAGGAGCAGCTGACACTGCGGCCCACCTCCGGCTTGCGTGACTTTCGCCTGCTGTTCAAGGGCCGCTTTCCGGCGGTGCCGGCGCTCAGCTACACACTGGGGTACATGTATGACGCCGCCATCAACGATTGGCGGTTCCGGCAGACGGGGCTGATGCTCGATGTGCCGAAGCTCCACGGGAACATTTTCGTGGGCCGCACGAAGGAGGGCTTCTCGACGAACAAGCTCATGGTCGGATACGACGGCTGGACCAGCGAGCGCTCGGCGATCAACGATGCGCTTCTGCCCATCCTCGCCGACGGCGTGAAGTGGACGGGGAGGACACCCGGCGGCAGGCTCGTCTACAACCTCGGCTGGTTCAAGGACACGCGTTCGGAAAACGAATCCTTCAACAAGAACGACAAGCAGTTCGCCGCACGCGCGGTGTGGCTGCCGCTGCCGGAAACCGGGCCGTCCGTTCTCCATCTGGCGCTGGAGGCGCGTTACGGGGAAGCGGACGACGGCCAGCTCCGGTATCGCTCGCGACCCGAATCGTTTCTGGCGCAGGAGTATGCGATCGATACGGGTGTGTTCCCCGCGCATCACTCGAACACCCTCGGCGTCGAGGCGTACTACCGGCCCGGCCCGCTGATGTTCGGCATGGAGTATTTCCTGAATCAGGTGAGCTCGCGCGAGACGGGAGACCCGCTCTTCCACGGCGGGGAGCTGTTCGCGGCCTGGCTCCTGACCGGGGAAACGCGGCCGTACAATCAGCGCGGGGCGTTCTTTCAGGGCATCGTGCCGGCACGCTCCGTGTTCAGCGGCGGGCCGGGCGCATGGGAGCTGGTGATGAAGGGCTCCTATGCGGACCTCGATTCCGGCACGATCGAAGGCGGCACGTTCTGGCGTGTCACACCCATGGTGAACTGGTACATGTCCGGAAACGTGCGGTTCGAGTTCGCGTACGGCTACGGCCAGCTGCAACGTTTCGGTCTTCGGGGCGGCACGCAGTTCTTCCAGGTGCGCTTGCAGCTCCAGCTTTGATGTCACGCTGATCGCCAGCCTCGCAGGCGCTTCCGCTCGGTGCCCCACGCGCCCGCAACGAGTAGGTCTTTGGCGCAATCGACTCCCATTTTGCACCAGTGTAGAACGCCGTCAGAGTTAGCCCGGCTCGCGAGCGCCGAAAGCGCATGAGCTACGTGACGGTCCTATGGTCGATGACCGCGGCGGCCGCAGTAGTGGCAGCCATGCTGCAGGGTGTGGTCTGGGCGCTGGATCGGGAATCACGCGCGAATCTGGCGCTGGCCATCGTCGCGCTCTCGGTCGCTGCAATCGTCCCGACGGAGCTCGGGATGATGTACTCGAGCACTGCACAGGAATGGGGCGAATGGGTCCGCTGGTGTCATGTGCCGATCTACTTCGCCATCGTCGGCACGGTGGCGTTCGTGCGGATCTACATGGGTACGGGCCGGCACTGGCTCGCGTGGACCATCGTGGCCGTTCGCACCGTGATCCTCGTCCGGAATCTGGCGGTCGAACCCAACTTCAATTTCGACAGCATCAGCACGCTCGATCACATCCGATTCCTGGGAGAGGAAGTTGCCGTCGTCGGCAATGCGGTCGTGAGCCCCTGGCAGTGGCTGGCGACAGCGGCCGGGATCCTGTTCCTCGTGTTCGTGCTGGACGCTTCGATCACGCTCTGGCGGCGGAACGGGCCGGACGACCGGCGCAAAGCGCTCACCATGGGCCTCAGCCTGCTGCTGTTCGTGGTGGCCTCTCTGGTGCACACACAGCTGCTCATCTGGGGACTGGTGCATGTGCCCGTCATGATCGCGTTGCCGTTCATCATTCCCCTGGGCGCGATGAGCTTCGAGCTGAGCCGCGACATCCTGCGAGCACCGAAACTTGCCCGCGCTCTGGGAGAAAGCGAAAGACGGCTGGAGCTTGCGGCGAGCGCGGCCGGGCTCGGCCTCTGGGTGTGGGACCTGGACCACTCCCGGGTGTGGTCAACGGAACGCGCACGCGCGCTAAGCGGATTGTCGAAGGACGCTGCAGCCGATCCTCAGCGTTGGTTCGAAAGAGTGCATCCGGAAGATGCGGAACGCGTGCGTCACGCAATCGATCAGGCGATCTCGCTTGGAGGCGAGTACTCGATGGAGTATCGCATCTGCCTTCCGGACAAGCGGACGCACTGGGTTTCCGCGCAGGGGCGCTCCGGGTCCGACAGTGGCGGTCGTAGACTGATGCGCGGAGTGATTCGGGACATCACGCCGCAAATGCAGGCGCGCGATGAGTCCGAGGAACTGCGTCGCGAGCTTGCACATGCCGGCCGCGTTAGCATGCTGGGCCAGCTCGCGTCGGCGCTGGCGCACGAGCTGAGTCAGCCGCTCGGGGCCATTCTCCGCAATGTCGAGGCCGCGGAGATGATGCTCGGCAGCGAGTCGCCGGATCTCGAGGAGCTGCGCGCCATCGTGGCAGACGTTCATAGCGCCGATCGCCGCGCGTGCGATGTGATCGAGCGGTTACGTGCGTTGCTGGGGCGCCGTCGACTAGACCTTCAGCCTGTCGCCCTCGAGAGCCTCGTGCATGAGGTCGCCGCGCTCGTGCGTCCCGATGCGATCGCGAAGCGCGTCACGTTGCAATGTGATGTGGTGTCCGGTCTTCCCAGGGTGCGCGGGGACCGGGTGCATCTGTCGCAGGTGCTGATCAACCTGATTCTCAACGGAGTGGATGCGGTGCTGAGCACCAATCTGGCCAGCCGGAAGGTCATCATCGCGGCGCGCGCAAACGGGCGGCACACCATCGAGGTGGCCGTGACGGACTCGGGCCCGGGAATCCCGGCGGAGCATGTGGACCGTGTCTTCGACCCCTTCTTCACCACGAAACCGGGCGGCATGGGCATGGGGCTCGCCGTATCGCGCACGATCATCGAGGCGCACGGTGGCCGGCTCTGGGCCGAGAACAATGCGGAGGGCGGGGCCACGTTCCGCTTCACCGTTCCGGTCGATGGAGACAGCCGCCGATGAGCCCGGTCGTTTCGGTCTATCTGGTCGACGATGACCGGGATTTCCTCAACGCGCTCGAGCGTGTGGTGCGTGCGGCCGGCCTCGAGCCGCAGGCGTTTACTTCCGCAGATGAGCTTTTGCAGCTCGTTTCACCGCAAACACGTGGCTGCGTCGTGACTGATCTTTCCATGCCCGGAACGAATGGCCTCCAGCTCCAGACTGCCCTGGCTGAGCGTGGCGCAATACTGCCGATCATTTTTCTCACCGGCTATGGGAGCATTCCCGGGAGCGTGCAAGCAATGCGGGCGGGCGCCGTGGATTTTCTGGAGAAGACGGCACCATACGAGGAATTGCTCGCGGCAATCCGGCGCGCGTTGGCTAGCGAGGACGCGGCCTATAACGCACGCTGCAGGCTCGACGAGCTGCAGCGCAGATTTGCCACACTCACGCCGCGCGAGCGCGAAGTGCTCGAGCAGGTGGTGAGTGGGCGAATGAACAAGCAGATTGCTGCGTCACTCGGAATCAGCGAGCGCACCGTCAAGTTGCACCGAACAGCGATCACCACAAAGGTGGGCGTGCATTCGTCCGCGCAGCTGGCCCTGCTGACCCTGGAGGCTCGCGTGTTTCAGGTGACCCGCGACTGAGCGCACGGGTCACCCGACCAGGGGAAAGGCGCTCCTGTTCGGAAGTGGCTCGGGTTCAGATGAGCGTGTTCCGGCTCAGGCGGGCTCTTCCATGCGCTCGCCAAGCAGGTGCGCGAGCAGCATCCGTTTCGCGCGCCGCCGGCGCAGAATGCGGCTGCCGATCAGGAGCCGCACGAGCTCGCCGTCATCGCTCCCGGCCGACTCTTCGCCGTCCTCGTAGTCCTCACCTTCGGCTTCGTCCCGGGTACGGAGCAGGTGAGCGAGCAACATTCGCTTCGCTTTCCTCCGGCGAAGCAGGCGACTGCCGGCGATCAGGCGAACGAGCTGCGTGTCATCCCCCTCGGCCGACTCGGCGCCGTTCTCGTCCTCTTCTTCTTCGGCGCCTGCGGCTTCGCCGCGTGCCTGGAGCAGGTAGGCGAGCAGCATGCGCTTCGCTTTCCTCCGGCGAAGCAGGCGGCTGCCGGCGATCAGGCGAACGAGCTGCGTGTCCTCCGCCCCGGCCGATTCGGCGCCGTTCTCGTCCTCTTCTTCTTCGGCGCCTTCGGCTTCGCCGCGTGCCTGGAGCAGGTGAGCGAGCAGCATGCGCTTCGCTTTTCGCCGCCGTAGCAGGCGGCTGCCGATGATCGCTCGCACGAGCTCTCGCTCTTCGCCCTCATCGCCTTCGCCGTACGCCTCTTCTCCTTCGTCATCCTCGGCCTCGAGCTTTTCCCCGAGCAGGCGTGCGAGCCTTGCGCGGCTCAGTCGCTGACGTTTCATCTTGCGACTGCCAACGGCGAGCTTGGCAAGGTCCTCAGTTTCAAGTCCGGTGTCACTCATGGAAGCATCCTCACTTTCGTCAGTGTGTAGAAGCGGGTGCTGTGCGCTCTGCATGCGCCTGCGCGCCCGGCTCTTGCGTTGAGCTCTCTGTCGAAGGCTCAGTCGAAGGCTCAAAGGAATTGAGAATCAGCGCTCCGATAATCGCGCGGTTCAGCACTTCGCGTCGCATGAGGTGCCGGGCCGAGCTGTGCTCGATGAGTCGCATCAGAAGAAGATGTCGCAGATGCGCGTCCTCGTCGGTTTCGTCGCGAGCCTCCGCGTGAGAGTCAGTGCCGAGTGCGCAGCCTATGCCGGCCTCGAAAGCGCGCTCGAGCACGTCCTCGAGTCCGCCATTGATGCATTCCCGCTTCAGCGCAGCCTTCTCTTGTGCCGAGAGCTCGCGTCGGGTGCCCCGGGGACCCTGGGTTTCGAGCTTCACGATCTCCCCTGTCTGCGAATCGACCGTGAAGGTCAGGAGCCTGTGCGGCTCGGGCGCGGTGCTGCGTGCGCGGCGACCCGGGATCTTCTTCCGGGACGCTCTTTTCGCTGTGGCCGTGCCGTGAAGACGAGAGTGGCGAGCGCCGTTCATTGCTGACTCCTTCAACTCGCGCGAGGCGGTTCGAGCGCGTTTCGATCGCTCGAGCGTGTCGCCCATCGCGTCCGGCGAGGATCGCACCCGCCGGTGGGTGAGTTAACTACCCTTTAGGGCACTGAGCGGTGGGAGTTGGCCCATGGTCGCATTGCGCTGCTGCCGATGATGGCCTCACATCGCACTCTGCCTCATGTCGCACTCTGTCTTCGTGTGTGGTGAGCCAGCTGTACTCGCATCATCTCCGGCGAGAAGCGGATCGCGATGCGCGAAGACAGTCTTTCGCGGCTGCATAGTGTGTTCATCGTGGTCGGACACCTGCAGACCAGAGGAGTGAGCTTGAGAAAGTGGAGTCATCCTCGAAGCGTCGTCCTGATTTGGGTGCTCATGTGCTACGCGCTTGGTGGGTACGCGCTCAGTCAGCCGGGCCGCAGCGTTGCGCCTTACTTGCAGGAGCGCTTCGGATTGACCGAGGCACAGGTGAGAGGCGCGTTGGGCGCGCTGCTGGTGTTGTGCCGCGACCGGCTCGCGAAGCCGGAATTTGATGACCTCGCCGCACAGATCCCGAACGCCGACCAGATCATGCAGGAAACGAAGTTGCGGGGAATCGTGAACGGGCCCCTGGATGATCTGGACGATTACGAGGCGACACTCCGGAGCCTGGGCATCGGACAGCCCCTGGCTTCGCAGTTTGCGCCTGCGGTGGTCGAGTACCTTGGCGCCAGCGGGTACGACCACGAACGCGACATCCTGGCGCGGGTCGTGCATTGAAAGGGGCTCAGGCGCCCGTCGTGAGCACCATCCTGAAGCGCGCCTTTGCCGCCATCATCTTCTCGTAGGCCTCAGCGGCACGCTCAGCCACAGGCCTGTACCTTGACGCGCACCTCGCCATACCGCGGCTGCGGCAAGGGTCGTTGGACCAGCTCGAAGGGCGCACCGGCCCGGGCTACCTGAATCGCACGCATGGCTGCTCTCCTCACACGGTTAAGGCGGAAAGACCGTCTTCCAGTCTTCCTTCATGCTCACCACGACCCAGCTCTTCGCGCGCGCCTCATCGAGCGCCTTGTCGAGCTTGCCAATGTGCGATTGACGATCGTATGCCCACTCGCGCGCATCATCGGTGTGATGCACGAGCACCGCGAGCCGCGCGCCGTCTCCGGCCGCCGTCCACTGCAGCATCTGCTGATCGCCGTCTGAATTGCCGAAGGCGGCAATGGGCCGTCGGCCGATGAACTTCTGAATGCCCACCGGCTTGCCGTCCCCGTCATCGACGAAGTCGACTTCCGGCAGCTTGACCAGCACCGGCCGGTCGTCCCGCATCTCGTATTGCATCTTGCCGGAGCTGCCGATCACCTGCTCGGGCGGGATGCCGTAGATCTCCTGCGCCCACACACGCATGAACTCGATACCGCCGCCCGAGACGATGAAGGTTCTGAAGCCATTCGCGCGCAGGTACTGCATGAGCTCGAGCATCGGCTGATAGACGAGCTTCGTATACGGCTGCTTGAACCGCGGATGGCGCGCCGTGTCGAGCCACTTGCGCACAGCGTGCTGGAACTCGTCGGTCGTCATGCCGGCATGTGTGGCAGCCATGATCTGGACGGCCGCATGCTCACCGCCGGACAGCGCGGTCTTCACGTCACCTTTCAGGATCGACGCAAACGGCTCCTCGGTGCGCCACTGCGGGTGCCGAGGTGCCAGCGTCTTCACCTGATCCAGCGCGAAGGCCACCTGGAAATAGACGGGCTGCTCCGCCCAGAGCGTGCCATCGTTGTCGAACACAGCGATGCGTTCGGCGGGCGGCACGAAATCAGGCCCACCGTGCTTCGTGACGCGTTCGACGAACGACACGATCGAGCGCTTGGGATCGCCTTCGTTCCATGCGGGAAGCGGATCGGCGTGCGCGGCCGCCAACGGCGACAGCGTGCAGACAATGGCGAGCAAGCGCTTCAATACCTGAAGGCGAATCGCGCGCGATCGCAGGGCCGATCCCTGCTTCATGCACGTCGTGAGCCATTCGAATTGAAAGACGCTGATCCGGCTTGTGGGAATCGGGGCCATGCGCGCTATCGCCGGGCATCGTCGGGCATCACGAGGATTTTCGGCTTGACTGCCGTGGTCATCCCGGTGCTCGTGTGTCATGTCGTCGCTCATGAGTAGGGGAGGTGAGCGTATTGGTGTTACGGGGACATGCTCCATGGGACCTTCGGGAGACAACATTCAAGTGAAAGGCCAGGTGAACAGGCGCGCGCCGGCGCGAAGGTGCACGTCGGCACTTCGGCGTCACGGAAACCGGGGCGGTCATCGCGAACGCAGGGAAGCGTCATCGGGACAACGCACGCAGCCCGCGGCGCCTTCGATTCAGCCACTGATGCCGAAGCATGGCCAAAGAGCCAAACAGCAGTGACTTGCATTCGGCGTCGGCATCGGCGATCGAATCGTGGCCTTTGCAAGCGCACGCGCGATCCAACTGTTCGCGCAACAGGGCCAACGCTCTCTAAGCCCTTGGTCCAACTTCATCGGCACGCGAGTGCGCACACACTTTCGTCCGCGAAGCGTGAGCGGAAAACAGGCAGCTGCCGCAAGTGGCACGGGAGACACGATGAGAACGGTCGATTGGGCTCGATCTCCAGATGTTCAGCGACTCGTGGCGCATTCCGTGTCCGCCCACGGCGGAGTTCCGGGAGACAGACCATGAAGATGACGACCCGCATCCCGCCGGAGATCATCACGCCGGATCGCGTCGAGACTCGTCTCGGCGCGCTGGAATTCTTCGATGGCATACCGACGGAAGCCACCACCGGGAAGGTCTACGACCAGCTGGACTTCTCGCGAGGGATCGAGGCCTTTCTGAACGGCATTCCGGCCGCCTCCATGGTCGCCATTCGGGAGGGCATGCGCAGTGTGGGCGCAGTCGACGGCACCATCGGCATCTTCCAGGACCTCATGGACTCGAGATCCATCTTTCTGACGGCCAATACGGAGAGCGTCTACTATGGAACCTGGATCGATCTCAGGAAGGGGTCGATTGTCATCGAGAGCCCGCCGAACGTGCTCGGCGTGGTGAACGATTTCTGGTTCCGGTACGTGTGCGACCTGGGCAATGCAGGCCCGGACAAAGGGCAGGGCGGAAAGTATCTGATCCTGCCCCCGGATCACGAGGGAGCGGTTCCGGAAGGGTACTTCTCTTTCAAGTCACCGACGTTTGGCAACCTGGTGATGGGCCGCGGATTCATGCGCGACGGCTCGCCGAAGGCGGCCGCGCAGGCCATCAGGGCGCTCATGCGGGTCTACCCACTGTCGGAGGCGGATTCGCCGCACCCGCCGAAGCTTGTGGAGCTTTCCGGGCGGGAAATGAACACCGTGCACGCGAATACGCTGCGATTCTACGAAGAGCTCGACGAGGTGATTCAGGAGGAGCCCGAGGATTCATTTGGTCCGGACATGATGGGCCTCTTCAACGCCATCGGATTGAGGAAGGGAAGGCCGTTCAATCCGGATGACCGGATGCGGAAGATTCTTTCCGATGCCGTCGCCGTGGGAAACGCCATCGCGCGTTCGTTCGATTTCCGCAGTCGTGACCCGGGAATCGCAATTTACCCGGGAGAACACTGGAACACGCCATTCCTCGGAGGGAGCTATCAGTGGCTCAGCCAAGGCGGGGCCCGTAACCTCGACGCTCGAACGATGTTCTTCTATGCGGCCACGATCAACACGCCTGCAATGGCCGTTGCGATGCCGGGTGTCGGGTCTCAATATGCGTTCGCCAATCTCGATGCCGACGGAAATGCATTCGATGGGTCGCAAACCTACCGTTTGACCGTTCCACCCAACGTGCCTGTGAAAGACTTCTGGTCTGTCGTCGCGTACGACACGCAGACCCGATCGATGTTACAGACGGATCAGCAATTCCCGAGCTTCTCGAGCGAGAGGGAGCACAAAGTCAATGGCGATGGCTCCGTCGACGTCATCTTTTCGCCTGCCCGGCCCGCAGGCGACCGGAACTGGGTGCAGACGTTGCCCGGGAAAAGCTGGTTCACGATCTTTCGACTGTACGGGCCTCTGCAGGCGTGGTTCGACAAGACCTGGAGATTGCCGGATGTCGAAAGAGAGTCCGGCAGCTATTCCGGGCGCCGGTGGCGGCATTAGCGCACCCGCGGCGCGGAAGACGGGCGTTAGCGAACACTTCCGTCAGGAGCACAAGCATGGCCACTCAGGAAGTCTTTCTCATCCGGCACGGTGAGACCGACTGGAGCCTGAGGGGTCGGCACACGGGGCTGACTGACATCCCGCTCACGGAAAACGGCCGGCGGGCGGCGGCGGAGTGGCGGCCCCTGCTGGCCACGAAGCCGTTCGCGTTGGTGCTCACCAGTCCGCTGCAACGGGCGCGCGTCACCTGTGAGCTGGCCGGCTTGGGTGGGCAGGCGCGCATCGAACCGGATCTGGTCGAATGGAACTATGGTGCTTACGAAGGGCTCACGCTGGAGCAGATTCGCGCGCGGCGCCCCGACTGGCTGGTCTTTCGCGATGGGTGTCCCGATGGCGAAACACCTGAGCAGATCGGCGCGCGCCTGGATCGCGTAATCGCCCGGGTTCGTGCCGTACCGGGAGACGTCGCACTGTTCGGGCACGGGCACTCGCTGCGAGTACTGGCCGCGAGGTGGCTCGGCTTCGCGCCCGTCGCGGGCAGCCACTTTCTGTTGGACACTGCAATGATGAGTGTCCTGAGCGAGTATTATGGCATCCCTGCGCTGCATTGCTGGAATGTGCCGCGCTGGCCGATGTCGACAGGTATGCAGTAGCCGCGATCTATAGATATCCCAGCTAATCGGCGCAGTCGCTATATGCCCAACGGCGTCGCTCCCACAGAGTCACGGGAGTCGAGTCCCAGGCAACGGGAATTTCAGGGATCGACCACGTCGGGTCCGGGGTCCAATTTGCCCAGCCGCGAAGGCAGGGGTGAGCGCCGCGGGTGAGGGCGTCGATGACTTGCCGGCCTTCCGCACGAATGGCCTCGGCCAGTTCCGCGGTGTAGAAGCCCTCCCTGACGTGGTTCACAAGCTCGTCCTCATCGCGCCAGTGCCACTTCAACTCCGGTGTCACAACC
>JADGHX010000232.1 GCA_019683695.1 Steroidobacteraceae bacterium
AGACCACGAGCAGAGTCGCTCTGTCGACTTGCATCGCGTTTTTCAGCGCTCGCTTGCGTTCGCGTCGTCATTTTCGCGGGTTCTTCAGATCTTCCTTAGGGGTCGTTGGAGTTGCTTTTTTTTCGATTCGGATTGGATGTTTGACGGCGAGTTCGTCGACTACGTAAAGCAACTCCTCGAGATAGAAGGGGGAGTATGCGCTTGCTTGATGAATCTAGATCGTTCGGCCGAGGTGGATCGTGACAACAAGTTCTTCATGGACCCCGATACGACATCCGGCGCTTATCGAGCTTTGCTTGGCGGATGGCCTCCAGGAGAAGGGTGGATATACGATATGGATCGCTTCGGTTGCACGTCTGACGTGAGTCAGTGGTGCATGTACTGTGAGCGAAATAACGAGATCGCTGTCATCGGCCTTCGGACAGATGCGCCCGTAGATCGTTATCGACCGCTATTATCACATTTCGGCGCAGTTCACATCGCCGCGGCAATTGAGATGCCTCTCTCATATGGCTTCTCGGTATTGCCTCCGCAGTGGGTCCACGAGTTTCTCGAGGAGTATAAATCGTAGGGACTTGCATGCTGTAGCGATGTAGCGGTCAAGGCCCTACTGACACTCGGTTGCAGTAAATCGTCCTTCTCAGGCTGCGCGTTGCTCAGTGGCCGCGTAGTGCTCCCGCCGTCGCTGGGCAGGCGAGATGTAGCCATGGCGCTGGATCATCCAGCGCTCGTTGTACAGCTCGCCCCAGCCCAGGAGCGCGCGCCGCAGTTCCTCGACCGTGTCGAACGTCCTCACCCACAGCAGCTGTTCCTTGAGTGTGCGGATGGCGCGCTCCACGCAGCCATTGCCTTCCGGCGCACGCACGAACGCCGGGCTGGATTTGATCCCGAGGAACTCGATCTCCTGCTGGAAGTGAAAGCTCATGTACTGCGAGCCGTGATCGTGGCGCAGCTCCAGACCAGCAGCGACGTTCTTGCGGATCGCTCCAAAGCAACGACGCACGGCCTGGCGAATCGGCTCCAGCGCCTCCCAACGCGAAGCGCGTTTGGCAGCGTGGATGCCGAGGATCTCCGCGGTGTGATGCTCGACGGTGAGCATCACGCTGACGTTGCCGTCCTTCGCGGTCCACGTTCCCGTCAGATCCGTTCCCCAGCGCATATCCGGCGCCGGCGGAATGATCGTTCCATCGTGGGACCTCGGGCCTTTCGGTGCACCGAGGTTCATCGGAGCTCGAAGGTTGTGTTCCCGCATGAGCCGCATCACTCGGCCGGGGCTGGTGCGAACGCCGCCAAAGCGCAGCTTCGCCCACACCTTGCGATAGCCCTCGCCCAGGAATGGCGATTCGGCCAGTACCCGGCGGATGTGAACGACGAGCTCGTCCTCACCCAGCCACCGCTCCCCGCTTCAACATGTACGCCTCGGAGCAGGAAGCTCGCGAACTTCTGCCCGGCGAGCGAAATACACGCTCCAGCGCGCGACGCCCATCAGTGCGCACACCCGGCTCAGCGGCACCATGCGATTGAGGGAAACCGACACGCCGCGCCTCACTTCGTCGACTTCCCTGCTCCCAAAGGGCCGTGCTTCCTTTCATAGACCCGGTTGATCTCCCTCGAGATCTCTAGGTTCAACGCCGTTTCAGCGAGCGCCTTCTGCAGCTGATTGATCTTCTCGTCCCGGGCATCGGTCTCGCGGCTCTTCAAGCCCGCCAGCCCGTTCGCAAGGAACACCTCTCGCCAGGAGGACAGCGTCGCCGCGTTCACCCTCAGCTCGCGCGAGAGCGTCGGCGTGCGCGCCGCTCAGCTCGACCGTTAGGTGCACGTGAACCGCATCGCAAGAACACTCACTGTCGCCGTTTTGGTCGGAAGTCTGTTCTGCGCTGACGACGCTCGCGCGCAAGCGTCGGAGGAGATCGTGATCGCGGATGAGCTACGTACCGCCTTCTATGAGCATGCGCCGCGCCCGCTCGCTGCCGCCATGTCCAAGGCCGTAGGGCCAACGCGAGCCTCGGGGAGTACCTCGTGCCCGTGAATGCCGACGCGCCGGACGTGCAGGTGGAGCTGATCGAAGTGCCGGACCGGGTGGTCAATCCCCTTGGCGTGAAGGGCGTCGGGGAGATCGGGCAGGTGGGCGTGGCGGCCGCCATCGCCAACGCGGTCTTCCATGCGACGGGTATTCGGGTGCGCGAGCTGCCGATCCGGATCGAGCACCTCCTCTGAGGACGATCAGAACGCGACGAGACGCTCGTAGACGCGCTTGATGCGCAGGTTCGCGAGGTGCCCGCTGCCGCCCTTCACGGTGGTGAGCACGTGAAGCTGCTTGCCCTTGTCGCGCAGCTCATAGCGCTTCGTGCGCTTCACGCCATCCGGCGAGACGAGCTCGATGACGAACGCATCGCCGTCCCAGCCGCATTTCTGGTCGACGAGCTCGCCGCCCTGCAGTTGCACGCGCTGGGTCTCACCGGGCTTGCACGTGCTTGTTTCCTCGTCGTTCCGGATCGTCATGGCGTCGGGGCTCTGCACGATCTCGAACTGCTCGCGCGTGGCAAGGAACGCATCGAGCGGCACGCGCGTGGATTCCATCGGCGGCGGATCGTTGGCGGGGCGGTCCGCGCTGCCGGAGGCGCCGCCCTGCCCACCGCCGAAAATCACTCCGCCGAACACCACGCCGCCGAAGACGTCGCCCGTGCCGGAGGTGCTGCGGCCTCCGCTCGGGCTCGAGCTGCCCCGATTAGCCGCGTTTTCTTCGGTACGCGCCCGGGCAATGACCTTCTGCGGGTCATCGCTCAGCTCGGAGTTGATCTTCCAGAGCGCCGTCAGGTCGACGTCCTTCGGCGCCTTTTCCCGCAAACCGGCGCTCGCGATCCCGGCGATGGCCGCCGTGAGAATCGCGAACGCGGCGGCGGCCAGCTTGATCTTCGTCTCATGGGGATAGTGCACGCGGGCCATGACGCATCCTCCCGAGAGTGGCGTTTCCACTCGTGCAGCAAGTTTGGTGACCGGCCCCCCACGAGGGGTTCGGCCGGCACTGCATTGCATCGCGAGACTTCACCGGAACCATCGCCCATCGCAGCGGGCGATTCAACGCAGCTCCACCCACGTGGGGGCGTGATCGCTCGGCCGTTCCCACCCGCGCACGTGGCGATCGACGCGCGCATCGACCAGGCGGCTCACCGCGGCCGGGTTCAGGAGCAGATGATCGATGCGCAGTCCCGCGTCGCGCTCGTACGCATTCCGGAAGTAGTCCCAGAAGGTGTAGATCGTCTCACCGGGGTGCCTGGCACGGATCGCATCCGTCCATCCCTGGCTCATCAGGCGCCCGAAGGCTTCACGCGTTTCCACGCGAAACAGCGCATCGTCCACCCATCGCTCGGGCTTGTAGACGTCCTCGGGTGTCGGGATGACGTTGTAGTCGCCGGCGAGGATCACGGGACGTTCGCTCTTCACGAGCTCGGCGCCGTGCACGATCAGCCGCTCCATCCACTGGAGCTTGTAGTCGAACTTCGGGCCCGGCGCTGGGTTGCCGTTCGGCAGATAGAGGCAGCCGATGAGCAGATCGCCCACGGTGGCCTCGATGTAGCGGCTGTGCAGATCTTCCGGATCGCCGGGCAGCACCCGACGCACTTCAACCGGCGGCTCATGGCGCGAGAGGATCGCGACCCCGTTCCAGCTCTTCTGCCCGTGCCAGATGGCGTGGTAGCCCGCGCTGCGGATATCCAGCTCGGGAAACTTGTCCTGCGGCGCCTTGAGCTCCTGCAGGCACACCACGTCCGGCTTCGTCTCATCGAGCCAGCGAAGCAGATTCGGCAGACGGGCGGTGATTCCGTTGATGTTGTATGTGACGATGCGCATGCTTTGAGGGTGAGTGCCGCATCCGCGGCGATGAAAAACGCAACGGTATCACCAACCGCCCGCAAGTGGCGCCAACAACAAGGATCTTCCCCATGCGCGCAACGTGCACGCCGCGGCTTTTCCTTGCAGTGATGACCTCTGCGGCCCTGGCCGCCTGCGGATCGGCCTCTGCGCCGAATGCGTCCAGTGCCCAGCAGGTGCAGGTGGACGCGGACGATATCGGCGGTGTCGTCACGAGCGCGAATGGGCCGGAGGCCGGCGTGTGGGTCATCGCCGAGACCGCGGACCTGCCGACGCGCTACGCGAAAATCGTAGTCACGGACGACGAAGGCCGCTATCTCGTGCCGGACCTTCCGCCCGCAACGTACAAGGTATGGGTGCGCGGCTACGGGCTCGTGGACTCGGCGCCGGTTGAGAGCACGCCCGGGAAGATCGTCGACCTGAGTGCCCGGGTGGCGCCCGACGCAGCGGCGGCCGCGCAGGTGTACCCGGCTGCGTACTGGTACGCGATGATGAAGCTGCCGCAGGAAGGCGAGGTCGCCTACCTGCGCGGCGGGCTCAACGAGTACCTCATGTGGGTGAAGAACATGGGGTGCATCGGCTGCCATCAGCTCGGCAATCTCGCCACGCGCACGTTTCCTCCGAGCCTCGGCAAGTTCAGCTCCTCGCACGATGCGTGGGTTCGCCGCATCCAGTCCGGCCAGGCCGGCGCGCAGATGGTGGGGATCGCGATGGGGCAGCTCCGCGGCGTGCCCATCAAGTACCTGGCCGAGTGGACGGACCGCATCGCGCACGGTGAGCTGCCGGCGTCCAAGCCGCAGCGCCCGAGCGGCGTCGAGCGCAACGTGGTTGCGATCGTGTACGACTGGTCGAGCCCCAAGGCGTATCTGCACGATCTTTCCGGCACGGACCGCCGCAATCCCACGGTGAATGCCTATGGGCCTTTGTATGGCGCGCCGGAGCTGAGTACGGACGAGTTCCCGATTCTCGACCCGAGAACGCACACGGCCACCACGTTCCACGCGCCCGTGCGGGATGCGAATACGCCCACGACGCATGATGATCCGGTTACCGCACGATCGCCGTACTGGGGGGATGAGCGCATCTGGGACAGCAAGGCGAACGCGCACAACCCGATGCTCGATCACCTGGGTCGCGTCTGGTACACGGCGCGCATCCGCGGGCCCGACAATCCAGACTTCTGCAAGGCCGGCTCCGATCATCCTTCCGCGAAGGCGTTTCCTCTGAATCGCTCGGGTCGGCATCTCGCGGTGTACGAGCCGAAGACGCAGAAGTACACGTTCGTGGACACGTGCTTCAGCACCCATCACCTGCAGTTCGCGTCCGACGCGAACAACACACTCTGGACGAGCGGTGGCGGGCAGGTCGTGGGCTGGCTCGACACACGAAAATTCGATGAGACGGGCGACGCCGCGGCCTCACAAGGCTGGTCCCCGTTCGTGCTCGATACGAACGGCAACGGGCGCCGGGACGAATGGGTGGAGCCGGACGCGCCCGTGGACCCGAAACGAGACAAGCGGATTGCCGGTGGCTTCTACACCGTGATGCCCAATCCCGCGGACGGGTCGGTCTGGGGCTCGGTGGCGTTCCAGTATCCCGGGGCGCTGATCCGGTTCGATCCACGTACGCAGCTCAGCGAGGTGTACACGGTGCCGCTGCCGGGGTTCGGTGTGCGCGGCGCAGACATTGATCGCAACGGCGTCGTGTGGGTTTCGCTCGGCAGCGGCCATCTCGGTGAGTTCGACCGGCGCAAATGCAAGGGCCCGCTCAACGGTCCGCACGCCACGGGCGCGCATTGCCCGGAAGGCTGGACCTTCCACAACCTGCCCGGCCCCGGGTTCGCGCAGCTGCCGCAGTTCAGTGTGGAATCGAGCTACTACACGTGGGTGGACCAGCACAACACGCTCGGGCTCGGCGAGAACGTGCCCATCGCAACGGGGAACCTGTTCGATGGCGTGCATGCCCTGGTGAACGGCACGTTCGTTACGCTGCGCATTCCGTATCCGCTTGGCTTTTACGCAAAGGGTTTCGAAGGCCGCATCGATGACGCGAACGCCGGCTGGAAGGGGCGGGGTCTGTGGGTGCCGAGCGGCGACCGCACGCCGTGGCTGAAGGAGGGCGGGCAGGGGACGAAGCCCCTGGTGGTGCACTTTCAGGTGAGGCCGGATCCGCTGGCGAAGTGATTCTGGTGAAGTGATCGAAGGGGCGGGATCGAAAGGTGTCCGTTCTCTTTCTTTCGCTCTTTCACCGAAAAGACGACGGGCCCGATAGGCGCAGTGCCCCACTGGATGCCAATGGCGTTTGGCGAAGGGGATGTGCGGTTGGCTGATGGCGTTGCGCGAGATTGGCGGCCGCAGCTTGGCTCATCTCCTGCGTGAAGAGGCGCGCGCTGCCGCCTGAACGGATTCACGCATGTGCCGGCGCGGCGGGCACAAGGTGTGGGCACGGCCTCGCATCGGGCAATTGCTATCTCTGTGCTGTCAACCAGATACGCGACCCGGGCGTGCGCTGGCCCGGCAGAAATGCAGGTTTCAAGCGCTCGTTCCCGCGGGAACGAGCGGCGCAGATCCCGCGGGCAGCGCGTGCAGCCCAACCTCATTCTCCGCGACATTCCGAACGGAGACAGGCATGTGCCGCTTGGGTGAAAGGTGCACGTTTCACGCCCGGGTTTCCGCGGGAACGCCCGGCACATATTCCACGCGCATCGATTGCAGTGCGCGCTCCCCTCACTAGAAGTTCGGGTTGTTCTTTTTCGTTCTTTCATCTTCATTCTTCAACCGCAGTGGCGACGTCGCCGGAGGCGACGGGGCCCGATGGGCGCAGGTGCACAATGAATGCAGATGAGGTTTGG
>JADGHX010000233.1 GCA_019683695.1 Steroidobacteraceae bacterium
TTCATTGAGCGAGGCGGCGCAGCAGGCGCTGGCAGACATGGACGCACGTACGTACGAATATCAGAGCGAGTTCGCCCGGCGATATGTCGCGCAGGGACGAGCAGAAGGACGGGCAGAAGGACGGGCCGAAGGCCGTGCGGATCTCCTCGTGCGGCTGCTGACCGTTCGATTCGGGCCCCTGAGCGCGGAGGCGCATAGCCGGATTGCGCGAGCTTCGATTGCCGAGCTGGACGCGATGGGCGAACGCCTGCTCACCGCACGCACGTTGCAGGAAGCGCTCGGCCCCGCCTGACAGGAAGCACGGCGCACGGCCGTGCCCGCAAGATCCAAGGGCGACTCACGACGACACAAGCTTCGTGCCGCAAGCACGCCAAGCGCGTTCAGCGCCGCGGCTGCGATGGAACGACAGGCACGTTGTGATACGCACTGATCCACCACTCGTCGCGTTCCTTCACCAGCACCATGAGGAGCCTGGCATAGACGGTGCCGTCCGGGCTCGCACTCAACCCCTCGGGTAACGCTGCAGGGTTTCGAAGCTCCGCATCCGTATCCGCGATGACAACGTCGGGCCGGATGAAGCGAAGTACGGCGATTCGCAGCTTCAACGTGCTGCCCTTGAACACAGTCCTGAACACGGCGTCGTGCCGTTCCCTGAATGCCGCACGCCCCTGAAAGAACATACCCAGCACATTCGTAAACGTGCCGTCCTCCGTGAACCGACGGGCGAATGCGTCGGCATCACCGACCGCCCATGCCTCCTGCAACGAGGCGATCAGGCGCTCGATCGAGCGCAGGTCGGCTGTTCGAGCGTCATCGTGCATCTGGACACTCTCGGAAGCCCTCTCAAACCGTAACACGTTCGCACTCGAGAGGCTTGCGTGGGGGAGAACTCCGCGGTTCGACTGGCCACCGTCGCTTAGCGGTTTGCGACGGGCTCTGCGCTCGTCGTCAACGTCGACAACAGCATCGCTGTCGAGGCGGCCTTGCATGATGCCGGCGTGCGGACGACCCGGACCGTAATCGATACGTGGACCGTTGCCGTTGCGGAACTGCGGAGTCTATAGTGCATGCGGGGGTCGCTCTGAGGGGGGCGCATGCCAGAGTCTGTTTCAACGGGCGTGCCGGAGGTCCGCGGCCTGCTCACGGTGTTCCTGGAGTGCAGGTCCACGCTGATGCGGCTCGTTGGGCGAATCGTCAACCGCCACGATGTGGACGACATCCTGCAGGAAGCGTTCACGCGCTCATATGAGGCCGCGGGCAAGATGACGATCCGCAACCCGCGCGCGTTCCTTCTGCGGACAGCAGCCAATCTCGCGCTCAATCACGCCTCGCGGGCGGGCACGCGCCTGACGGATTCGATGGAGGATTTGCCGCTCTCATCTGTCAACGAACAGTGGGTGGCGGAATCGCCCGAGGCGCAGTTCGATGCCAACCAGCGGTTCGTCGTGTTCTGCCGCGCGGTGGGGAGCCTCCCGCCGCAGTGCCGCCAGGTGTTCGTGCTGAAGAAGGTTTACGGCATGAGCCAGAAGGAAATCGCGGAGCAGCTCGGCATCGCACAGAGCACGGTCGAGAAGCACATCGCAAAAGGTCTGGTGGCGTGCCGGAAGTACATGGAATCCTGCGAGAGCTCGCCCGAGGGCGGCGCGAGCGCGTCGGAGTAGACGGATAGCATTCATGCGCACCCAGCTCTCGAGTCAGGACCTGGAGAAGGCACGCGAGGAGGCTGCCGAGTGGCTCGCCGGGCGCGACCGCGGTCTCTCGCCGGAGGAACGCGCGGAGTTGCGCGAATGGGCGCGCGACCCCGCCAATCAGCAGGTGCTGCTGGACATGGCGAGATGCTGGCACGGCATGGATTCCATGTCGGTGCTCGCGGAGCTCTTTCCGCTTGGCAGTGCCGCCAGTGCGCAGCGCCCGCGGCCGGTCGTGCCGCTGACGGCCATTGCAGCGGCAGCCGTGTTCGTGGTGGTGATCGGCGCGGTGTTCCTGGCCGGCCGGCGCGCGCCGGATGTCTCCGGTGATCTGCAGGCGGCCCAGGCGAACGCGGCGCAGGAGTACGGCAGGTACAGCACGCCCATCGGCGAATCGCTCACGGTCCGGCCGCGGGATGGCAGCGTCATCACGCTGAATACCGGTTCTGCTCTCACCGTGCAGTACTCGGAGAAGGCTCGTGACGTGTTTCTCGAGCGCGGCGAAGCGAATTTCGACGTCGCGCACGATCCGTCGCGTCCGTTCAACGTGCACGTGGGTGAGCGCGTGCTGCAAGCCGTGGGCACGGCGTTCAACGTACGCGTGCTCGCACCGGATGACATCGAGCTCACGGTGACGGAAGGCAAGGTGAAAGTCCTTGCGCCGCGCGCCCCAACGACGGCCGACGTCGTCGGTGAAGCCGCGCTGGTGCCCGTCGAGACGACCGTTGCCGCCCACGAGATCGTCACGATGCGCTCGGATGGGCAGTTCATTCGCACCGCCGATCCCGCGGAGATCGATGCGCGCCTTGCGTGGCAGCGGGGCATGCTCATCTTCAAGGGCGAGCCGCTGGAGTTCGTGCTGTCCGAGATCGACCGGTACACGGAAACCGAGTTCGTGCTGGCGGACGAGCAGTTGCGCACGGTTCGCGTGGGGGGCTACTTCCGCACGGGCGACATCGAAGGTCTGCTGGAGGCGCTTCGCATGAACTTCGGCATCGATTCACGCCGGGAAGGGGCGCATCGAATCATCCTTTCAGCCGCGCCCGCGCGCTGATCTGCCGCCGCAATGGCGGATTCTGCTGTCTTGCCTGTCTATCCCCTCGCGACACGAGGCGTGTCACTCCGGGTGTTCTGCCTGCTCACGCTGGGTTGTTTCGCAGCTCCAGTCTCAAAGGCGGATGACGGCGGCGTCGTGTGGTTCGACATCCCGGAGCAGAGGGCCGATATCGCGCTCACGAGCTTCGCTCAGCAGGCGGGCCTGCCGGTTCTGTTTCCGTACGACACCGTCAGCCGCGTCAATGCGAAGCCGCTCTGCGGCGAATATCGGATCGACGATGGGCTGAAGATCCTGCTCGCGGGAACCGGTCTCGAAGCTGTCACCGGTGGCAGCCAGATCACGGTGCGCCGGGTGCCGGATGAAAAGGAAAGCGACGAGATGACGAAGCGCAGGGGATTGCTCGGAACGCTGCTCGCGGCATTGACCTCCATGGCGGGCGCTCAGGAGCCGGCGGCCGAGGCGACCGGCACAAGCGCGATCCAGGAGGTGACGGTCACGGGCTCACGCATCGAGCAGACGACCGGCATGAGCACGCCGACGCCAGTCACGTCGATGAGTCTCGACGAGCTGGCGAAGCTCGCACCGACGACGCTTGCCGACGCGCTCCAGCAACTCCCGCAGTTCCTGCAGAACGCGTCGGCGGCAACAGTGGGCGCAGGATGGACCGGCACGGCGGGTGCGAGCATCCTCAACCTGCGCGGCGTCGGTGCTTCCCGCACGCTCGTGCTGCTCGATGGGCGCAGGGTTGTTCCTTCGACCCGCAATGGCACCATCGACGTGAATCTCTTCCCCGAGGCGCTCGTGCGTCGCGTGGACGTCGTCACGGGTGGCGCCTCCGCCGCGTACGGCTCCGACGCCGTGAGCGGCGTGGTGAACTTCGTGCTCGACACGGATTTCGTCGGCCTGAAAGGCGACTTCCAGGGCGGGATGACGGGCGAGAGCGACAACAAGGACGTGGAGGCTTCGCTGTCCTGGGGCCGCGCCCTGGGCGAGCGCGGGCACATCATCGCATCCGCGGATTACTACAACGCAAGTGGTGTTGAGTCCTACGCGGAGCGCGACTGGTTCCAGAGCTGGGGGCGCATTGCGAACCCCTCGCCCACGGGGCCGCGGCAGCTCATCGTGCCCAACGTGCATTCGCGTGAGTTCACGTATGGGGGATATATCCCGCGGGGTCCGCTTGCCGGCACGGAGTTTCTGGCCGGAGGCGTCCCCTCGACGGTTGCGCCCGGCGACATCATCGCGCGCAACGCGCAGTCCGGGGGCGGCGGCATCGACGGCGGCGTGGACACGTGGCTCATGCCCGCGACGAACCGCGCCACCGCGTTCACGCACGTGACGTACGACGTGACGGACAACCTGACGGCCTTCGTGCAGGCGCTGTATGGAAAAAGCGGCGCATCGTACGACACCCAGGGTGCGGCGATGTTCGGCAACTGGGAAGCGACGATCTTTCGCGACAATGCGTTCCTGGACGAATCCATTCGTCAGCGCATGTTCGATCTCGATATCCCGTCGTTTCCGTTCGGCCGGCTCTCCAGCAAGGCCGATCTCGGCGCGCCACGCGTCGAGACAGACAACGACATGATCTCGGTGACCGCGGGTTTCAAAGGCGGCGATCCGGGTGGGTGGCGCTACAACGCCTACTACCAGTATGGCCGCAACAGGCAGATGCTGACACTCCATCACGCGAATCGTGTGGATCGCCTGTACCGTGCGCTCGACGTGGTGGCCGACCCCGACACTGGAGCACCGGTGTGTCGCTCCACGCTGTCGTTTCCCGACGATGGGTGCGTGCCGCTCAACCTTTTCGGTCCAGGCTCGGCATCGCGCGAGGCCATCGAGTGGATCCAGGACGACTCCTGGCGCGATCAGCTTGTCGAGCAGCATTCGGCGGAAGTGGTGCTGCAGGGGCAGCCATTCAGCACGTGGGCGGGGCCCGTTGCCGTGGCGACCGGCGCCGCGTACCGCCAGGATTCCCTCGATCAGACGGCAGGGCCCGACGATCTCGAAGCGATGACCGTGCCGCCCGATGAGTCGCAGGGCTACGACGGTCTGCCAGACGCTTACGAGAATGCGCGCATCTTCGAGCGCGGCAATCCGACGCCGGTGGCCGGCAAGTACGACGTCTGGGAAGTGTTCGGCGAAGCGATCGTGCCGCTGGCAACCGATACGCGCTTTGCGCGCTCGCTCAACCTCAACGCAGCGGTTCGCCACGCCAACTACGAGGGAAGCGGCGGCATCTGGGCGTGGAAGGCAGGTCTTGACTGGCAGCCGCTGACCGATCTGCGTCTGCGCGGCACGGTGTCGCGTGACATCCGCGCCGGCACGCTTTCGGAGCGCTTCGATATCTCTCGCGGTGGCAGCTCCGTTATCGATCCCTTGAGCGGCAGCGACGAGTCGTATGCGATGACGGCGCTGACAGGTGGCAACCCGAACATCAAGCCGGAAGAGGCCGATACCGTCACCGTCGGCGCGATCTATCAGCCATCGTGGCTCGACGGGTTCGCGGTTTCGGTGGATTGGTACGACATCGACATCAGCGGAGCCATCGCGACGATCGGCGTGCAGAACATTGTGGATAACTGCTTCGCCGGTGTGGAGAGCAACTGCGCGCTCATCATTCGCAATCCGGAAACCGGTCTCATCACGGAAGTGATCAACACATTCCAGAACATCGATGGCGCCCGCACGCGTGGTGTGGACGTGGAGGCGACCTACGCCACGCCGGTGAGCTTCTTCGGGCGCAACGAGCGTCTCACGGTGCGCGCCTTCGCAGGATTCGTGCACGAGCTCTCGACCACCCAGGCCGGTGCAGCGCCGATTGATCGCGCAGGGCAGACGGGCCTCGGCGGCGGCGCGCCGGATTGGCAAGGAATGCTCACGGCCACGTACCGCATCGGGCCCGTGTCGACCTCGGTGACCCACCGCTACATCAGCAGCGGCACCTACGACGCGCGGTGGGACGAGGACGACATCAACATCAACCGAGTGAGCTCGGCGGCGTACACGAACCTGCGCGTGTCCTACCATTTCGACTTCATGGAGGGTGCGGGCGAGATCTTCGCGAACGTGAACAACGCGTTCGACCGCGATCCGCCGCTGGCGCCCACGTGGGGCTTCACCGGGTCGACCCATTCGAATTTCGCCCTCTTCGACAAGATGGGTCGGCGCTACACCGTCGGCCTGCGTTTCGACTTCTGACAGCCGCCGCCGCTCACTCGCGCAGAACACGGCCTGCTTGCGTCCCGAGCAGGCCGTGACCCTGCAAGCGGAAGCGTTGCGGTTCCGCGCTGCAAGCTCATCCGCGAACCGGCGGTGCCTTCTTTTCGGTCCGTCGGGATGGCGGATTTGTCGCGTTCGTTTGTCTCGTCACAGAGGCGATGTCGACCGCACAGCGGCTGAGCGTGCGCGGCAAGCCAGAGTGCCGTGCCGGAGAAAGGGGGGCTTCGGGAAGTGGCGGATCACGCCACCCCGTCTGTCTATGTGGAAACGGAATGTCGTGATTGTGATCGTGGCCTGCGTGCACGCGAGCTGCTGGGCGGAGGAGGCGATCCGTTTCGATATTCCGCGGCTCGAGGCGGATGCAGCCCTGACGCTGTTCGCCCAGCAGGCCGGCGTTCGGGTCCTCTTTCCCTACGAGACACTGCGCGGCCGCACGGCGAACGAGCTCGTGGGTGAGTATCAATTAGAAGACGGTCTCGCGATTCTGCTGGATGGCACGGGACTCGAGGCCGCCGCCACGCCCGGCGGCCAGATCACCATCCGCAGAATCGACAATCAGACAGGGGGGCAATCGATGAGGCAGCGTGGATGGTGGGGATCCTTGTTTTCGGCACTGGCGGCGTTCGGCGCCGGCAGCAGTGCCTCGGCGCAGGACGCTGCCGACGAGGCGCCGGCGGAAATCACGATCACCGGGTCGCGCATTCAGCAGCGCTCGGGAATGGTCACGCCCACACCCGTGACGATGGTGAC
>JADGHX010000234.1 GCA_019683695.1 Steroidobacteraceae bacterium
GCCCACAACCCGACCGACACGGCGGGATTGAAGTGCCCGCCTGACACCGGCCCCAGGGCGTAGACGGCCGTGAGCACGGTGAGCCCGAACGCGAGCGCCACGCCCGCAAAGCCGATTCCGAGCTCCGGAAACGCGGCGGCGAGGACCGCGCTGCCGCACCCACCCAGGACGAGCCAGAACGTGCCGATAAACTCTGCACAGACCTTCGCAAGCATGACAGCCCCTCGGGTCGGCCCAACGCGCGCGCAAGTCTGCGCCGTCGGCGCGTCCATTGCCACGTTTCGTCATCTACCGCACCGCGTCGGTGGTTCGACAAGTCGTGATCGCGTACCAGGCGCGATGCATTGCATTTGCGAACCAGGGCGGCGCAATACTTGCGACCTACGAGAAGTCCACTGAAGAGGTGACCGTCATGCCCGAACGCGCACCCGCGAACCCGCTGGGAACGATGCTTTCACTGATGAGTGGACATGCCATCGTTCGCTCGATCTCGCTCATTGCCGATCTGGGCATCGCCGATCTGCTCGCTGATGGCCCGAAGAGCGCGGCGCAGCTCGCGAGCCGATGCAACGTGGACGAGCAAATGCTCTTCCGCGTGATGCGCGCACTGGCCGCCGTGGGTGTGTTCGTCGAAGCGCCGGGCCCGCGGTTCGCGCTGAATGCGATCTCGGAGTGTCTGCTCACCGATCATGCGGGCCGGCGACATTGCATTCGAGCGCGCTCACGGGTGCGCCCACTTCGATCTGCTCGAGCGGAGGCCGGAAGCCGGGCAGCTTTTTCACCGGGGCATGCGGGCGTATTCCACGCAGGTTGCTGCCGCGGTGATCCGGGCGTACGACTTTTCGGGTTGCCACACGGTGCTGGACGTGGGTGGGGGACAAGGCGCGTTTATCGCCTCACTCCTGAAAGCGTACCCTGCGCTGCGCGGCAAGCTGTTCGACCTGCCTGCCGCTCTCGAGCAGAGCAGGTCGGTGCTCGAGGCTGCCGGCGTCGCGGAGCGCTGTGAAATCGTTCCGGGTGACTTCTTCGAATCCCTGCCCACGGGTGCGGATGCCGCCGTCCTCGGGCGCGTGATTCACAACTGGGATGACGATCATTGCGTCCGGATACTGAAGAACTGCCGAGCGGCGCTACCCACGGGCGGCAGACTGCTCATCATCGAATACGTGGTCACGGACGATGCGGACGGAGTGGCCGCAAAGCTGTTCGATCTGCAGATGCTCGTGCTGTTTGGCCGCGCGCGAGAGCGCTCGGCCGAGGAATACGGCGAGCTGCTCGCGCGGGCGGCATTCTCGCTGACGCGCGTCATCACGACGCCGCTCGGCATCAGCGTCGTTGAAGCCGAGGCCGTTGCGTAGAACCGTTCGCGGATCATTCGAACGTGACGTCGCGCGCGACGTCGGACATGCCCTGCGACCAGGTGCTCCAGCCGGAGATCATGCCGTACTCCGAGCGGCGGAGCAGGGCTTCGATCCGGCGGATCTTGCCCTTCTCGATCTTGAACAGCTCGGCGATCTGCCACGTCCACGGCTGCACGGGTCCGGACGTCACGGTGCGTCCGTCGGGCGTCGTGAACGTGCGCGTTGCGCCGCCGGAGTGATCGAAGAACCCGAACGCGAACACGATGCCGCGCTCCTCATCCACGGCGACGAAGCGGCGATCGCGAATGCGGGTCACGAAATGCAGCAGCCCGGACTGGAACTGCTCGAGGCAGCTCCACTGCGCCGAATACGTGGTGGAGGTCTTCGGGTCCGGCCGTTTCTCGCCCTTCGGCGTGGGCACGTTCGTGGACTGCATGCCGTTCTCGATGCGGTTGCAGTCTTCGGTGAAGGGGTAGTCGCCCTTGCCGTCGTTCTGCTGCATGCCGGTGAAGTACTTGTTCGCCGTTGCAATCAGGTCGGCGCGCGACATGCGCTCGGCGGGCGGGATGGCTTCGAGATACACCGGGTCCACCGTCATGGCGTTCACGCGTTCGCCCGCTTTCTCGTCGCGAATGACGATCTGCTCGATTTGCTCGATCTGCAGGTTGCGCACTTTCAGGCGCAAGGCGAGCAGCGCGGGCGTGCCCTTCTGCGGATCGCGATGGTCTTCCTCGATGGAGCCGAAGAACGCCACCTGGCCCGCGGGGACGTCCGTGACGAACAGGCGATAGCGGCCCTTCGCGCGCATCGTGTTCCAGAGGCCATCGCCGATCACGAGCTGCTGCCCGTCCTCGGTGAATCTCACGTTCGGCGCGAGCGGCACCATCGAGGGCTGATTGGCGACCACCGCATCCAGATAGCGATCGACGAAGCCTTCGAGGCAGGCGCGGTTGCAGACCTCGGCGGTGCTTGCGTGGGCCCAGCCGCCCATCGCGAACGACACGAACAGGGCTCCGTACAGGTGCGAGCGCTTCATTGATCCCCCTTGTTCTCTCAGCTGGCCCGGCAAGACTGGCGCGGTATTGAAAGGCACGGGTCGACCGCGCTGCCACGCCCGCGTGTCTCGTGTTCGGTGTGCGGACCGCTCTCAGCCGTGCGTGGCGAGCGCCTCACGCTCTGCGGTACGTGACCACGAAGACATCGCGGAACGCCGGCCGGTCCGGATCGATGGGCACGACCGGCGTCACGCCGTGATACACACGACCATCATCAACGAATGCGGTATCCAGGGGCTCCGTCAGGGTGAAGCGCCCGAGCAGCTGCCGCGCAGGGCCGTGGATCGAGGTGACGCCCTCCGCGACGTTTTCGCGCGTGACCAGCATGACGAGCACCCAGTCCACGCCATCCCGGTGCAGGCCTTCGGGCGTGGGTTTGCCGTGCTCGCCTTCCCGTGCCTCGATGCGGAACTGATGACACTCCACGTGCCACGACGCTGGACGTGACGCCACGGGCGTCAGCGGGTGAAAGATCGAGAACCCCAGACGCAGGATCGACTGCAGCACCGTGCTGCCCGCAATCGGGTCGGTGATCGGGAGAAACCAGCGCTCGATGCCACCGTTCAGGGGGTTGTAGTCGCGGCTCTGATAATGCGGCTGATGCGGCTTGCGCCGGATGACGTCCGCCGACACTTCGAACGCACTGAAGCGCCGCCGGCGATAGCGCCCGCCATCGGCCATGTAGGTGTCGACGCCCAGGTCGTTCCAGCTCGCGGCAAATTCGGGCCAGCCTTCGAGGGCTGTGGCGGGCAGCAGGGTGCGAACGGTGCCGGAGGCGGCCCAGGCGAAGCCGTCGTCGCGGAGGCGCGCTTCGATTGCGCTCAGGTCGGGGGCGGGCACGGGGTGATCGGCGGAGAACTTCGGGAAGCAGGAATGCCAGGGCGCACAGGATACTCGAACGCGTTCCGTCGGGGGCGTGGCTTCGTTCGTTTAGAGACGTGGCTTTGGTGGGGCGGCGATCGGCCGCGCGAGGGTGTGCCGCTCGCAACCGGCGCGCGGAATCGGCTGGTGCGGTTGATGACCGCCGCCCGGTGCTGGTCTGAATGGGGGAGTGGGCGGGCGAGTTGCTCAGAGGCTTCGGGTAGGAAACGCGCGGGCCGCTGAGGGCGCGCGTTCGGCCGCGGCGGGCTGCAGACTGTGGATGAGGGTGGCGGCGGGGAGTGTCCAGCCGAAGAAGGATTCGACGTTGAAGAGCGTTGCCTCGTGTGCTGCGCGCGGGCCGGCCTGCATGCAGCCGTCTGTGACGAGGATCGGCCAGTACTCGTGGAAATACGCGTCGCGCAACGTGGATTCGACGCAGACGTTCGTGGCGATGCCCGTGAAGAACAGGTAGCGGATACCCCGCGCGCGCAGGAGGGAATCCAGAGTGGTGCCGGCAAAGCCGCTGTACCGCGTCTTCAGCACGACGAGGTCTCCCGGTTGCGGCTGCAGCTCATCCACGATCTGGAAGTCCCACGTGCCCTCGACGAGAAGCTTCCCGCGCAACTCCGGGCGCGCGCGCATGAGGCACAGCGCGGTTTCCTTGCGCGGGTTCGGGGACGCTTCTCCGCCGCCGTTGCTGAGATCGGGCTTGTAGCCCGTTTGCAGATAGACGACCGGAACGCCGCGGCTGCGCGCGGCCTCCAGCACGCCGCGAATCGTGCGCACGACTTCGGCCGCGCCGGAAATGTCCACGCCCGCCAGATCGAGCAGCCCGCCCGGGCTGGCGAAGGCGTTCTGCATGTCCACCACGACGACGGCGGACTGGCCGGGATCAACCTCGATCGGTTCGGGACGAGTGGCGAGCTGGATCATGGTGGCGCCTCGCGACTGGGCAAGAACGGCTATTCTCGGCACGGGCAGCAGGCCGCACAAGCTTGCGCGCGTGAGCGGCGCGCATCGAGTGGATGCACAAGGTTCTCGTACTGGGGGGATACGGATTCTTCGGCAAGCGGATTGCCGCTGCGCTCGCGCGCAATCCGCACATCGACGTACTGATTGCGGGTCGTGACGGAGACAAGGCCGCGGCCGCGGCGCGCGCATTGGGCCTCGCAGCCGCGAGCGGACAAGCGTGTGATGCGAACGACCCCGCGTTGGCGCGCCGATTGGCTCATCTGCGCATCGACACGGTGATCCACACGGCGGGCCCGTTTCAGACGCAGCACTACACGGTGGCGCGCGCGGCCATCGAAGCCGGATGCAATTACATCGATCTCGCCGATGGCCGCGATTTCGTGTGCGGAATCACCGTGCTGGACGAACAGGCGCGCAGCTGTGGTGTGCGCGTCATCAGTGGCGCGAGCTCAGTGCCTGCGCTCTCGTCTGCTGTGGTCGACCGCTACCGTACGCAGTTTGCGCGCCTCGACGTCATTCGTCTCGGCATCGGTACGGGTGCGCGCGTCCCCGGGCTCGCCACCGTGCAAAGCGTTTTCGGCTACTGCGGAAAGCCGTTCACGCATTGGGAAAATGGCGCGTGGACCACAACTCACGGTTGGCACGGGCTGCACCGCCACCGTTTTCCACAGCCCGTCGGTGTGAGATGGCTGAGTCACTGCGATGTGCCGGATCTGCAGCTGTTTCCGCATCGCTACCCGTCGGTGCGCACGGTCAGTTTCCACGCGGGCTTCGCGAATGGGCTCGGTCATCTGACGGTATGGTGCCTCGCCGGCCTCGTACGGCTCGGTGTGCTTCGAACGATCGTGCCGTTCGCGCCGTCGCTCAATCGCGCGAGCCGCTGGCTCGAGCCGCTGCTGAGCGATGCGGGCGGCATGTTCGTCACACTCGAAGGGCAGGGTCGCGATCAACGTCCGTTGCGCATCACGTGGAATCTGATCGCCCGGCGCAATCACGGGCCGCACATTCCGTGTGGTGCGGCGATCGCGCTTGCGGGAAAGCTCGCCTCGGGTGCCGGCGTGCCCGCAGGCGCAATGCCGTGCATGGGTCTGCTCACCGTAAAGGAATACCTCGAGCCACTGCGGGAGCTGGACGTGCACGAAATCATCGAATGACCCCTAAACAAGGGCGCCCGGCAGATGCGACTCCGGTACACTCCGACGTTTCACTTCACAGGAAGCACCGCATGTCCATCAGCCAGAACTCTGTCGTGACGTTTCATTACACGCTGACAGACGACGCGGGCCAGGTCATCGACAGCTCCGTTTCCGCCGAACCCATCGCCTATCTGCACGGGCACGGCAATCTGGTGCCGGGGCTCGAGCGCGAGCTCGAAGGGCGGAATGTGGGTGACAAGCTCAACGTCACGCTCTCACCGGCCGAAGGCTACGGGGAATACGACCAGGAGCTCGTGCAGCGCGTGCCGCTTCGTGCATTGAGGGGCATCGCGAACGTGGCGCCCGGCATGCGCCTTCAGGCCCACACGCCGGAAGGCCCGCGCGCCGTGACGGTGACGGATGTCGCTGCCGACATGGTCACGCTCGATGCCAATCATCCGCTCGCCGGCAAGGTGCTGAACTTCGAGGTCGAAGTCACGGGCGTCCGCGACGCGACCGAGGAAGAGCTGGCACACGGCCACGTGCACGGGGCCGGCGACCACGGGCACTGAGCGCCCGCGGAGCGCCGGCGGCGGTTACTCCAGCCGCTTGACCTTCAGCGGCGCTCCGTGCTCGCGTTCGAGGTAGTACGCGCCCAGCACACCGCGGCGGATCCTCACGATCTCGCCCGTGGCAGGGGGTTCGCGGCCCATGTGCCGCGTTTCCACCCAGAACTGGCCGTTCTCGAGCTCGATGAGATGCTCGCCCCAGGCGCGGCGGCTCACGGCCTTGACCCGCGCGGAGATTTCGTCCGGCGGCAACGCCGCGTTCTGCTTCTGCCGCTTCTTGCGAAGCGCTTCACCCGCAAGGCCGAACTCGTCTTCCGGAGACAGCGCGGTACCGGAATCGGCGCGGGGTGTTGCCGAAGGCGCTGCAGTGGTGGCCGGTGCGGCCGGCGCGTGTGCCGCTGCAGAGGCCGGCGCTGCAGGCGCGGCACTCGCCGCGGCGGGTGCGGGTTCGGGTTGAGGCGCGGAGGGTGCGTCGGCGGCCTCCGCTGCGGCAGCCGCGCGGCCCTGCTTCGCCATCTGCTCGTCGTAGCACTTCAGACGGGCTTTCTCGTTCTTCAGGCTCGTGCAGGCGCTGAGCGCGTCCGCCCCGGACTGCGCGAAGGCCATGCCCGTTGCCAATCCACCGAGTGCGAACGCCACGCAAACCCACGGTGATTTCATTCTGCTCATGTCTCTTCCGCCTCTCTTCAACGGACGTGGCGCCGCGGCGCCCCCCGGCGCCCGCGCCCGTACCGCCCCCCCCCACCCCCCCACC